>JAAVGZ010000030.1 GCA_014799985.1 Helicobacter sp.
ATATGGTTCTACTGCTTTCATGAATGCTTCGTATGAAGGTCATACAGAAATAGTTAGAGAACTGATAAAAGTGGGTGCTGATGTTAATAAAAATTATGAAAAAGGCAATACTGCTTTAACGCATGCTTCAACAAGAAAAGGTCATATAGAAATAGTAAAAGAATTAATAAAAGCAGGTGCTAATTTAAATATTCAAAATGAATATGGTGATACTGCTTTAATAAATGCTTCATATCATGGTCATACTGAAGCAGTTAAAGAATTAATAAAGGCTGGGGCTGATATGGATATTCAAGATAAATATGGCTCTACTGCTTTAATATGGGCTACAAGATGTATGTATATTGAAATAGTTAGAGAACTAATAAAGGCTGGGGCTGATGTTAATATTAAAGATGAATATAGTAAAACAGCTTTAGATTATGCAAAAGAGAAAGGATATAACGATATAACAAAGCTTTTAAGCAAAGGTGGGCAAAAATAATGAAGAAAATCTTAGTTATTATCCTTTTAGTTTTAATCTCCACCAACCTCTATGCACTAACCAAAGATGAAGAGGGCTTTTTATTGGCTTCACAAAATGGAGATATAGCAACTGTGAGGAAGTTGTTAAATGCAGGAATGGATATTGATATTCAAAATGAACGAGGTTGGACTGCTTTAATGTTGGCTTCATATAATGATTATACTGAAATCGTTAAAGAACTAATAAGGGCTGGCGCTGATGTCAACATTCAAGATAAAGATGGCTACACTGCTTTAATACAGGCTTCAATAAATAGCAATACTGAAATAGTTAAAGAATTAATAGGGGCAAGGGCTGATGTCAACATTAAAAATGTATATGGTTATACTGCCCTAATATGGGCTTCAATACATGGTTATACAGAAGTAGTAAAAACATTAATAAAAGCGGGCGCTAATCTCAATATTCAAGGCGTATGGGGCTATACTGCTTTAATATTTGCTTCAGAGCATGGTAAGACTGAAACGGCTAGAGAATTAATCAATGCAGGAGCTAATATTAATATTCAAGATGAAAAAGGCAAAACGGCTTTAGATTATGCAAAAGCAAATGGACACAATGAGATTGTGGAACTTTTAGAGAAAAAAGGAAAGGAAGGCAAAAAATGATACAATCCATAGACCATATCGTCTTGCTCACAAAAGACATTCAAAAATGCCTCGCATTCTATGGCGAGATTCTCGAATGCGAAATCAAAGAGCAAAATGGACGTTATGCAATCTGCTTTGGCAGTCAAAAAATCAATATCCACCAACGCTTTGGCGAGTTTCAACCAGCGGCGAGCAAGGCTTGCGATGGGGCTTTGGACTTTTGCCTACTCGCAAAGGGCGACATCAAAGAAATCAAAAGAAAGCTAGAATCAAAGGGGGCAAAAATAGAAATGGGCATTGTCGAACGCAATGGAGCAACTGCAAAGCTCGATTCGATTTATCTCAAAGACCCTGACGGCAATTTGGTTGAGATTGCTGTGCCTCGAGATATGGAAAAGTAAGCCCAATGGATTATAACAAAAATCATAAAAAATGGGGACAAACAAAATGGTAGATACCTACGATTTTATAGAAAACAATCAAACACATCATTATTTATATAGTTATAACAATATCGCTTTACATAACGATTCCGCGCTTAACAAAGCAGCATTAGAATCTGAAAGCCTTGATTTAATCATCACTTCTCCACCTTATAATGTGGGCATAGAATATAACTCCAATATAGATTCTGATGACTATAAAGAATATTTAGAATTTAGCAGACAATGGATAGAAAATTGCTATTTTTGGGCAAAAGAAGGAGCAAGATTTTGCCTTAATATTCCATTAGATAAAAATAAAGGCGGGCAGCAAAGCGTGGGGGCAGACATTACAACTATTGCTAAAAAAGTGGGTTGGAATTATCATAGCACAATTATATGGAATGAGGGCAACATCTCAAGACGCACAGCATGGGGGAGTTGGCTTAGTGCTTCTGCTCCCTATGTGATAGCCCCTGTGGAACTTATTTTAGTGCTTTATAAGGGCGAATGGAAGAAAAAATATAAAGGGCAGAGTGATATTAGCAAAGAGGAATTTATGAATTGGACAAATGGACTATGGACATTCAACGGAGAATCTAAAAAGCGCGTTGGACATCCTGCACCTTTTCCTAGAGAATTACCTAAAAGATGTATCAAACTTTTTTCTTATGTGGATGATATGGTGTGCGACCCATTTTGTGGTAGTGGTACAACAATGATAGAATCTTATCTTAATAAGCGTCAGTTTATAGGCATTGAGTTGGATAACAAATATTGCGAGCTAGCAAAAAATAGATTTTTAGAAATAATCGAGAAAGAGAAAGGATTGTTTGATGAGCAATAAAATCAATAGTCAGCTTGATTTAATAATGGAATTTTTCAAAGCAAATCCAAACAGAGATATTCCACATCCAGAAGTTGTTGATTGGGTAACTAAGCAATGGCAAGAGCGCACAAACAAGGTTTTTAGAGACCCCGATAGAGGAATTAGGAGTCTTCATCAAAAAGGATACTTGCAAAAAATTGCAAAAGGTGTTTATCGCTACGACCCTGATTTTGTTGCTTTAAGGGACGACCTAGAGGACTTTACTCCAACACTTAAAAAACAAATTTTAGAACGAGATAATTATCAATGTGTCATTTGTGGAATGGGCAAAAAAGAAGGAGTAGAATTACATATTGACCATATCAAGCCAAAAGATTTGGGTGGCAGAGCCACATTGGAAAATGGGCAAACTCTTTGTGCAAAACACAATTTTCTAAAGAAAAATCTTAAACAAACCGAAACGGGCAAAAAAATGTTTATAAGAATGTTAGAGGCTGCTAAAAATGCAAATCAGAAAGAACTGATAGATTTTTTAGAAGATGTGTTAAAAGTTTATGAAAAGCATAATATGAATGGGCATATTACATGGAAAAAATAAGACAATTCCTCAAATCCCCACTCAATATACAAGAAAAAGAGCACAATAATATTGTAGGGCATTTAGAGAAAANGAAAGGAAGATAGCATGAATCATTTTCTTAGTCAAAGCATAGAATTAGCTAACCAACGAGATTATTTAGACCAGCTTTTTAGAGTCTATCCCATGTGTCCCGATAATATCAGGGATATAGATTCTGCGAAATGGAATAGCTTTGAAAAAGCATTTAATTGTAATCAGCAAGAAACAATGATAGAATCTCTGCTTGATTTTGATTTATTTCCAATCAAAGATTCATATATTGCCTATTTGAGACGTGACAGAACTGCTATCAAGCGCAATCCAGCGACAATAGCAAGAATCTGTGGTAGGCTAACAGAAATGGGGCTCGATAAGATTTATGAAAACCTCTCCCAGCCCAAAGAAACCAACCGACAAATCGGACCACTCTTCAAGCGATGGGTAAATAGCGGCGTTTTAGGAATCCAGCCTGTGAGTTTAGAGGAATTTAAAGATACTAATAAAAATGCTATTTTGAATGCTTCAGATTTAACTATGCAAGAATTTGCAAGAGAAAATTTAGGCTATACACGCTTAAAAGGCTTGGATTTTATTGCAAGATTCAATGGAAAAATAATTATTGGTGAAGCAAAGTTTTTGAGCGATTTTGGAGGACATCAAAATGCTCAACTCGAAGATGCGATGAGCCTGCTCAATATGACTTTAAATGCAGATATTATCAAGATTGCAATCTTAGATGGCGTATGCTATATTCATGGCAGAAACAAAATGTTTGAAATCCTAACACAAATATATAAAGATAACAACATTCTATCTGCCCTACTTTTAAGAGATTTTCTTTATCAGGTGTAACAATGCTGAATTTATTTAATCATTTTCAATCTCAAAAAGAGTTTTTACAAATTCCATTTGGCAAAGAATTGCAGGGGGATTTTGCAAAAGAAAATTTGCTTATTTTCGATGATAACCTCAATGCAATGCAGAATCTCTTACAGAATAAAACCTTTAATCATGGGAAAACTTTTAAAAACATGATTGATTTAGTGTATATTGACCCTCCTTTTGGAACAAATAATATTTTTAGAATGGGAAGCACAATGAGTTCAAGCTTAGATTCGGAAATTGCCTATCAAGACAGGTTTAATTTAGAATCTTACTTGGAGTTTCTCTACTACCGCTTAATTCTAATCAAAGAATTAATGAGTGAGAAAGCGAGTTTCTATATCCATATTGATACAAAAATGGGACATTATGTCAAGATTCTATGTGATGAAATTTTTGGAAGAGAGAATTTTATCAATGACATTACACGTATCAAATGTAATCCTAAAAACTTCTTTAAAAAAGGATATGGAAATATTAAAGATATGATTCTATTCTATGCAAAAAGTCGTCAATATATTTGGAATGAGATTCATGAGGATATTTCCTCTGATGATTTAAACAAACGATTCACGAAACAAGACGACAAAGGCTTTTACACAACTATCCCACTTCATGCACCAGGAGTAACACAAAATGGCGAGAGCGGACAAGCATGGAATGGCTTAAAACCTCCGCAAGGGCGACATTGGCGTTGTGGTCTTAAGGAACTTGATAGATTAAATAATGAGGGACTGATTGAATGGAGCAGAAATGGAGTGCCGCGAAAAAAAGTTTATGCGAAAGATTCTCAAGGCAAGAAAATACAAGATATTTGGGAATTTAAAGACACACAGAACCCCATTTATCCTACGCAAAAAAATAATGCCATGCTAAGACGCATTATCCAAATGTCTTCTCATATAGATTCGCTTGTCATGGATTGTTTTTGTGGAAGTGGAGGATTTCTTAAAGAAGCATTTTTGCTAGGACGTAAATTCATAGGAATAGATGAAAGCAAGGAAGCCATAAAAATTAACCAAAAGTGGATAGAAGAATATAATCAACAAAATCTCATTCAATGTGAATATGGAAAATTTCAACTCGAAGAAGAAAAGAATTATGTTGGTAAATCAAAAATACCAAACAAGGAGGCACACAAACATGTTCTATAAAGATTTGGGATATGAATATATACAACAGGGTTTAGATAGGAACGCTAATGGAGAAAAAATCATGCATCATTTTTATGACGTTCCAATATATAATATAGACATTATAAAAAATAACTATTTCACAACAATACTGAATAAACAAATAGATGACGAGATTTATGCAGTGAGTTTTGATTACTCTGGTGAAATACTATTAAAAATGCTAGAATCTATTCCAAAAACACAGCAAAAACAAATTTTAAGCGACATAGAAAGAGTGAAGGTAGGTAACAGAAAAGTAGACCTCGTGTTTCCAATTGTTATACATTGTATCCAAGCACATATTGGTGAAATATATAGAAACATTAATGAGATATATGCGCCGTTCATAATAAAAGAGATTAATGCAAAATCAGAAAAGGAGTAAAAATGAAAAAGCTGCTATTGCTTAGTCTGTTCTTGTTTGCGAGTGCTTTTGCCGATGAAGCAAAAGTCAAAACTCTTGTGATTGTTTCGCACCCCTACTTTGAACGTTCCACGTTTATCAAGGGGCTAGAACAAGCCGCTAGGAGTGTCAAAGGCGTAGAGGTGCGAAATCTTGAGCAAATCTATGGCTACGACACGCGCGCCATTGATGGCGATACAGAACGCAAAATTACGCGCGAACACCAAAGAATCGTCTTTTTGTTTCCCACGCATTGGTTTAATATCACGCCGATGATGAAAGCCTATTTGAACGAGACATGGGGCAGCGTGGGACCGGGACTTTGGCAAGGCAAACAAATGCTTGTTGTCTCCACAGCAGGTGGTGGGCGCAGCACGTATGGCAAAAATGGCAGAGTGGGCGTGGAGCTAAAAGATGTCTTTTTGCCAATGAAAGCAAGTGCTCTGCATTGTGGCATGGAATATTTAGAACCCTTAGTCTTTGAAGGTGTCAATTCCAGCCAACTAGAAAGTTACAAGCAAGCCTTGATTCAAAGGTTAAAAAATTAAAATAAGGAGCAAAAATGAAAACACTCGTTGCCTTTTTTAGCGCAAGTGGAATCACAAAAGAAGTCGCGCAAACTATTGCNAATGTTGCTAATGCGGAACTCTATGAGATTGTGCCTCAAGAGCCATATAGCAAAGCAGATTTGGATTGGACAAACGAACAAAGTCGCACGAGTCTCGAGATGAAAAACAATAAAACATCTCGCCCACAAATCGCTAATAGCATTGANATAAGCGATTANACGACAATATTTGTCGGNTTCCCCGTNTGGTGGTACACCGCGCCACANATCATNAATACATTTCTCGAATCGCATGATTTTAGTGGCAAAACCATTATTCCATTCTGCACAAGTGGTGGGAGTGATTTGAGTAATGCACCACGCGATATGGCAAAGTCTGNACCCAGTGCAATCTTTAAAACGGGGCGCAGATTCAACTTTGGAGAGAGCAAAGGAAGCATTAGNAAATGGCTAGAAACTCTCAAAATAGAGTTAGATTAATAAGCAAAAAGGAGAAACAATGGCTTGGACAATCATAGAAGTCTCGAAACAAACGGGAATTTCACCCCATACTCTAAGGTTTTGGGCAAAAAAGGGAGTTTTTGAAACTGTGATAGACAGGGACGAAAATGGAGTGAAGTATTTTGATAAAAGAGCGTTAGAATGGGTAATGTGGGTCAATTATCTAAGAAATACGGGAATGAGCCTAAAAGACATCAAAAAATATGCCCTTCTATTCACGCAGGGGATAAAAACAGCGCAAGAGAGGCGAGAAATGCTCGTGAAGCAAGCGCAATCTCTCAAAAAGCAGCTCGCAACAATCCATGAAACCATACAGGTGNTAGAAAAGAAAATTGGAATCTATGATGAAATCATAGCGACAGGTGTTGATTTGTTTAATTCCTGCAATGGTATGAANAATTGCACANACACAAAAGGGAGAAAAAATGAGNCAGCAAAATCGTAGGGAATTTTTAAAAAATTCGGGCAAGNTCATCGGAACTCTAGCATTATTTGGAAGCGGAATCAATCTACTCAACGCACAAGGAGGAAANAAAATGGCAAANAATAACCAAATACCCACGCGCCCGCTTGGAAAAAGTGGGCTAAAAGTCTCAAGTATTGGCTTGGGNTGTATGGGAATGAGCGCAAATCATGGAGAACCAAGAGACAAAAAAGAGATGANAAAACTCTTGCAAAANGCTGTGGATTTNGGCTANACATTCTTTGANACNGCNGAAGTCTATGGACCACATACAAANGAAGANCTGCTTGGCGAAGCGCTCAAGCCCTACAAAGACAAAGTTGTCATCAANACAAAGTTTGGATTCTATTATCCCTTTGGCAAACAACAGCTCGATTCNAGCAGAAAAACTATCATTCGNGCCGTTGATGGAAGCCTAAAACGATTGCAAAGAGATTGCATTGANCTCTATACGCAACATCGAGTGGATATTGACACGCCGATTGAAGANGTGGCAGAAACAATGCAAATGCTCGTCAAAGAAGGCAAAATCAAAGCATGGGCATTGGGCGAAGCAGGAGTTAAGACAATCCAAAGAGCATGCAAGGTTTTTGCGCCCGTAGCAATGCAAAGTCAATATTCTATGGCTTTTCGCGAACTAGANAGTAATGGCATTATGGACNCATGCGAAAAACTAGGNATTACGATTGTNGCATATAGTCCGCTCGATAGAGGATTTTTGGGTGGAAATTTTGACAAAAATACAACCTTTCACCCCACGCTTGATATGCGCAACTCTTTCCCNCGACTTTCCAAAGAAGCGCTAGAAGCAAATCAACAGGTGATTGATTTCATTAGAAATGTNGCAAAGAGCAAAACCATTAATGGCAAACCNGCNACCGTGGCGCAAGTTTCTTTGGCNTGGATTCTTGCAAACAAGAGTTTTGTTGTGCCCATTCCCGAGACAACAAAGATTCATCGACTAGAAGAGAATCTTAACTCTTGTCTGTTAACATTTAGCAAAGACGAGCTAGAAGAAATCAATAGTCAGCTTAGCAAGCTTGTCATCGTGGGCGAGCGCTATGCTCCGGGCAGCGATGCAGCAAAAAGCGTGGGNCTATAATCTAAATAAAAGGAGAAACNATGCAAAATCACACTATCAATCGCCGCGANTTTTTGAAAGTTGCGGCAATCTTAGGGGCAGGCTTGAGTTTAGGTGCTTCGCCACTTTTGGCAGCAGATTCTAAAAAACAAACAATGCCAACACGCACTTTGGGTAAAGGCGACTATGCCNTTNAAGTTTCNGCTCTCGCATTTGGACTGATGGGGCTCAACTATCACCGCAGCAAAGTCGTGAGCGAAAAAGAAGCAGCCGAGATTGTCGCAAAATGTGTGGATTATGGAATCACGCTTTTTGACACCGCGCAAGTCTATGGACCAGATAGCAACGAAATCTTGGCGGGCAAGATTCTAAAGCCCTACAAAAATAAGGTTTTTGTTACGACAAAATTTGGTTTTGGGGCAAATGCTGATGTGCTCGATTCCTCGCCAAAACGCATTAGAGAAGTTTGCGAGCAGAGCCTAAAAAGACTTGGAATAGAGCAGATTCCGCTTTTTTATCAACATCGTTTCGACCCCCAAACNCCGATTGAAGAAGTCGCGGGAGCNGTAAAAGATTTGATAAAAGAAGGCAAAGTTGCTCGCTTTGGCGTGTGCGAATTGAGCGCGGCAACAATCGAAAAGGCGCANAAAATCTGCCCAATCACAGCNGTGCAAAGTGAATACCATTTGATGTGGCGCAATGTTGAAACCGANCTCTTTCCAACATTAGAAGAGCTTGGAATCGGCTTNGTAGCCTATTCACCTTTAGCGCGAGGATATTTAAGTGGAAANTTACGAAAAAATAGCGATTTTGACCCAAAAAATGATAATCGCGCAACCTTTCCACGTTACCAAGACGACACAATGGCAGCAAATTATAAGATTGTCGAACTCTTAAGAGAATTTGGCAANGNCANAAACCCTNCNGCTAAAGATGGNAATGCNACNCCTGCTCAAATGGCAATCTCNTATCTTTTAATCANCAAACCCTACATNGTCCCACTTTTTGGCACGACAAACCTAACACATTTGAGCGAAAATNTTGNNGCATTGCNNGTNCANTGGNACAAAAAAGAGNTNAAAAACTTTGAGGCAGAGCTCGCAAANATACAGATTCTTGGCGACCGCTACCCGCCAGAGCAGGCAAAGCGCGTGGGGCAATAGCCCAAATATAGAATCTGCAAACAGGGCTTGCTTTTGTGGCAAAATTATGCTATCATGCTAACGTCTTTGATGAANAATGCCCNAAANCGCGCTATGGTAGGGATTCCAAGCCCCTTGTGGCTCGGACATTTTCTACNATTGCGCGGCATAAGGGCGTTGATATAATAAAATATAGATAAAGGCGAGACATGGCAGCACAGCCTCAAAAACTCGAATCAACTCTGTTTATTGCCGCCGACAAGCTCCGCAAAAACATAGACGCGGCGGAATATAAGCATATTGTTCTAGGGCTNGTGTTTCTAAAATACATTAGCGATAGCTTCCAAATNGCTTTTGANANGATTCAAAAAGAAGGGGGCGATATAGAAGATAGAGATGAATATTCTGCGCGGAATACATTTTTTGTGCCNCAAAATGCGCGGTGGNNTTNTATGATGCAAAATGCCAANCNAAGCAATATCGGCACGATTTTGGATAATGCAATGCAACTTATCGAGCAAGAAAATGCNAGCCTCAAAGGCGTTTTGCCCAAAGTCTATGCGAAAGAAAATCTTGATTCTATCTCGCTTGGTGGGCTGATTGACTTACTCTCTAATCAATCCTTGCAAGGAGACAAAGTNCANAATAACGACATCTTAGGNCATATNTTTGAATATTTCTTGGGCGAATTTGCGCTAAGCGAGGGCAAAAAGGGCGGGCAATTCTACACGCCAAAGAGTGTCGTAGANCTGCTCGTTGCGTGCCTAGAGCCCTANAANGGCAGAGTGTTTGACCCATGTTGTGGNAGCGGGGGAATGTTTGTGCAAAGCGAAGCTTTTGTGCAAAATCATCAAGGCAAGATTGACGACATCTCNATTTATGGACAAGAGAGCAACCAAACGACTTGGCGACTAGCAAAGATGAATCTAGCGATTCGNCAAATNGATTCTTCACAAGTCAAATGGAATAGCGAGGGGAGTTTTTTAAATGACGCGCATAAAGATTTAAAGGCAGATTTTGTGATTGCCAACCCGCCATTTAACGATTCTGATTATAGTGGCGAGCAACTCGCAAGCGATGGACGTTGGAAGTTTGGAATCCCGCCAACGACAAACGCAAACTATGCGTGGATTCAGCATTTCCTCTATCATCTCGCGCCAAAGGGTGTCGCTGGGTTCGTGCTTGCCAAAGGCTCGCTAACGAGCAACACGGGCGGTGAGGGCGCAATCCGCAAAAACTTGATAGAATCCAATCTAATTGATTGCATTATCAATCTCCCCGCCAAGCTTTTCTTAAATACGCAAATCCCCGCTTGCTTGTGGTTTATTCGCCGCTCTAAGACAAACCAAGAAATCCTTTTCATAGACGCACGCAATTGTGGCGAGCTGATTAACCGCAAAAACCGCATTCTGACAAGCGATGAGATACAAAGAATCAGCCAAACCTACCATAATTGGAGAGCGACAAAAGATTATGAAGACATCAAGGGCTTTTGTAAATCCGCCTCTTTAGAAGAAGTCGCCGCGCTTGGCTACACACTGACACCGGGCAGGTTTGTGGGGCTAGAAGAGAGCGAGCAAAGCTTCGACTTTGAGACCGAATTTACACGTCTAAGAGCAGAGCTAGAATCCCAAATCAAAGAGGGACAAGAACTCAACCAAAGGATTTTGGCAAATCTTGCGTTGATAGGTGGAGAAAAACAATAAAGGAGACACCTTGCGCACAGAACCAACTCTCGCAACGAGCACGCAGGATTTAAAAACCAAGCTCAAAAGGGCAAGTGGGGGCATTATTTTTAGCACGATTCAGAAGTTTAGGAGTGAAAATGAAACTTTCGAGCTTTTAAGTCAAAGAGAAAACATCCTCGTTTTATGCGATGAGGCGCATCGGAGTCAATATGGATTCGAGGCGAGGCTTGATGAGCAGGCGCAGCTGCGCTATGGCTATGCCAAATATTTGCGAGACGCGCTGCCAAATGCGACTTATCTTGGTTTTAGTGGCACGCCGATTGAAAAAGCAGACGCCGACACGCGGCGCGTGTTTGGAGAATATATTGATATTTATGATATTGCTAGGGCGGTTGAGGATAAAGCCACGGTGGGAATCTATTATGAAAGTCGGTTGGTCAAAATTGGGCTTAGTGAGGAGGGGCAAGAGATTTTAAAAGAGCTCGATTCTAAGCTCATTGCGAACGAGGAACAAGACAGAATCAACGCCAAAGCCACGAGGCTATGCGAGATTGTCGGGGCGAAAAATCGGCTTGAAGTCGTGGCAAAAGATATTGTGGAACATTTTAGCAAAAGGCAAGAGGCGTTAAAGGGCAAGGCGATGATTGTTTGTATGAGTCGAGAAATTGCCGTTTCTTTGTATGATATAATTGTAAATCTTATGCCCTCTTGGCATAGTGAGGATTATCAAAAAGGCACATTAAAGGTGATTATAACGGCAAATAGTAGCGATGGTGCGCATTTAGCCAAACACCATACGAGCAAGGCACAAAGAAGCGAGATTGCCAAACGTTTTAAAGATATTGATGATACACTTAACATTGTTATTGTCTGTGATATGTGGCTCACGGGCTTTGATGTGCCGCCTCTGCATACGCTTTATATGGATAAATTCCTAAGTGGGCATAACCTCATGCAAGCCATTGCGAGAGTGAATCGTGTCTATAAAGACAAGCCGGCGGGGCTGATTGTCGATTATTTGGGGATTGCCCATGAGCTCAAAAATGCGTTGGAGTTTTATACCCAAAGTGGGGGCAAGGGCGAGTTTGTGCAGGATAAAGACAAAATCATTGACAAAATGCAAGAAAACTATGAAATTTTGATGCAGATGATTCAGGGAATCAACCCGCTAGACTATTTCACGCTTGATAGTCCAGGCAAGCTTGCATTGATTGCCCAGACTTTAGAAACGATTCTTGCCCAAGAGAATGGCAAAAAGCGATTCTTAGACGCTGCGGCAAGGCTCTTGAGGGCTTATGCAATGGCTCTGCCTTGTGCGGAGGCAGAATCGCTTGCAAAAGCTGTTGCGTTTTTTGATTTAATCAAAAGAACATTGAAAAAATACGAGCGCGGACGGATAGAAACGGAGATGATTTCTCAAAGTGCAATCAAGCAAATCATTAATGACGCAATCGTCAGCGAAGGGGTGATTGATTTGCTAGGGCATTCGGGGATTGCAAAGCCAAATCTTGCGATTTTATCCGAAGAATTTTTGGGTGAGCTTGCGAACCACAAACACCCAAACCTTGCCTTGCAGACATTGCAAAAGCTCTTGAATGATGAACTCTCCGCGCGGCTTGCAAACACGATTTCTGCCCAAAGTCTTATGGAACGGCTCAAAAACACAATGCGTCAATACCAAAATAATCTGATGAGCGTTACAGAAGCCATTGAAGAGCTGATTATTTTAAGTAAGGAGTTGATTGCTAGCGAGAAGCAAAAGCAGGCAATGGGACTCAAAGACTATGAGTTTGCCTTTTATGAAGCCATTGCGCAAAATGAAAACGCAAAAGAGCTGATGAGTCAAGACACTCTCAAAAAACTTGCCATAGCCGTTTTTGAGACACTCAAGAAAAATGTTACATTAGATTGGCAATACAAAAAGAATGTGCGGGCTAGGTTGCGTTTGGCGGTTAAAAGGGTGCTCAAAGAATATGGCTATCCACCCGATATGCAAAAACTAGCGGTGGATAGAGTCATTGAGCAAGCCGAGCTTGTGGCAAAAGATTTGATACAAGGAGAAATAGCATGAAAAATGGAATCACACCTAATCCAAATAATCCCTTTCCCGTGCAGGGGGTTTCGTATGTTACATACATCAAGCCGACACTCAGGAATCCTAACATTATCGTGGGTGATTTCACGTATATTAGCGATTCGGATTTTGAAAGCCATGTAACACATCTCTATGATTTTAATGGAGACAAGCTCATCATTGGCAAATTTTGCCAAATCGCTGCGGGTGTGGAGTTTATCATGAATGGCGCAAATCATCAGATGAATGCCGTGAGTACCTTTCCTTTTTATATCTTTGAAGGTTGGGACATGGAATTGCCTTCACTTAGAGATTTGCCCATAAAGGGCGATACAATCATCGGCAACGATGTTTGGATTGGTCAAAATGCAACGATACTTCCGGGCGTTCAAATCGGCGATGGCGCGATTATTGGCGCAAATAGTGTCGTGGGCAGCAATGTTGCGCCCTATACGATTGTGGTTGGGAATCCTGCGAGAATGGTTAAGAAGCGATTCGATGAAGAGCTCATTACACTTCTGCTTCGGCTTAAGTGGTGGGATAAAAGTATCGATACAATCAATTCCTTGATTCCGATTCTCACAAATAGNAATCTNGANTTTGTCAAAGGAGAGATTCGCAAACTCNNGGAAAAATNGTAATCTTTAACTTANGAATTGCCATTTCGTAAGTGTTTCAGAATCTTCGCGTACGTTTTTGCCCCTGCGCGGTAGGGCAAGGTCTGAAAATCTTGCCTGAAACGANNGNGCATTATCTCTTGCGCNATTTTGGCAAAAAACCTTTCAAGATTCTTGCGCGTTTTCTTCGCCTGTTTCTTGCCCCCAAGCCGATAGCATGCATAGAGCTTTTGTGCTTCTTTTGGCGCAAGNAATCGGGGCAAAAATTTATATTCTTTGCCAAGCGAGAAAGCAAAATTATCTTGTTTTATTGCCACATACCACGAAAGCAGAATCAAGAGCCCCTCTCTCATCATTATTAGATGTGCATTGGCAAGCAANNNTTCGGAACGCAAAATATCCTTTAGGCTGCAAACATACAACCAATAAAATTCATTGCAACAATCTAAAANGCTTTGCTTGGTTAGGGGTTTGATATGAAAAGCGCAATCGCTCGCGGGCAATACATGATTCAATCGACTATCCTTGTCGAGCAAAACGCGCATGAGACGTTCATGATTGCGATAAAATTCTNCGTCCTCAAGCGGAATGAGCGTTAAGTCTATCCGCACACCATCATCAAAAAGCATGAGATAGCTAAACCAACCCTCTTTTAAATCTGGNGGATAGAGTTCCATCGATTCTGGCTTTTGAATCATCAACAGATTGCCAAAAATCTTGAGCCATGAATNATTTATATCATCTCTAAANTTCTGCAAACTTGCCTTATCTAAGAAAAAAGAAATATCATAATCGCGAAATCTATCTTTTTTGATATNTGGATTCGCCCTCGAGCCCTCAAGCGTAACNATGCGAATGGATTCTTGACTTTTCGCAAAATCTAGGATTGCACTAAAAACNTCTCGTTCTGTGCGCATTCATCTTGCCTTTAAAGAATCGCTAAATGCCTTCAGCTCCTGCCTGCGAGAATCGGGCAGCTTGTGATGTTCCGTATTTGTAATCGCGCCCTCTAGGGTATAGAGAAACACGGCGCACATGCTCGGATATTTTTCTTTGAGCCGCACAAAGGCTTCTTCTGCGCCCATTTCACAAAGCGATTCTGCCGAATCGATTCCGACAGATTGCAACTTTTTTGCCATTGTCTTGCCGATATTTTTCATCGATAGAAGTGTTTGCATTGATGTCTCCTCGTGATTTAGGAATCAAAGATATTTTGCCTTGGCGCTCATCTGCTCAAGCTCAATTCTATAAACATTCAAATGCTTGCGCGACATGTCCACCGACATTTGCACAAAATCCAACTTGTCGGGCATATATTTTTGGCAAAGCAACATCATCGCGCTATCTTGAGATTCTTTGTCGTTCAAGGCAAAAATACGTCCATAGGCAATCGTACTTTCGTATTCTGTCGTAAAAACATGGCTGCCAAGTTTTTTGGGTTCGGTTTGTGCAAGCTGTTCTAGCTCCTCATGACTATTATAAATCTCGGGCACTTGCACATGCCCCACAAACACCAAGCATACGAGCGAGCCATCGTTAAAAAAGCTTATCTTGCGCCCCGCCTTTGCCGTGTGGATAAAAATTTGATTTTGATGATAGACAAACGACACAGGAATGCTAAAAATCTGATAGTCTGGACTTAGGCTACCATTCTCTTTATATGCCTTTTTGTCTGGTTCAAAACCACAAACGCTTGAGGGCGAAGCACTCAAAACACAATAGGCGGCATTCTGCATGATTTCTATCGCCTTGTGCGAATCTTGTATTCTCTCTTTGCGTCTCATATCTAGCCCCTTTCAAAAAGAATCATAATAGTATAAACAGGCTTAAAAACACATAAAATTCTACATCTTCGCCTCTGCGACCAAAAAATTGCGCCAACCCCTTGACAAACACCAAGTGTTAGGGTTTATAATATGCGCTGTGGTTTGTCAGCCCCACGCGAGGGCAGCGACAAAACCACAGACACGACACGAAAGGTGGGCACATGACATACACGATTATCGAGGTGGAACGCAAAAGCGGCATTCCCTCGCGCAAAATACGCTTTTGGCTCGACAAGGGGCTGTTTCCACGCATTTACAAAGACAAAAACGGCGTGCGGCTTTTCAGCGCGCAAGATGTCGATTGGCTCTGCTGGGTTGAGCTCTATCGCGGGCTTGGAATGAGCATTAAAGACATTGCGCATTACAGAAACCTCGCCGACAAGGGCGATTCAACGCTGCAAGAACGACTCGCGATTATCCAAAGCCAAAAGGCGAAGAATCTCGCCGAGATTGCGAAGCTGCAAGAGGCGATTGCGATGCTCGAGTATAAAGAAAATCTTTATATTGAGCTCATCACAAACGGGAGCGCGAACTACAAACCGCGCGACTTTGGCGAGTGCAAGAAGATTCTGCAACAGCAATGGCAAACCAAAAAAGGAGAGAAAAATGCAAAATGAGGCTTGCGACAACAAGAGACGCGAGGCATTGCGCGATACGTTTGCGCTCGCTTTGGGCTTTGGCGCATTTGGCACGCTGGACGCGCACGAGCAAAAACAAATACAAAATAAAGGAGAGACAATGACACGATTGGATAGGGGGCTTGCACAGCTTCAAGCGATTGACGGCGAGGCGGGGCAAAAGGTCATCGACAGCCTCGCGAACATCGCGCCCGATTTGGGCAAATTCATCATCGAGTTCGCGTTTGGCGACATCTACACGCGCGGCGAGCTGAACCTCCAAGAGCGCGAGCTCATCACGCTTTCGAGCCTGCTCACGGCGGGCGGTTGCGAGCCGCAGCTTACGGTGCATATCCATGCGGCACTCAATGTCGGAATCGCGCCACAAAAGGTGATTGAGACCTTTATGCAGTGCATTCCCTATGTCGGATTCCCGCGCGTGCTCAACGCGGTTTTTGCCGCCAAAAAAGTCTTTGAGGAGAGGAAAATTGCTTAGAATCTGCCAAAAAATCGTGCAAAAAATCCAATCAGGTGCAAAACTTTGCTTTCTACTCGCGTTTTCGAGCTTCGTTGCGGGCAATGCGTGGAGTGCGGAATGGAATGCGCAAGATTTTGCAAATCTACACAACAAAGGAGAAAACATGAAAATTCTGATTATCGGCGCACATGGGAGCGTGGCGCGGTGGGTGATTGAGGCATTTCTCAAGAACACCGATGTAAATCTCGTGCTGTTTTTGCGCAATGCCAAGCGGCTCGAGCGAATCGAATCGCTACAATCGCCGCGCGTGCAGGTCATCGAAGGAGACGCGACAGACAAAGACGCATTGAAAAAGGCGATGCAAGGCGTGAATGTTGTCTATGCCAATTTGGCGGGCAATCTCGCAAAAATGGCGACAACGATTGTCGAGGCGATGAACGAAAACAAGGTTGAGCGCCTGATTTGAATTAGCTCGTATGGAATCTACCAAAACGAATACCATGAGATTCCTGCAACATCAGCCCCGCGCTTGCGCCCTATCGCGAGAGCGCGCTGATTGTCGAGGGCTCGAATCTCAAATACACGATTATCCGCCCATGCTGGTTTAGCAATGCTGATGAGATTGATTATGAGCTCACGCAAAAGGACGAGGCGTTCAAGAACCCAAGCGGGCTGATTTCGCGCAAAAGTATCGCGCATCTTGTCGTGCGCTTGGCGCTAGAGCCCGATTTTGGAATCCGTCAAAGTTTGGGAATCAACAAGCCCTAATTTTACAATTCAAAGGAGAAAACATGAAATATCGTAATTTGCGAGGTTTGAAAGTCTCTGCGCTCGGCTTTGGGTGCATGGGAATGAGCGCCGGATACGGCAAAGCGGGAGACAAAAAAGAGATGATTGCCCTTGTTTGCGAGGCGATAGACTTGGGGCTCAATTTCTTCGACACTGCCGAAGCCTATGGACCCTACACCAACGAAGAGCTTGTGGGCGAAGCCCTGCAAGGGCGAAGAGACAAAGTCATCTTGGCAAGCAAATTTGGATTTGACTTGCAAAATGGGGGGCTAGATTCTCGCCCAGAACACATCAAAGAAGCGATAGAGGGCAGCCTAAGACGTCTTAGGACGGATTATATTGACTTGTATTACCAACACAGAGTCGACCCAAAAGTTCCTATCGAAAAAGTCGCACACACGATGAACGAGCTCAAAAAAGAGGGCAAAATTCGCGCCTTTGGAATGAGCGAAGCAGAGCCAAAATTTGTAGAACGAGCAAATGCAATTTCTCCTGTGAGTGCATTACAAAATGAATATTCACTTTGGACACGCGAAGCAGAAAAAGAGGCTTTTGGATTATGCGAACGTTTGGACATTGGATTTGTTTCATGGGGCACAATGGGGCAAGGATTTTTTAGCGGCAAGGTGCAGGCAAACGAAAAATTTGGCGNAGATGATTTTCGCTCGATGTTTCATCGATTCACACCAGAAGCCCTGAAAGCAAATCAGGTTTTGCTCGATTTCATTCGCGAACTCGCGGATTCTAAAAAAGCCACNCCNGCNCAAATNGCTCTCGCTTGGGCACTTGCCCAAAAACCCTTTATTGTCCCCATTGTTGGGATTAATAAAAGCGANCATTTGAAAGAGAATCTTGGGGCACTCGAGCTAAGTTTTAGCAACGAGGAACTAGCAGAAATCAAAAAGCGACTAGAAAGCATTACGATAGTTGGCGATAGATTATGTGATGCGTTTAATCGCGACATCTTAGCACAAAAGGAAAATNATGCGTAACTCAAAACATAAATCGACACAAGGAATCGCAATGCGCAATCGGAGAGAATTTCTCAAAACTCTCGCCCTCACGGGCGCGATTATGGGCGCGGGCGCAATGCCCGTATTTGCGCAAAGCAATGCAAAAAACAAAGGAGTAGCGATGAAAAGTGTACAGCTAGGGAAACTCAAAGTCAGTCAGCTTGGGCTTGGTTGCATGGGCATGAGTTATGGCTATGGAAAAGCTAAAGATGAGAATACGATGATAGACCTCATTCACAAGGCGTATGATTTGGGCATTACATTCTTCGACACCGCCGAGGTCTATGGTCCATACACTAACGAAACGCTCGTTGGCAAGGCTCTGAAGCCGTTTCGCGACAAGGTCGTTCTGGCGACCAAGTTTGGAATCCAAATCGAAAATGGCAAGCAGGTTGTAACGAGCAATTTGCGGCAGATTCGCCTCTCGCTCGAGGGCAGCCTCAAGCGCTTGCAGACAGATTGTGTCGATTTGTATTATCAGCACCGAGTCGACCCGAACGTCCCTGTCGCAGAGGTTGCCGCTCTCATGCAAGAATTTGTCAAAGAAGGTAAAATCTTGGCATGGGGAATGAGCGAAGCGGGGGTCGAGAGCATCAAGAAGGCGCATGCTGTTTTTCCGCTTAGTGCTGTGCAGAGCGAATATTCTATGTGGTGGCGAGAACCTGAAAAAGAGCTTTTGCCTCTCCTTCAATCTCTTGGCATTGGCTTTGTGCCCTTTTCGCCTTTGGGCAAGGGCTTTTTGGCTGGGAAATTTGACAAAAATGCGACCTTTGCGAGCGATGATTTTCGCAGCAAAGTGCCACGATTCCAAAAAGAAAATTTGGAGGCAAATATGGTGCTTGTCGAGCTGATTACCGACATTGCGCGGCAAAAGAACGCGACAGCGGCGCAGATTGCGCTTGCGTGGGTGTGTGCGCAAAAGCCCTTTATCGCGCCGATTTTTGGCACGACCAACGCGAGCAGGCTCGAGGAGAATCTCCAATCGAGCGCGATTGCCTTGAGTGGCGAGGATTTGCGCGCCATCAATACCGCGCTCGACAAAATCACGATTATGGGCGACAGGTATAGTGGCGAGGCGGCAAAGCGTGTCGGGAAATAGCGCGGCGACATTGGGCGCGCTTCGAGGGGCGCGCAAAATGTGCCAATAATTATGGTATAATGGCGGCTCTGATTTCTGCTAAGGAGCTAGAGTGGGCTATTCTGTTGATATGATGACACGAGAATATTTTATTGTTCTTAAGGGGAAAGACAAAACGAAGGACATTGAGTATTGCTCTTTGGAAAACGAAACACTTAAGGTTGTGTTTAAAAATAATCCGAAAATTTATACCTATAAAAAAGATAATTTTACACTTATCAAAAAGTCTACGAGCTATGACCTCTTTAACTATCTGCAAGAGATTTGCACACTTGTAGAGATTCAAACGCCCGAAGGTAATTTTAATATGCTTGCTAGAGAGTATGCCAAGATTCTATCCATACCCAAAGAATCAGCTCTTTTTGCCTATCTCAATCCTTTATCATTACAATCTCAAATGTACGATTCAGCTCTTATCATTGCACCTTTTGGTTTAAACAAATCCCAGTACCAAGCCCTGCAAAATGCTTTACANTCTCAAATAAGCATTATTGAGGGACCTCCNGGCACAGGCAAAACACAAACGATTTTAAACATTATCGCTAATCTTGTTTGTCAAAACAAAAGCATTGCTGTGCTCTCCAACAATAATTCTGCGACACAAAATATCTTTGAAAAGCTTTCANACTACGGACTAGGCTATCTTTGTGCAACTCTGGGCAAAAAAGAAAATAAAGAAAATTTTATCATGAATCAAAAAAGAACNTATCCNAATTTTGAGATTCTCACNGCAAATNTNGCAAAGCTGAAAGAAAANATTATCAAATGGAAGCAAAAAGCCCTAGAATCTTTTGAGTTGACAAACGCAATAGCCAAATATACAGAATCTTTAAATGCTTTAAGGCTAGAATATCAATATTTTAAAAGCCAAGAAAACATTACATATTCATTGCCGATACACAATCTTACACCCGATAAGATTCTTAAAGCAAGAGTGCAAATAGAGGAAAGAGAGAGACTCCCCCTATGGCTAAAACTAAAATTTATCATCTTTGATAGAATTGGCAATTTGAAGTTTTACCAACTTCCTAAAGAGGAGATTTTGAACACATTGGAGGAATGTTATTATGTNGCTAGAGATTTGGANCTTTCAAAAATGATTGAAACATCTAGTCAAAGATTGGAAATTGTGCAAAAAGAGAATCCTCTGCAAAAATTGCAGGAAAACTCGCTCTCTTTGCTCATGCACACCCTTCAAGCCAAATATCAGCCCCAANCACAAAGAGCGCAATTTACATTAGAGGATTTATATTCTAANGGGTCAGATTTTTTAAANGAATATCCCATTATCTTAAGNACCACACATTCAATTAGAAATTCCTTGAACCTTAAGGGCGAATACTTTGATTATGTGATTATTGATGAATCTTCCCAAGTAGATTTAGCTAGCGGTTTTTTAGCATTANGTGTCGCCAAAAATGCTGTGATTGTAGGAGATACTAAGCAACTTCCCAATGTCATCACTCAAGACAAAATCCAAACTATCAAGCCTTTGACGCAGAAATACCATATTCCCGCAAACTACAATTTCCTTACGCAAAGTTTGCTAAGCTCTGTTATTGCGACCCTCCCCAATGCANCAAANATTTTGCTTAAAGAACATTATCGTTGCCACCCTAAAATCATCGGGTTTTGCAATCAAAAATTTTATCACAATGAGCTAATTATTTTGAGTAAAGATAGGGGTGAAAAAGATGTGATGCAAGCCTTTATCACACAAGCAGGAAATCACGCACGAGGGCATTATAATCAGAGGCAAATTGATGTGATAGAAAAGGAGATTTTGCCACCTTTGAGGAAAAAATTAGAATCTGCACAAATTGGTATCATTTCTCCTTATAGAAAGCAAAAAACCTATCTACAAGAAACAATCAATGACATACAAATTGATACAATTCATAAATATCAGGGGCGAGAAAAAGAGGCGATTATCCTTAGCACAGTGGATAATGAAATCAATGATTTTATTGATGATGCAAATTTGCTGAATGTCGCGGTGAGCCGTGCAAAGAGATTCTTACGTGTCGTGGTTTCTNCTCAAATTTGCGAATCTCATAATCATCTCAATGATTTAATCCAATATATGCGTTATCATAATTTTCAAATCACACAGAGCAAACTCAAATCTATTTTTGACTTACTTTATAAAGCCAACAGAGAAGCGCGTTTGAAATATTTAAAATCCAAGAAACAAATCTCTTTGTATGATTCTGAAAATCTTGCCTACCATGCTTTAAAAGAGTGTATAGGAGACAACANATCTGTAGACATTGTTACACATATCCCTTTATCCAGAATCCTTAACAATACACAAGTTTTGAGCCAAGAAGAGCAAAGATTTATCAAGGCTTCAAGCCATATTGATTTGCTTGTATTTAATGTGATGAATAAACTCCCACTTCTTGCCATAGAGGTTGATGGTTTTGCTTACCACCAAAAAGATTCTAAACAAGGCAAACGAGATGAGCTTAAAGATTCTATTTTACAAAAATACCAAATCCCCTTGCTTCGGCTTAGCACGATACAAAGCGGGGAAAAAGAAAAGATAGAAGAGGCTTTAAAGAAATGTTTCTAAACTAGATAAACAACAATTAAAGTTGTCTCGAGGGAAAAACAACGTATAGATTAAGGAGATTCTCGTGGAAAATAAAATATGTCAAAGTTGCGGCATGCCTATAGATTCAGAAGTGCAATTGGGAACAAATCAAGATGGAAGCATTAGCCTTGATTATTGCAAATATTGTTATGAAAATGGCGATTTTATAGACAAAGTATCGATGCAGGAATATATACAAATGTGCTCTTTATATGGCGCACAAGCAGGAATGACAAATGAGCAAATGAGGCAACATTGCACGAAATTATTCCCGATATTGAAAAGGTGGCGGGGTGTGTGATGGGGGATTCTTGTGGGCAATAAAATATCCCAAAGTTATGATGTGTCCTAGAGCTCATTTAGAATCCGTCAGAGTTTGGGAATCAATAAGTCGTAAAATATAAAAGCAAGTAAGGTGCTTCAATGATTCAAAACTTCAAGTTGCTTTTGTATCTCTTCTTCTGAAAGATAGACGCCAAATACCCTTGATAATGCACTGCCAACCTGTATGAACATGTCGCCTTTGCCTAAAAGTTTTTCCGCACCTGCTTTATCCAAGATAATTTTAGACTCATTAACATTTTTTGTTTGTAATGCAATGCTGCTTGGAATATTCGTTTTTAATCCCCTAAGAGTTGTTCCATCTGGTCGTTGCGTGCCTAAAACTAAGTGAATTTTAGATTCTCTAGCTTTTTGGGCTAATCTCTTTAGAGAACCTTTAATCTGCGGCTTTTCATCTATTAAATCATTCAGCTCATCAACAATCAAAATTTTATAGGGCATATTATCAAAACTATCTCCACTAGCTACATGCTCATATCTCTCATCCATAAGCGTTACTAAACCCTCCACGTATTGTATTGCGCTTTCATTATCCTTGATGATATAGATAGATTTAATGTTTTCAAATTCCCTGAAGCTTACTCCTCTTTTTGGGTCTATAATAGCAATTTCTACATTTTTATTGCGCAAAAGACAAAGAATCATTGTTTTTAGAAAAACGCTTTTCCCGCTTCCTGTTGTGCCTGCAACAAACAAATGCGGAGTGTCTTTTAAATCAAAGCAAAAGGGCTCTTTATCTACATTCATTCCAGCAAAAACGCCAAGTGCATAATTTTGCCTTTGTAGGGATAATAAGCCTTGCTGAAATTCTTTTAATCCTAAATTTTGCCATTGTGTTTGGGGCTTAGCAATTTGAATGCTATATGCCTTGCTTAATCCTTTGCGAGGGTCTACAGAGACGCTCTCTCCTATCTCTTTATCAAGATATTGGCTTTTGTTTTCAAAAAATTGAATTTTATCAGAATCTAAAAGTTCAATGTTGCAAATATGATGCCGATAAGAATCCTCTTCATTCATTAATTTAATCTCTATACCTTGCTTTTTGTAGTAGCTTTGTATTTTTGAAAAATAATCTTTTCTGCTGTTAGTTTGGGTGTTTTCTTCTATTTGCCTCTCTTGCTTAAAGGATAAATGTAAATTATCTAAGCACCATTGATAGAAGCAATCGCTTGATTTATAGGTATTATCAAGCTCATAAAGTCCTCTTTGGATATAACGGCTGAGAACTTTTAAATATTCTTTTTCATCACTGAAAATATCTTTTTTGTCCCTATCAAGCTCCTCTTTGTGTTTGATATAAAGCATTGAGCGAATCAGTAAGTCAAAATCTTCTTTTTTATCCTTACCCTTGCCTGTGATTTGCTCCAAATGATACTCTTTACCCTTATCGCCCTCCAATCTCTTACGTTCCCATTCCATAGATTCTAATGGCAAATGAGGCGCATTTAATGCCCATGCGAGAGCCACTCTTAAGACAAAATATTTTGGAAATTCACTTTCCTCATCATAGCCAAATCCAACCTTTCTCACTCTATCTATCAAAAGTTCCTCGCGATGATTTGTACTAAAATCTGCCATATTGTCTCCTTACAGAATTTCTTCTTTTCTTGCACTTTTTATAGTGGCATGTTTCCTATCTGCTTCATTATCTATTTTATAGAGTCCTGCAAGATAAGGTTTCGCATATTCATATTCCTTCTCTCCCATTTCTCCACTATGAGGCAGAATAATCACTTGCGAATCGCTCGCATAGTAATTTTGTATAATCCTTGCCCTATTTTCACTATCTATTCTTGCTAATGGTGTATCAATGATAAGCGGCAAGTGAGAATTTGATAATTTGCTTAAAGCCCAAAAAATTGCAATCGCCAGAATCTGCTTTTGTCCGCTGCTTTGACTTTCCACAATAATAAGCTCGCTATTTTCATCTTTGAGCGTTATTTCAAAATCCTCACTAATGCTCAATTCCTTGATATTATCATTGGGCAAAAGTTTTTGATAGTTTTGCAAAATCAACGAATGCAGCTCATCTCTAAGCTTGTTGTTAAGTTTTTTCCTATATTGCTCTATACTTATTTGCAAAGATTCTAAAATCCTAAGCTTACTATCAATGCGTTCCGTATTGATATTTTGCCTTAAAGCGTCAATCTCTTTATTGAGTCGTTCTTTTGTTGTCTCTAAATTTTTTAACTCATTTTTGATGTGTTCTTTTTCTTGTTCTTTTTGGGATTTTTCGCTCCCCAATGCGCCTATTTCCTCTTTGAGCTCTTTTTGTCTTTCTCTTGTTGCATTATCATTACTTAATTCATCTATATCATTTTTAACTTGTGTGAGCTTATCTTTTGTATTTTTAATATCAATTACATCTTGTGCTAAACTGACATTTTCAAGTCTTGCTAAAGATTCTCTTAGTGGAGTAAGCATATTATGTGTAATAAAAGAATCGGTGAAGCCTTTACTTTCTAGCTTATGTGGAAATTTATCTATAATATATTCTATACTTTTTATATCAAGCACTTCAAATATCTTTTCGTTTTTAAGTTCTTCATTCATAAATTCTTTAAAGTCGGGCAAAAGCCTTTTAAATGCTTCAATATCACTTGTAGATTTGCTTGATTCTAATTTTTGTATTTGCGCTCTCAAGTCATGCAAAAGCGCTTTATTGCTTACAAAAATCACACTTTTTATGCTTTCTTTTAGCCTCTCTTTCAAAGAAGAAAGTTCTTTGTCAAGCTCATTCTTTTCTCTGATAAGCTCTTCTTGTTCTTTATTAGAATCTGCACTTAGTTTTTCAATCTTTTTTTGTAGTCGTTTTATTTGAGCGTCTTTTTCCTCCATGAAATGATTAATGCTTTTAAGGAGTTCCTTGTTATGATTCAAATCTGATTCGCACCTTTGTTCATCTCGCATTTTGTTGTCAAGTATGTGTTGTTGCTCTTTGTTCGCCATTTCGCTTTTTATTAGCTCATCTTTATAATTTTGAATTTGTTTAATGAGTGTATCTAGGGGCTTAATTTGCAATATTTCCTCAATTTTTCCTTGAAATTCTTTGCGTAAATTATTACTAAGCTCTCCTAATTCCTCACCATCAAAAAAGAAAAATTCCGTCAAATTTGGGGGCAAAATAGTATTGATTCTCTCTTGTGCCCTTTCATTATTTAAGAGTTCTTTGTCAAATTTAAAAGTCAATTTTTCCTCAATTTCACCATAAACATTCTTAAAAGATCGGGTTAATGTAAAAAAATTATCTCCCAAAGTGCCTTCAAAGGAAACAAAAAAGTCTTCCCTTCCCTCTTTTATCGCCACTTTATTTAAGATTCCAGCCCAAGTATTTGAATCACCCTTGAGTAGTTTTTTGACAGATGAAATATTGGGCGCAAATCGTTTGACAACATTTGGAATCTCCACTTCTTTAACGCCTATACCGAGAAAAAGTAATTTTGCACAGCGGATAAAACTTGTTTTACCAAAGCCATTATTGCCATAAATGCAATAAAGATTTTTGCCTTCAACCTTTCTAAACTCTATCTCTACTTTTCCGTAGTAAGCAAAAAGATTGCAAATTGTGATTTTTGATATAAACATTTATGCCTCCTGTTTTTGCTTGCTCGTTTTATCCTCTACAAGCTTTTTGATTTCTTCTTTTATCTTTACTGAAGCATTGTTTCTGCCCCTTAAGCCTGTGGTATTATAAATATCTATACAAGACCCAATCAGATTCTCCAAACTTTGAGAATCTATCTCGTCATTTGCTACCTCTACTAAAAGCTCCCTATGCAAGACCTTGCTTTGCTCTATTTTTTTATCTTTCATTCGTCCTACCTCCTGTGCTAATTTTATTGCACTCTTATTGAAGTCAAAATCTTTATCCCATTGTTCTTGAATACCCAGAATCTGTCTATCGGCAATGAGCTCTTGCCCACCATTTTGCATAAATTCTCGCTCCAAATGCAAAAGTTTCCTTAGAATCTCTATGCGAATATGACTTAAAAAAGGTCCTAGTCCACCAACTTTATAGACTGCTCTGCCATCACGTTTATAATCAGCTCTTGCGTTAGAATCCTCTCTCAAGTCTTTAATGTAGTTCCTAAAATCATTCAAAAGCTTGAGATTCTCTTCGCCTGATTCTATAAAACCTTGCAAAGATTTATCTTCATTTACCACTGTGCATACCCAACAACCAAAACGCGAACCACCGCAACTACTTTGACTTAAATCCGTAATAAACTGGCATTCCTCACCGCTTGCTTTAGCATAAAGTGCAAATAATTCACTATGGTCTTTTTCCCACTTGGGCTTATGCGTGCTAAGATGCGCCCATACTTCATCGGTGCTCCATTCCGCAATAGGTGAATAAGTCAATGTATCGGGGAAATCATGGTGTTGAGAATAGCCATCTTCATTTAATGCCCTTTTTTCCATAGATTTTTTACGATTACTCGATTCTGCTTTACGCGTGCCAAGTATCAAAAGAGATGAACCAAATTTTCGCGTAATCTTAGCCACTTCTTCTTTAGCAGGAGTGATTTTAAGTCTATCAGTACACCATCTAAATGTCCTCGTTGGGCTAGGATAGCCCTTACCAATGAGGTTAACCCAAAAGTCATCTTTAAGACTAGGCTTAACTTGTAGAACCTCAAAAGGAATATGATTTTGTCTTGCATGGGCATTAATAGAATCTATCACGCTACGCAAAAATTTATCAACATGGGGAGCTTCGACAAGTGTATTAGAGGCAATGGCATAAGTTTGTCTCCTCTGATGAGCTGGCAAAGAAACAAGCATTTCATAAACAAGCTGCAAAACACAAGTAGAATCTTTTCCGCCGCTAAAAGCCACTATCCAAATTCTATTAGAAGAAAGAAATTTTGATTTTAACTCTATTAGTGTCTTGTCGATAAGCGAACTGCTTGGACAATCTACCATATTTTGGATACTAGAAACAGGTTCAAAACCACCATCAAATACTTCCATTATCCCGCAATCCAAATAATAGACTTCTGTAAAAGGATAGATGGATTGAAAATCTTGATTTTGGACAATATTGTGTGCTAAGGCTTTAGACTTTTGAGAGCTAAAGCAGACGATGAGGAGAGGTTTGATAGTGGTATTATTACCCCCCCCCCCCGCACCAATTGGTCTAAAGATTCTATAATTTCTTTCTCATCTTTTGCATGAAATGAACCTTGTAAATGAGCACTCAAAAAAGCTTGTTTGCTACGCATATCAAAGATAGAAAAATAAGAGAGCCCTTTTTGCTGCAACGATAATAGATTAAACCCATTCGCCTTGATTTCGGCATTTCTTTGGGCTTCATTCATTACCTTAATCACACCACGTGGCATTACCAACCCTCTTTTTGTCGCATTTGCAAGGCATGTTGCAAGTCTTCTTCGGT
>JAAVGZ010000001.1 GCA_014799985.1 Helicobacter sp.
ACAATGGAATCTTTGGAGGTGCGGTTTCAACCGCACTCAAACAAGAATTGCACACAAAATGTGCGACTAAAGTCGCACCTCCAATTCTGCCATTTTTGTTATTGTGGGATTCCGCCCCCTCCCTTGCGGAGGGGGTAGGGGGTGGGTCATTGCGAGCGAGTGCAACGAGCGTGGCAATCAACCGTCCATGAACACTCGACACGTTTGGTTAGTCAACACGGTGGATTGCTTCGCTAACGCTCACAATGATAACGGAATCTTAACACACCAATATCACAACTCATCACGCCTTTTGGATACGCACGCGCCAATGCGCCCCTTCGCGCGTGGTGGCGAGAATCGTGTGCCCTTCGCCCTTGAGCGAGGCGGGGACATTCTCAATCGGTGCGCCATCATCGAGCAGAATCTCGAGCAGCGCGCCGCTTGGCAGCTTTGAGAGCTCCATTTTGGTCTTGACGAAGTTCATCGGGCATGCCACGCCGCGAAAATCGGCAAACGCGCCCGCATTTCCGCCCGCGCCCGCGCTTCCGCCCGATTCTGGCGCGTCTTTGGCAACGCGCTCGATGTCCTTGTTTTGGAAGTTGAAGCTATTGTCCATTGTCGCATACAGCGCGACAACCGCGTCTGCGAGCTCGAGCACGCTCGAATCGCATTTGTCTTTGATGGCGGGCAGATATTTTTGGTCAATCAGCCCCGCCTCGATGAAATGCAGCTTAAACGCGCGATACACGCCGTCTTTGTCGCGCGCCTCTTGCCCGCGCGCAACGAGCAGCATGCGGCAGGCGAGCAGGCAGATTTGGTCATAATCCGCGCCTTGCCCGCTGCGTGCAGCCTCGACTAGCTCGAGCATCGCCTTTTTGTCTGCCTCGATGAGGTCATACATTCCTGCGCTACACTCGCCCGTGCCGCGCCCTTTGAGCGAGAAGAGCTCATCGCTGCTGAAGTCGAAATAGGGATTCTTGTCGTCTTTGAAATTTGGAACTTTTTTATATTTCTTCGTCAAAGCAACGATTTCTTCTTCGCCACCGCTGGCGAGATAGGCGCGAAAATCGGCATGTTTTGGCTTGTTTGCTGTCCAAAGGCGCAAGACCTCGCTGACAAAGCGCGGGAGGTGGAACGCGGCGACTTCGCCAATCTTTCTGCCAAGCTGTGTTTTGCCCTCCTCGATGATTGCGCCCACGAGGACATTGTAGGCGGGGTAGGGGTAGCCGTCTTCGCGCAAGACTTTGCCGAAGAATCCCAAATCGCCCGTTGCGTGGTTGCCGCATGAATTGGGGCAGCCCGAGATGTGGATATTGAACCCTTGAATGCTGTCGAGGTCGAGGTTTTCGCGCGCGAGCTGCTCCTCGATTTTGAGCGTTGCGCCGCGCGGGCGGCAGATTCCAAGCTGGCATGTCGCCGCGCCTGTGCAGGCGACCATGTCGCCGATGACGGCGGGCTTTTTGCTTTGTTCCGAATACTCCATGATGAGCGGATAAATATGCAATAAATCTTTCGCGCGCAGATTGCAGAGATACATATTTTGGCTCGAGGTGAAGCGAATCGTCTCTTCGCCGAGCGGCTCGAGCATGTCGGCGAGCTTGAGCGCCCATTCTGTGGGAATGTCGCCAAGCTTAAGCGGAATCTTGGCGGCGAAGTAGCCCTGCTGCTTTTGGGGAATCACGAATCGATTCCACCATAGCTTTTGCTCCTCGCTCATCGCTGGGAGCGGCTCGACAACGGGCGCTGGGTATTGAATCTCATGCAAATTAAGCTGCCAATCGATGGTGTTGCGCAGCGATTCCATCTCGGCGAGAACGAGGCTATTGAGCTTTTCTTCGCCCAAATTGTCGGCGACAAAGCGCAGGCGCGCCGCGTGTTTGTTGCGGCGGTTGCCCGTGCGGTCGAAAACCTGCTTGGTCGCTTGGGCGAGCAAGAACGCCTCTTCGGCGGGCAAGAAATCGAGGAATCGATAGCCAAGCCGCATTTTTGCGCCCATGCCGCCGGCGAGATACACGACAAAGCCGCGCTTGCCGTCTTTGATTGTCGCGATGAAGCCGACATCGGTGATGGTCGCAACGGCGCGGTCGGCGCTGCTGGAGCTAAACGCAATCTTGAATTTGCGCGGGAGATTGTAGGAATCTTTGAGCGCGAGCATCTTGGTCGTGAGCGCGTTGGCGTAGGGCGTGATGTCGAATGGCTCATCGGGCGCGATTCCGGCGAGCGGGTCGGCGACAATGTTGCGCACGGTGTTGCCGCCGCTGCCGCGCCCGCTAAGCCCCAAAGCCATGATTTTTTCGGTCAGAGTTACGAGGTCGTCATATTTGGCATAGTGCAGCTGCACGCCGCCGCGCGTTGTGATGTGCAAGAGCGGGTTGGCGTATTCACGCGCGAGCTTTGCGAGCCCGCGCAATTGCTTGGGCGAGATAGAGCATGCCGCGCTTTTGAGGCGGAGCATGTAGGTGTCGGGCTCGCGCTGTTCGTAGATTCCAAACGGAACGCGGATTGTCTTGAATGTGAGTGCGTCTAGCTTGCCTTGCGCAAAGTCGCTGTGCCCTTTGCGAAAGCCTTCGAGGTCGGTGTAGACAGATTGGGGGATTGCATAACTGCTCATTGGTTTCCTTTAGATGATTTTGATTTCTTCGTGGCTGACTTGCCCGTTTTTAATCCAGAATGCCTTCATCACAGGCGCGTTGCGCTCCTGCAACGAAAGAATCGTGTAGTTGATGTTGGGGTCATAAGCGAGGCGAATGTCTTCGTCAGACGGGCGCGCGGGCGATTCGGGGTGGGAATGATAGCAGACAAGTAGGCTAAGGTTGTGCGCCTTTGCATCTTTGAACGTTTCAAATTGTTCCTTTGGGTCCATCGTGAAATGTTCATTGCTCTTGTCTGTGTTTGTCAGGCGGTAATGCTTGCGAACGCAAATTTCGCCGTTTTCTTTGACACCGCCAAGATAGCCACAAACTTCGAGNGGGAAGCCCTCTTGCGCATGGGCAATCATTGCGTCATAGATGTCTTTTGGAATTTGCATTGCGTCTCCTTATAGTTCAGTAAAACCCTAATAATTACAACNCGTATGGAAAGTCTAGCATAATTTCATAAATATTTGCCATCAATATTTTATAGCCCGCGCGCAACGACACTCCAAAGCTTCGTAATCTCCCTGTCTTCGAGCAACATCGCATCGCAATGGTGCAAAAAATAGCTGATTTTTTGCGTCTCAAACGCGGCGACATCGCCCTGCAAACAATGCTCGCAGATTCCGAGCAGCGCGCGCCCAAGCGCACAGCGCGNGCCCANAGGGTTGCCGCAGACAAAGCAGCGCTCTAGCGCGTTGGCGCGCCCCTCGAACGCGAGAATCTTGGCATACGCCTCGCATGCGATTCTGTGCGGATTCTGTTTCGACATTTTGTGTGCCATNTCGCACAGCAGCGCATAGTAGAAATCTTCGATGTGCTCGACATCTCTAAGGTGCGCGAACAACAGCCGCACAAACTCCTGCCACACGAGCTTTTTGCCCCGCTCCTCTTCCCACAAAAAGCCNAGATGCAGCACATCGCGCAAGCAGAGAATGCCGCGCTTGCCTTGCGTTTTGGTGCAAAAGTCNATTTTGTGCCCTAGCGCAATCACGCTATGCCGNGCGCCATAGAATCGGTACAGAGAGAGCAGCGATTCGGACGTGAGGACGGAGACCCATAAATCTTCATCACGCACAGGCTGGAGCGAGAGAATGAAACCTTGCATTGTATNTGCCCAAATCTTTTTGGCAATCTTAGCATTATTTTGCTATAATGCATGCAATCATTTTTGCAAAAGGATTTGGGGCATGGCTCTAACAGCCTTTATCGATGCAGCTGCCACAGCCGTGCAAGAGATACGTTCTTGCCTGCTCACCACCCCTCAAGACATGCTGCACAGGCGATATACGCAAGGCGCTGGCGGNGATGTGAGCATCGGCGCTGATTTGCTCTGCGAGTCGATTTTCTACACACATCTCGCCCCGTTTGGGATTCTCGACACCGAAGAATCGGGACTCATCGAATCTCCCGAGTCTTTCTTGCACAACCCCTTCTTGCCCAAAGAGCGCNTTTTGCCCAAAGAGCGCAACATCATCATCATCGACCCGCTCGATGGCAGCGACAATTTCTGCTCGTCCATTCCCTATTATGGCACATCGCTCGCCTACACGGACGCAAACGGCGAGATTCTCGCCGCCCTTGTCGCCAACTATTGCACGGGCGAAATCTTCTTTCGCGACAGCGCCTACGNAAACGGCGCGGCGTTTATGCTGCGCGGCGATGTTTTGCTGCCATANACCCAAACAGACAGCGCGCCCAAAGCCGGAATCTTCGAATCCGCCTTCAAGCATGGCAACCTCGCCGCGCTTCTGCACGAAAGCGGATTCAAGGCGCGCTCACTCGGTGCGAGCGCCGTTTCGCTNGCCTACACGCGCATGGTGTCGTTTGTCGTCTATAAGGGCAGGCTGCGCAAATACGACATTCAAGCCGGGCTGTTTTTGTGCCATGACGCGCTCATGTATCGCGACAAGCAGATTCTGCTGCTCTCGTACAACCGCGAGATTTTCGACCGAGTCTGTACTTTATTGAAGGAATCCTAATGGGCTTTGCGAGTTTTTTCAAAAATTTTTCTAAAGACGAAAAAGAAAAAAAAGACACAGAAGCCGCATCGGCAACGACATGGGTCAAATGCCCCGGTTGCAATGCGCTCATGTATTATAAAGAAGTCGCTGCGCAACACAATGTCTGCCCCAAATGCAATTATCATCTCAAAATCTCGCTGACCGAGCGAATCGCCATGCTTTGCGATGAAGATAGCCTTGTCGAATACGACAAAGACCTCTGCCCCGTCGACCCCATCGCGTTTGTCGACAAAAAAAGCTATGAGCGGCGCATCGAAGAAGGCGAGGAGAAATGCGGACGCCCGAGCTCTGTGCTCGCGGGCGAATGCCTGATTGACGGCGTGGGCGCGCAGATTGTGTTTTTTGATTTTAGCTTCATGGGCGGCTCTATGGGCTCTGTCGAGGGCGAGAAAATCGTCCGCGCGATTAAGCGCGCGATTGTGAATCATCAGGGGCTCGTGATTGTCAGCGCGAGCGGCGGCGCNCGCATGCAAGAATCGACCTTTTCGCTCATGCAAATGGCAAAAACGAGCGCGGCTTTGGCAAAGCTCACCGAGGCGAAGCTNCCCTTTGTGTCGGTGCTCACCGACCCNACANTGGGCGGCGTCAGCGCGTCTTTTGCCTTTTTGGGCGACATCATCATCGCCGAGCCGGGCGCGACCGTGGGCTTCGCCGGCGCACGGGTGATTAAGCAAACAATCGGCGCAGATTTGCCCGAGGGATTCCAAAAGGCAGAATTTCTGCTCGAACACGGGCTCATCGATATGGTTGTTTCGCGCAAAGAGCTCAAGGCGAGGCTCGGCTTTTTGTTGCGCTTCTTGAACGACTATGAGCAAAATTCGCCTGTGCTGCATTTCTAAACCACAAAAAGGAGGGCTAGACGATGAGGTGTCGCGCTTTACTCGCTTGTGTCGGGGGTTAGGCAGCGAGCTAGAGGTGCTTCATTTGTTTTCGAAGAAAATCCACATTGCCCAAAAGCAACAGGCATTGGCGCAAGATTCNTATAGCGAAGCGTTCGCGCCCCACATGGGCGGGGCGTTTTGCATTGGGCTTGCGCCACATGGCGAGATTCTCGATAGCTTTGGGTTTGTTGATTTGCTCAAAGACCGACAAAGAGTGCATTTTTTCATTGGTGGTGCGTATGGGCTGGGNGAACGCTTTTTGGCGCAATGCGATGCGGTTGTCTCGCTATCCAAGCTCACAATGTCGCATCAAATCGCGATGTTGGTTACGCTGGAGCAAATCTATCGTGCATTGAGTTTGATGCACAATCACCCCTATCACAAATAGGAGAGAGAATGAAAAAAACCTTTCAGGTGCTATACCAACAACTATTGGAACGTCAGAGCGAGCTACGCAGCGCGTTTTTGCGCCATGACGAGCGCTCGGGCGAGGAGGAGGAGCTGCGCGATGAGGGCGATTTCGCCATTGCCAGCGCCGAGAGTTTTTTGGACGACACGCTCATGCGCCATTTTCGCATCGAATATGACGAGATTGAGTATGCTATCAAAAAGATTGAGGAAAGGACGTATGGAATCTGTGAAATGTGCGGCGATGACATCGACATCGAGCGGCTTTTTGCCAAGCCGCATGCGCGCTATTGCATTGTGTGCCATGAGCATATCGAACGCGAAAGCGGGCAGAGGAGGCGCCGATGAGGCTTAGGAATCTCGTGATTGTGTGGGCTGTGTTTTCGCTCGTGGTTGTGCTCTATACCCACACGCTCACCGCGGCAGAATATCGCTACCCGTTGCCCTTTTTGCTTTGGGGGGACGAATACGAGATTGTCTTGCCCGTTGCCGTGTGGATTGTCTTGCCTTTGGCNGTCTTCTTTGCGATTGTGTGCGCCGCTGTTTTGGTGAACAAAATCCGCNCCTTTTTGTTTAGTAGCCGTGTCAGGCATGACTATGCCAAACTCATTGAGCAGATTTATGCGCAAACGATTGGCACGCATGAGAGCGTGAATTTCAAAAACCCCAGAATCGATGAAATCTCTCGCGTGTTGCAGCGATTCGAGCTCAAGCCTTTGCCAAACACCGTCCCTAGCGGCGTGGATAAGATTGACAATTTCCTAAACGCCTACAAGGCGCTAAACGAGGGCGAAATCGTGGANATGCGGCAGTTTCGCGTGCCCAACGATTCACCGCTCGTTACCCTCGAGCGGCAGAATCGCTTGGCGAAAANCCCCCAATATGCGCTCGAGATTCTGAAGCGCAACACNGAATCGGCGGACACAAAGCGCAGCGCGCTGCTCGCGCTCTTGCAAACGACAACCGATGTCGTGCCCTATATTCCAAATGTCGAAATCAATGACGAGATTGCTCGCGCCCTGCTCGAATCGATTTTGAGCAAACATNTGCGCTTCGATGCGGACGAAGCNGAATCGTTCGTGCAGCTTGCGCATTATGACGCCAAGCAGATTCTCGCGTTCATGCGAAAGCTCAAAAAAATCCTTTCGCCCGATTCTTGGCTCGCCTTTGCCGAACAGACTGCGAACAAAAACGAGGAAGCCGAGCTNGCCTATCTCTATGTCCTCGCCGATTTGGAGATGATAGAGCGGCTCAAAGAGCGGCTCAAACACCACACGCCTGAAGAATTTGTCGCTGTGCGCGCCTTTGTCGAGCTGCGCGANAACGGCAAAAACTACCCATTGCAGGCGTTTTTCTGNCTCTAGCGTGCGCTTCGCGTTTCACCCACAAGCCGGCGATTCGACACTATGTGTCGAGGGCGAGCTCTTTGTGCATCTCTTTCGCGCNCGGCGCAAGACGCATGGGGAGTTNGCGTTTCGCAATTTAGTTGATGACAATCTTTACATGTATGCTTTGGAATCTCTCGGNCGCAAAAGCGCGACACTGCAATTGCAATCATGCAACTTCGCGCCCAACAAGCCCGCGCATGCTCTGCATCTTTTGTGTGCAATCATCGACAACAAGGCGATTGAGCGCGATTTGCCCCTGCTCAATGAGTTTGGCGCGGCGAAGCTGACATTTTTCCCCGCNGAGCTTAGCCAAAATTTTCGAATCGACATCGAGCGTTTGGAGCGCATCGCGCGCCATTCATCGGAGCAATGNGGGCGCAGCGATTGCGTGCAAATCGCGCTCGCCGAGAGCCTCGATTCTCTGTTGCACAGCTTTCCGCAAGCNGCCGTGTTCGACTTTGGCGGCGAGAGCCTCGCGCAATGTGCGGGCGGTGTGCGCGAGATTCTGATTGGCGCTGAAGGGGGCTTCAGCGAAAAAGAACGCGAAAAAATGCGCCATTTGCGCAAGCTTAGCAGCGGCGAGCTCGTTTTGCGNGCCAGCAGCGCAGCGGTGTTCGCGCAGGCGAATGCGTGGAGGATTGTGGGTGATGCAGTCTTGTGCGGCAACGAAGGCAGCCATTAATATTTTTCTGCTACTATGTCTTTAACTTTTTGCTATAATGCCGATATGGTAGCAAAGGAGCAGAATGGCATTTGCNTGTGTGAGCGAGATTGATGTGAATGTTGCGGAGAGTTATGNCAACAAGACGTTTCTCACGTTTGACATCGATTGGGCGAGCGATGAGGTATTGGGCTATTGNATCGACCTTGTCGAATCGTTTGGTGTCAAAGCAACATGGTTTGCCACACATGCAACGCCGCTGTTGGAACGANTGCGTGCCAATCCTAATTTTGAGCTTGGAATCCACCCCAATTTTTTGCCTTTGCTAAATGGCGATTTTGTATATGGCAAGAATTATCAAGAGGTTTTGTGCNATTATATGGACATTGTTCCTGAAGCAACGGCAATGCGGGCGCATAGCCTCGCGACAAGCAGCAGAATCTTGCAAGNAAGCAAGGAAAAAGGGATTACGCATNAGAGCAATCTTTGCATTCCAATNCAGGCGACAAAGGGCGCTATGCCGCTTGCGCCGTTTGTCAATTGGGACGGGCTCATACGTTGCCCCTATCATTATGCTGATGATATAGCGTGTATGTATGGCACGTTGCAATCCGTNCGGGACGGGGGCGCATATTTGATGTTTGGATTGCACCCTATCCATGTATTTCTGAATACCGATACATTATGCCGCTATGAAGACGCACGACCCTATTTTTATGATTATTCTGCTCTTAAAACCATGCGCAATACAGGCTTTGGGGCGCGTGATGTGTTAGAAGAGTTAGTGGGGTAATGTCTATGAANTTTTTTTTTATCAATTCTATGTCACGTACGGGTACGTCTTTGCTCTGTCAATTGCTCTATGGACATAGAGANATTTATTTTGCTCCCTATCGAATCCAATTCGCATGCGCCGCTCCTTTTGGTTTTNCACTCTTGAATAGACCCAAAAATAATGAGCAATTTTTTAAAATGTTAATGACCAAAACAACGATTGTGAACAAAAAAGGAGAGTGGCCACAGATTCACACGGCAAGCTTGGCAGAATTATTCCCAGATAAAATGGATTCTAAGAATTTAATAATGGGCGACAATCCTCTGCAAACAGCAATTCTTACGATNCATCATATTCTTGGAATTGATTTACNCAGCAACGAGCAATACTATTGCCTACATGATGACCATTCTTATATGTTGGGAAGTGAGGNTTTTTTGCAATATGACTGCAAGATTCTGACAACTTTGCGCAACCCCATANATATGATAGCTTCAAAGAAAAACATACTTACAATGTATGTTTATAGCAGACAANANCCGCAGCAATTTTGCCTCAAAGATGAAGTCTTACATAAGGAACTATTACGTGCTTGTTTTTCGTGGTGGGCAGCGAGCTATGAATATGCGCATCATTATGGATTGCCTGTTTTATTTGGCTTACTTAAGGCTGCTAATACGCGCAAGGAGATGATGGATAAAATCACAGATTATCTAGGAATTACAACAGATGAGGTTTTGTTAGACGACAAAACACCACTGGCAGACGAAAACTATCACAACGAGCTTTTGGCAAATGGAAGCTCGCTCAATACCATTGCATATCTGACTAAAGGCGCGAAAGAGGACAACACAAAAGCACATAAGCTATCTTTGAATGTGCATAAGCATGATTTTTTATTGTGCATTGCGGATAATAGATTCTTTGAAGCTTTAAGCGATAATGTGGAGAATTTTCTTCAAAATATTGCGCATTTTTATATGAACTTTGCCCTGAATGATTTAGAAGGAATTTTTGTATTGTGGCAAAAGCTTTATAAAAATAAATGTTTCAGAGAGCTTTTTGCGCATTATTCTGCTTTTAATTTTGGACATTCCAATGCAAAAGAAGCGTTTATTTAGGAAGCATAGATGTTGTTCGTCATTTTAAGTATTTTATCATGTTTACTGTTTATTTGGATAGTAAATAAAATGGACTATCCTTATGGCGGTAGCGACCATGCTTATCATTATAGGTTATTGAATTTGATTCGTAAAAATTATCATTTTCCAGTTGCAAATTTTGAAAGAATTTACCAATATTTTAGTGTATGCCCACAGTTGTACCATGTATTTTGTTCATTTATTCCTAATGATTTTTTGCTCAAAAAAGCAAACATCATCAATCATGTTATCATGCTATTTATGATTATCGCTTTTGGATTTTTTGCCTATGATATTCTTACAGATTATTTTCCAAATGCCACATTTTCTTTTTTGTTCGCATCATTGCTATTTGTTCTGACTCCCATTACTTATGCAATATGGAACGCGAAATTTATGGGGCTTTCAGCTCGTGCCTTTGGGCTTTTGTTGGGGCACTTATTTGGGTATTTTTGTTTTTATTATCTTATGGGCATGGAATGGGAATATTTTTTGTCGTATCAATTTGGGATTTATGGAATCTTAATACTTATCACCATTGCTATGTTAACAGGTTCGCAATTTTCATTTCAGTTCTTTTTATTTTCTAGTTTTTTTCTTTCTGTTTGCACATTGCATTTTGAATTTCTTTTGCTTGGAGGATTAGCCATTATATTCCAATGTCTCACAAACTTTCAATTAACAAAGCAATTTTGGATTGCACAATATCATCATAAAAGAAATTATTCCAAGTATATGGCGCCTACTTGGCAGCTAGCAGCTCGTCCTAGTATATGGTGCGATTTTATTTATGATTTTTGGGTTAAAAAAGACAGGTCGTATATTTTAGGGAATCCCGTGATTGAAATCATGCTTGGAGCGCTTTTGAATATTGCTGTGTTCCTGTTCTATTTCTTTTGTGGGGACAGATATGACCCTATCCAATGGAATCTTTTTCTCTTGCTCGCAGCCAGCTTTTTTGCTTTTTTTGTAACATCTTTACGTTTTGGCAGATTTTTGGGCGAACCACAAAGATATATTGAATTTGGAATCCCATTTGCATGTATTTTAGCATGTCTAGTTTTCCCCTTTTGGCTATTGGTTATATTTTTGCTTTTTGATGTTTTTGTCTTGTTATGGTATCGCAAAAATTCTCAACACCACAGGCAATTACCTGAACACATTAAAATCCGAGGAGAACTGCTAGATTTTATGCGCAATATTTACGATGATGAATATAAGAATTTATTATGCAATGACACAGAAATTGCACGACATCTCTATATTTCAAAATATAGAGTTTATATTCCAGACCATTGTACGTATTATGCGACAAAAGAAGATTTCTATACTGCTTTTTACAATAACGACTATCATATTATGTCGCCAGATTTTTTGCTTCAAAGTCTGAATGATGCACAAAAAGGTTATATCATTTTCTATACGAACCTTTTAAAATTCTACGATGAAACAAAGCTATTGCCATTTTTGAATGATATACAATTTGTACATATCAAAAATATTGGTAAATTCAAAATTTTCAAATTCTATAAGGAGTCCCAATGCACATCACAATCCTAAATTTTCAACGTACAAAAGTTGAATCGGTAATAGAGACTTTGCAATTGCAAAGTCGATTAAATCATGAGGATTCTATTAAAGAAATTACTTTACAAGATTTCTTTAGCGATTCTCTCTATGATGCAGTGAAAGAGCTTGATTTTATTAACGCTAATAGTGCGGAGGGGGGGGGGCTTATGGCTATTAATTACCCTCTACAAAGTGAAAGAGAGAAAGCATTTGTCCTGTCTTTCTTTGATAAGGCACTCAAAGGTGAGGAGAATCTCTATTATTACCCCAAACCCAATCACTATACAGAAATAGATGATTTTGCTCTTTTTTTTCTCAAAAAGAATCTCACTCCAGAGAATCTGAAAATCGAATCACTCTATCGCAGAGGAGAGATTCGCAGAGATTTACGTGGCAAGCTTCACACATTGCTTCGCAAAGATAAAGCCATCGATGATAAAATCATCAATAAAAAATTCTTCTATGAATCCCGTAAGCTATTCAATCTTTCTTATCAATGGAAAGAATTTAAAATTTCACAAGAACAACGAGAATATGACTTGATAGATAAGATTGAAGAGTTTTATCCAGCGCCTGTATTTGTGAATGTAGCGACACTGAATATTTGCAATCTTTCATGTGTGATGTGCCCTATTCATGCAAAAGAATTGCGCAAGCAGCATCAGACAGATTTCTTTGCAAAGAAGCAATTTTTGGATTCGAGAGTTGTTTATGAAATCATTGATTACCTATCAGAATCGGCAGCATCTACTCCCGCTATTTCTTTTATTGCACTTGGAGAACCTTTGCTTGATGACAGGCTTCCTGATTTTATTGCCTATGCAAAATCTAAAAAAATTCCACTAAGGGCACTAACAACGAATGGCACATTGCTAACAAAAAAAGGAATATCATTGCTTGATGCTGGCTTGAATCAATTAACAATTAGTATTGATGGTGCAACGCCAGAAACATACAAAAAAATTCGTGGTGCAGATTTGGATAAAGTCGAGCAAGGTGTACGCCAATGCGTAGAGTATGCGCGAGCATTAAATGCACAAGGGTATGACATTCAATTTCAGCTGAATTGCGTACTTGTCAATGCCGTAAGTGAGATTTTTAATGAAAAAGAGCTTTATTTGCAAAAATGGCAGGATTGTCGCGACATTATTAGAAATATCTATTTTACACGTGAGGTTATTTATGATGAAGAGGGAACAAATATCAATAGACAGAAAATAGCAAGCACTGACCTCGTAAAGAATATTTGCTCTTTTCCTTGGACAGGATTTCAGGTTGACTGCTATGGAAATGTGACAGTTTGCTGCATAATGCAAAATAGTGCATATTATACAAATCCTATTTCTATTGGGAATATATTTGAGCTTGGTGGTTGCAAGAAGGTGTGGCATTCTGAAAAAGCAAGGCGGTTGCGACAAGAGTCGTTACGTAGCTCATTTTCGGATTTTTGGCTCTGTACAACTTGTACGGAAAGATTTAGAAACCAGATTGACGAATCAAACGATAAAATCGAAACAACAGAAGGTGAGAGATTCTAAATGCAAGAAAACACCATTGTAAAGAGTCCCGTAGCCACCTTTTTCGCCGGTGTGAATGGTTGTGGAAAAACAACAATGTATTATAATGAACTAGAAAAAGGAAATACTTTTGGTTATCGGATTAATATCGATGAAATTGTGAGTTCTTTTGGAGATTGGAAGAATTGGCAAGACCAAATAAGAGCCTCAAAAATTGCAATAAAAATAAGAAGCGAAATGATTAAGAATAAACAAGATTTTAATCAAGAAACCACTTTGTGTGGAAAAAGTATTGTTAGATTGTTAGAAACGTTAAGGCAACATCATTATACAATCAACCTTTATTATATCTCTGTTGATTCTCCAGAGATTGCCAAAGAGAGGGTAAAAATGCGTGTGAGTAAAGGAGGACATGATATTCAGCCCGATATTATCGAAAGACGCTTTTATACATCTTTACATAATTTGAATAAGATTCATCGTTTATGCGATGAGGTAATGCTATTTGACAATACTCAAAGATTCCAGAGATTATTTGAAAAACAAGAAACCCATTGTTATTTATCGGAAATAGAAAGTTTTATAAATAGTCGATTAATCACAACACAAGATTAAGGAGTCCCAATGCACATCACAATCCTAAATTTTCAACGTACAAAAGTTGAATCGGTAATAGAGACTTTGCAATTGCAAAGTCGATTAAATCATGAGGATTCTATTAAAGAAATTACTTTACAAGATTTCTTTAGCGATTCTCTCTATAATGCAGTGAAAGAGCTTGATTTTATTAACACTAATGTGCGGGGCGAGGGGGTATTAATGGCTATTAATTATCCCCTACAAAGTGAAAGAGAGAAAGCATTTGTCCTGTCTTTCTTTGATAAGGCACTCAAAGATGAGGAGAATCTCTATTACTACCCCAAGCCCAATCACTATACAGAAATAGATGATTTTGCTCTTTTTTCTCTCAAAAAGAATCTCACTCCAGAGAATCTAAAAATTGAATCACTCTATCGCAAAGGAGAGATTCGCAGAGATTTACGTGGCAAGCTTCACACATTGCTTCGCAAAGATAAAGTCATCGATGATAAAATTATCAATAAAAAATTCTTCTATGAATCCCGTAAGCTATTTAATCTTTCTTATCAATGGAAAGAATTTGAAATTTCACAAGAACAACGAGAATATGACTTGATAGATAAAATTGAAGAGTTTTATCCAGCGCCTACTGAAATAAATATTGCAACAACTAATGTTTGCAATCTTAAGTGCATTATGTGTCAATTGCATAATCCAAAATTGAGCAAAAACCATAAAACGACATTTTTCCAACAAAAACAATTATTGCCTGAAAAGAGTGTGTATAAAATTATTGATTATGCCGCAAAACATCATGTACATAATCTTGGCTTTACGGCGGCGGGAGAGGTTTTGCTCGATGAGCGAATTTTTGATTTTGTTAGCTATGCCCGAAAAAAAGGCGTATCCCTTATTGGTTTAGTCAGCAATGGGATTTTGTTGGGAGAAAAAGGAGAGCAGCTTTTAGAATCAGGGGTCAATCGT
>JAAVGZ010000031.1 GCA_014799985.1 Helicobacter sp.
ACGAAGCTCAAGGGTGATGATTGCGGTCCTTGGGGGAACGATGTGTATGGCACGTTTGCTGATTTGAAGCAGGGCATGTTTGTCGAGGCAGAGGTGTATCCTGCTGGGGCGGGTATGCCAGGTGTAGGTATGCCTATGGGTGCTGCTGGAAATACAACAGCCCCACAGATTGTCGAGGGTGCGCAATTTGTGGCAAAAGAGGTCGAGTGGAAATGCATGCCGAGGGCGTATTAGGCGCGCCTGCGGGGGCGCGTTGCGCCCTCAATGCAACGGGTATTTGCCATCAAAGCATGCTTGGCAAAATTGCTCGTCATCGCCGCACGCGAGGCTCTTGCGCAAGCCCTCAATCGAGAGATACGCGAGCGAATCGGCTTCGATATAGCGGCAAATCTCATCGAGATTCATCTTGTGGCTAATCAGCTCTTGCTCATCGGGCGTATCCACGCCATAATAGCATGAATGCGCCGTTGGCGGCGAGCTTATGCGCATGTGGATTTCTTTCGCGCCCGCATCGCGCAAAATGCGCACAATCTGCTTGCTTGTCGTCCCCCGAACAATGCTATCATCAATCACCACAAGCCGCTTGCCCGCAATAATCTCGCGAATCGGGTTGAGCTTCAGCCGCACCTTGAGTTCGCGAATCTGCTGCGTGGGCTCGATGAATGTGCGCCCGACATAGTGATTGCGCACGATTCCAAGCTCGAAAGGAATCTGGCTTTGCTTGGCGTATCCGAGCGCGGCGGCAATCCCGCTGTCGGGAACGGGAATCACCATATCGGCGTCAATGGGCTTTTCTTTCGCGAGCTCAACGCCCATTGCCTTGCGCACATGATAGACATTGCGCCCAAAAATCCTGCTGTCGGGGCGCGCGAAATAGATGTATTCAAAAATGCATGGATAATGCACGGGCTTTTGCGCGAGTTTGAAGCTTTGCGGCGGCTTGCTGCCGTCAAAAACGAGCATTTCGCCCGGCTCAATCTCGCGCTCAAACGTCGCGTTCACCAAGTCAAACGCGCATGTCTCGCTCGCGACAATGTAGCCAATGCTGCCGTCATGGTTGCGGATTGTGCCGAGACTTAGCGGGCGGAATCCGAGCGGGTCGCGCAGCGCGAACATTTTCGAGCGGCTTAGGAATAGCAGGCAATACGCGCCTTCAATCTGTGCGACAGCGTCCGTGATGCGCTCTTGCAGGTGTTGGTGTTTGCTTTTGGCGATGAGGTGTGTGAGAATCTCGGTGTCAAGAAAGCTTTGGAAAATCGCGCCATTATTGATGAGCTCGCTGCGCAGCGCCTTGGCGTTGGTGAGGTTGCCATTGTGCACCACAGAGATTTCGCCCAAATCATAGCGCGCGAAAATGGGCTGTGCGTCAAAAATCGAATCGCCGCCCGCTGTGGAATAGCGGTTGTGCCCCACAGCGGCGAAGCCTTGCAGCTTGGCGAGATTTTGTTGGTTAAAGACAGAGGTAACAAGCCCCTGATTCTTGATGGTGTGGATTTTTTGCCCATTGGCGCTGCTGATTCCGCTTGCTTCTTGCCCGCGGTGTTGCATGGCAAACAACGCATAATAGGCGATGTTTGCCGCATTGGGGCAGCCATAGACGCCGACAACAGCGCATTCTTCTGCAAAGCTTGCCATTATTCTAGCTCAAGCGCATCGCGTATTGAGTAATAGCCTTCTTTTTGATTGACAATCCACGCAGCAGCCTTCAAAGCGCCTTTGGCAAACGGAATGCGGCTTGTCGCCGTGTGGTTAAACTCGAGAAACTCGCCCTCGTTGTAGAATCCAACGGTGTGCCTGCCGGCGATGTCGCCGCCGCGCATTGCGAGAACGGCGATTTCGTCTTTCGTGCGCTCGCCCGTTTTGCCCTCGCGCCCATAGAGAATGTTTTCGAGGCTAAGGTTGCGCGCCTCGGCGCATGTCTGCGCGAGCGCGAGCGATGTGCCGCTGGGCGCGTCTCGTTTGTGTTTGTGGTGCATTTCGACAATCTCGATGTCGAACTCTTTGAGCGTTTTTGCCGCTTGGCGAATGACTTCGTGCAAGACAGCCACGCCAAAGGACATGTTGCTATCGTACAAAACGGGCATTTTGGTCGAGGCGACTTGCAAGAGATTCATTTGGTAATCATCGAATCCTGTCGTGCCAATGACAAGCGGCTTGGGGTGGCTCTCAATCGCTGTTTCGAGCAATGTTGCGGTCGCTTCGGGTAGCGAGAAATCAATCACCACATCGCAACCATTCAGGAAGATTCCATAATCATTTGTGATGAGTGTGCTCGGCGGCAGCGAGAAATCTAATGATTTGCGCACAAACACAGACGCCAAAACGAGGTTGTCGTCTTGGGTGAGCAAGTCTACGATAATCTTGCCCACGCGTCCACCTGCCCCAAAAACACCTACTTTACACATACATTGCTCCTTTGTATGAATTGCCTAGCTAGCAAATTCATTTGTGATGTTCCAAAAATGCCAACGCGCTAAGTGCCGCGCGAGCGCCATCTCCGGCGGCGCATACAACCTGCTTTGCGGCGTCAATGCGCAAATCTCCAGCGACAAACAAGCCTGCAACATTTGTTTTCATGTTCAAATCCACAATCACTTCGCCAAACTTGCTCATCTCGCACAGAAACGAGCCGTCTTCTTGAATCAGGATTTGGTTATTGACATCATAGCCTATAAAAACAAAAAATCCATTGAGTTCAAGCGTTTCTTGTTGATTTGTGTCTTTGTGTGTGTAGCGAATACCCGTCAAGCCTTTGGAATCGCCGAGAAATTCATCGATGATTGTGGGGGTTTTGAATACGATGTTTGCCTTGCCTTGCGCTTTGGCGACCGTTACGGGAGCAGCGCGAAACTCGTTGCGGCGGTGAAAAACCGTTACTTTTTCGCAAATTTCGGAGAGATACAATGCCTCTTCGAGCGCCGTGTCGCCGCCGCCGAGCACGCCGACATGCTGCCCTTTATAAAAGAATCCATCGCATGTGGCGCATGTGCTGATTCCGCGTCCATAATATTTGTCTTCGCCCGCAACGCCCGAGCGCTTGGGGCTGCCGCCTGTGCAGACAATCACGGCGCGCGCCTCGAAATCGCCATTGTCGGTGTGGATTACGAAATGCTCATTTTTTTTGGCGACACGTTCGACATTTGCCTGCTCGCTTTTGAGCCCAAAGCGGAAGCATTGCTCCTGCCAAGGTTGCATGAAATCAAAGCCCGAAAGCACATCTTTCACGCCGGGATAGTTCTCAATCTCGCTGCTGCCCGTGATTTGCCCGCCCGGCATGCCGCGCTCAAACAACACAACATTTTTCGCGCCCCCTCGTGTGGTGTAGAGCCCCGCGCTCAAGCCCGCGGGACCTCCCCCGATGATTGCAATATCTAACATTGTTTTTCTCCTTTTTGTCATGAAATGTTGCCCTTTAACGAGCACAGAATCTTATAAAATGGAAACTTTTAAGTCAAGAAAATTTTTCTTTTAATAATAAATCCTCATTTTTGCGCGGCTAGGCGCATCATCTCGGCGCTGCTGATTTCTACAAGCGGCGCTGATTGGTAGAATGCCTGCCCATTTTTTTTGCGCTGCACGGCGACAATGGTTGGAAGTTGGCGTATCTTGAAATGGTGGATATAGCGCAGCAGGGTGTTGATGCCGGCGGTTGCATAGACAATGTCGGCAGACAGCGCCTCTTTGTTTTGGGCGAGGTCGATGGCTAGAATCTTCGCTTCTTTGTCATGCGAAAAACGTGGCACATGCTGCACAAACTGCGCCTGTTCGGCGATGTTGGAGCTATAAAAAACAAGCAGATAGCGCTCCTCTGTGGGCTCAAAAAGCGATGTTTGTGTGTATAGCGCCCAATCGTTGAAATCGACTTTGACAAAGCGGGCGTAGCTGTTCTCGTAATAGTAATAGGCAAACGCTGCAATCAGCACGCCAATCATCGGCGCGGCGACAAGCGTTCTGGGCGAACAACACCCGCTTTTTTGCTCAATCGCCATTAAAGCAGATTATCGATTTTTTCTTGAAAGAGTTTTTTCGCTGCTGCGCCAACATGCGAATCGACAATCTCGCCATTTTTGTACAAAAACACGGCAGGGATTCCCTTCACGCCCTGACTTGCGGCAAGCTCTTGTTGCTCATCAACATTCACTTTGCAGATAGACACTCTGTCTTTGTATTCCTCGGCGAGTTGGTCGATGATGGGTCCTAGCATGCGGCATGGTCCACACCATGGCGCCCAGAAATCAACCAATACAACGCCCGAATTGACGGCGTCATCATACGTTTCTTTTGTCAAATGTTTCACGGCTTCACTACTCATACGAGCTCCTTAGAATCAAAATATCCTCGCATTCTAGCAACAATGCAATAACCATTCATTAACCAATATATATTATTATTTGAGCATATATTCATATATTCAAATGAAGGAGACAGAATGAACGAAGAAACACGCAAGCAGCAGCTTCACAATGTGCTTGCCACATTGCCAAAGCCCGAGCTGCTCTATGAGCTTTCGGAGCTATTCAAGATTTTTGGCGATTCAACGCGAATCCAGATTCTCTCGCTTTTGTTGCGCGCAGAGCTTTGCGTGGGCGAGATTTCGAGCCTCTTAAATCTCTCGCCTTCGGCAATCTCGCATCAGCTTCGAATCTTGCGCCAAGCGCGCCTCGTGCGCTACAACAAGGTGGGCAAAGAAGTCTATTACAGCCTCGATGATGACCATATCCAAAAAATCTTCGAATCGGGGCTCGAACACATTACGGAGATGTAACATGGAAAGCAACGACAAAATCATGCGGGCTGCGTTTATCGTCAGCGCCGTTATGTATGGCATAGCGCTTGGGCTCGACATTTGGCTCGCGCCAACAGAGGGCGCGCTCGCGGGCGCAATTCTCGGAATCTACATCATCAGCTACATTGTGCTTGGCTTCCCGATTCTCAAAGAAACGCTCAAGGGCTTCATTGCGCGCGACCTATTCAACGAAAACAGCCTCATGGGCATCGCGAGCATTGGCGCGTGGCTGCTTGGCGATGGCGCTGAAGCTGTGGCGATTGTGCTGTTTTATCAGGTCGGCGAAAGCCTGCAAGATAGCATGGTCGCGCGCACGAAGGATTCTATCAAATCGCTACAAAAGCTCAAGATTGAGAGTATCCGCGTCTTGCGCGATGATAAGAGAATCGAGATTCCGCCCGAATCGGTGCGCGTGGGCGACATTGTCGTTGTGCTCGCGGGCGAACGCATTGGGGTTGATGGAATCATCACACAAGGCGCGGCGAATCTCGATTTGAGCGCGCTCAATGGCGAATCGATTCCCGTGGCGGCGCAAGAGGGGCAAGAGGTGCTCGCAGGCACAATCAACCTCGATGGCGTGCTGCATATCCGCGCGACAAACAGCTATGCCGATTCTGCGCTAAGCAAAATCATCGCGCTCATCGAAGAGGGCAGCGCGAAAAAGGCGCAAAGCGAGGAGTTCATCACACGTTTTGCGCGATTCTACACGCCCGCTGTCGTGGGGCTCGCCGCGCTGATTGCGTTCGTGCCGCCCCTTTTGGCGCTTGCTAGCGGCGCAGACGCGCAAAACGCGCTGCATGTGTGGGGCGAGCGGGGGCTCATATTTCTCGTCATCTCGTGCCCCTGCGCGCTTGTCATCAGCATTCCGCTTAGCTTTTTCGTCTCGCTTGGCGCTGCCTCATCGCGCGGAATCCTCATCAAGGGCTCGCGATTCTTGGAGGCGCTGCACAATGTCCAAACGCTCGTTTTCGACAAAACGGGCACGCTTAGCAAGGGACAGCTGTCCGTGAGCAAGATTCAGAGCTTTGGCGACTATGACAAAGCACGGCTGCTCACGCTCGCCCAGAGCCTCGAATCGCACTCCACGCATGCGATTGCCAAAGCCATTTTGCGCGAGGAAAACGCGCAAGAGCTCCTCGCGCTTGTCGATGTGCAAGAAATCGCGGGCGGCGGGATTGGCGCGCAATACGAGGGGCGAGCGGTTCTCGCGGGCAACGCGCGATTCTTGCGCGAGAAAGGAATCGCGGTTGTCGAAGAAACAGGCGCGTTTTGCAATGTGTATCTCGCCGATAATGGCGAGCTTGTCGGCATTTTGAGCCTCTCGGACACGCTCAAAGACGAAACGAAGGAGACATTGCGAGAATTGCGCGAGCAGCATAAAGAAATCGTGATTCTAAGCGGCGATAGCGGCTTGGTGGTGCAAGAAATGGCAAACGCGCTTGGTGTGAAACATTTCTATGGCGATTTGCTGCCCAAAGGTAAGGTCGAGAGGTTGCAGGCGCTGCTAGCGCCGCAGCAGGAACAGAAGCGCAAGAATCTCATTGCGTTTGTCGGAGACGGCATCAACGATGCGCCGAGCCTCGCGCTAAGCGATGTGGGAATCGCGATGGGCAAAAGCGGCAGCGACATCGCGCTCGCGAATGCCGACATCGTCATCTTGGACGACAACTTGCAAAAAATCACGCTCGCGTTTGCCATTGCGCGCAAGACGCGGCAGATTCTGTGGCAGAACATCGGCTTTGCGCTCGGGGCGAAAATCGCGATTATGCTGCTTGGCGCGTTTGGAATCGCCAATATTTGGCTCGCGCTCTTTGGTGATGTGGGCGTGGCGCTGCTCACATTGCTCAACGCTAAGCGCGCTTTGTGGGGCTATCGGAGCTAGGTCGCTTGCAATGGGGCGCTCGCGAGGCAATCTGGCGGCATAGAATCTTCGTCATGATTCTAGCTTCGCGCACGGTTGGTTGCCACGCTCGCCCACAATGACAAATAAAGATGTTTCGCTTCGCTCAACATGACAATAGAAAATTTTACATGCGGCATTTTTTGTCATTGCGAGTGTTAGCGAAACAATCAAACGACATAGAATCNNCATGATTCTAGCCTTGNATACGGTTGATTGCTTCGGCTATCGCCTCGCAATGACACAAAATAGCGCATGCAAAAAATATCCATTGNCATGTTGNGCGAAGCGAAACACAAAAACAATCAGTCGAACCAAAATTTCAGGAAAATAACGTTAGAATCGAGACGCAAGGCGCGAATCTCCCCAAAGGAGTTGCAGCTCCTTGTGGGGTGGTTTGTGAATCCTCCTTGCGAAAGGAGGTGATACAAATGAACATCATAAGACCGCTAATCATAGCTTATTTATGCTTAAAAATCGCTAAAACGATGCTTGAGCTCACAAGCTTTTTTGTAGGTTGATGATTTTCTCACCTCTCTCCCGCCCTCTTGGGCGGGCTTGTTTGTGTATATCAAATGCCACAATCAACATCAAGCTATTTTAAGCACTGCTTGGGTATGATTTTTGCATTATACAAGAAAGGTCAGCATGCAATGTCTCGTCAATATCGGCAACATCGACTTGGGAGAATGTAGCGAGTGTGTTTTGGTCGTTGTCGCGCTCGTAATTATCATGCTCGCCGTTATATATTTTTGTTTTAAATATGCAATGCACAAAGATGAACAGATTCTAAAATCTAAAAAAGGCAAAAAATGACTGCAATTACATGGATTGGTTTCATTGGCATTATCATGGGTTTTTGTGCAATTTTTGCACTTAAAAGGTTTGCCGATTCAAGAGTATTTTTTTTACGCATTGTTCATTCGCCCCTTTTTAGCGATTCGTGCAAACAACATGTTCTTATATGTCGCTCAATGAGTTTTTCGCCAATGTTATTGCCACTATTATTATATGCGATTCGAGAAGCGAAAAAGATTGATAAAGACAAAATGCTTGCTGAAATAGAAATGGATTCTAAAGAATATAGAATCTGTCTCGCTGCCTTTTTTCGCACATTAAGCGTGAATGCAACAGCCTATATGCCACTTTATTTTGTCGTTATCGTTTTGCTCGCAATCCGCTTTCTTGTGCGCATTATACGACAGCAAACAAATAGTTTGGAAAATATGATATTAGTCATCAATAGCCCACGATTCATGAGCGCAGCTTTTCAAAGAAAACGATAGAATTGCTAATATTCAATATCTTTCAAAACAAACAATCCCTACCTAATCCCATACAATGTCTTATTATTCGTGCGAACTTTGCGATAGGGGATAGTTGGATACCATTCCTCGCTAAGATTATTTTCCAAATAATTCTTGACTTCCAACAAAAGCAAATCATCATGCACGCTTAAAAGCTGCATCGCATATCCATGTGCCTTTTTATAAAGTTTCTCACAAATCGCGCCAAGACAATGATTATAGCATAGCGCAACGCCGATTCCATGTGGGTCATACGTTCTGCCATCTGTGTTTGAAAGAATCAGCCCATTATGATTTGCCTTTGGCGTGCGCCAATCCTCGCCATATTTGTCTCTGAAATACAATTCAATATCACCATACGTCCAAAATGTCTCGCCCGCATATTCAATCTGACTGCGCCCCGTGTTTTTCTCACTAATACTCAAAATCTTGCCACTTTTATAAATCGAATGCACAACCTTATCGCCTTCGGGCTTAAGAAAAAACAAGTCAATCACAATACCTGTCGGCACATGATTTAAGACGATATTATAACGTCCTTTTTCGCCATTAATATCCTCTTCGCGCTCCCTGCAAACAAAATTATAATGCCGCAAGGCAGAAATGAGCTCCGCACGTGGCGTGTTCCATGGCAACATCAAATCCACGTCTTTATCATGCGGCAACAACTCGCCATCGCGATAGATTCCAAGCAAAGTTCCAGCGGCAATCATAAATGGCACACCAAGTTCATCGAGAGCCTTTTTAATCGCAAGCAGCCCCTTTTTGCCCGCTTCTTGGTCCATAAATTCTTGCGCCTTTGGTGCGGCTTTTGGTAGCGGATTGGCTAGAAAAACCTTGAATCCCTTACGAAAGGTTTGCATTGCGCTGCGCATGTCGCCAAGCTCGATATAGACTAGCCCGATATTATTCAGGATTCCAATATGATGGCTGCCATGCTTGCTCAAAAATGGAATGAGCGTTTTTGCCTTGTGATAATCATTTGTAGCAATACAATAATTCAAATACATTGCAACAACTATAAAATTTTCTTTGTTGGATTCATAGAGTGGCTCGAGAATCTCTTTTGCGGCATTGAGATTGTGTTCATTAAAATATGTTTGCGCAAGATAGAACTGCAAATCAAGATTCTGTGGATATTTTGCAATGCCCTCATTGAGCGCCTCAATCGCATGGATTGTGTAATTCAACTTGTCGTATGTCTTTGCCAAACCAAGATAGTTTGCTGCCGTTGGGTTTGTTTGAATCAATTGATTGTAGCCAACAAGTGCTTCTTGGTATTTTCCCTCATGGAAGAGTTGTTCTGGTGTCATTGTTTTCTCCTTTATTGTTTAATGTGTGCGACTTTAGTCGCAGCTCTGATTATCGATAAACATAAACGCGATATTGCGTCATTGCGAGCGAATGTAACGAGCGTGGCAACCAACAGGCAAGGAATCTTCATGATTCTAGCCTTGCATACGGTTGATTGCTTCGGCTATCGCCTCGCAATGACGCAAAATAGCGCATGCAAAATTTTCCATTGTCATGTTGAGCGTTAGCGAAACATCTCTTGGAAATTTCAAACGTTGCTCTTTCGTCAATGGGGACAGGGGGGGCTACTTGCCATAGCAAGCACGAAGTGCTTGCGTGTCAAATGATAACTCCCCCTTATCCCCCTAAAATCCCCCAACCCCTGCACGCTTTTTAGAGGTTTGTGCTCCGCACGGACTAT
>JAAVGZ010000076.1 GCA_014799985.1 Helicobacter sp.
TCCCCCTTTGACCCCCAACCCCTGCACGCTCTTCTTCTTGATTGGGAAGACAAGAACCAAAGCGGCGCTGCGTGAGCTACGCTAGCTTGCGCGCGCTTTTTCTGGGGATTCCAAGAATCTAGCTATCGTCATTGCGAGCATTCGCTAGAATGCTTCGTCTTTATATTATGCGTTATAAAGTTTTGTTGTGCCATAATGCGCTCTCTATTCTCAATAAATGTTTTCAAAAGACACAGGAGACGCGATGTATAGCGAGATTAACGAGGAATCCATCGAGAAGCTCATGGATATTTTCTATGCCAAAGTGCGCGCCGACAAAAGCGGGCTTGGCGAGATTTTCAATAGAGCCGTTGGGCGCAAAGACGAGGCATGGGAGAGGCACAAGGCAAAGATTGCGCTGTTTTGGAAAGGCGTGCTGCTCAACCTCCCCGGCTACAACGGGCAGCCGCTCAAAGCGCATCTCGACCTGCCGCCCTTCCCCCGCGAGCTTTTCGATGTGTGGCTCACGCTTTTTGCGCAAAGCTTGGAGCAAATCTACACGCAAGAAGCCGCCGAGCCCTATTTCAAGCAAGCCCAAATGATTGCGCAACGATTCCAAATCATGATATACGACTACGAACATTAAAAAGGAAAAATCATGAATCTCGAAGGCATTGTCGAACACATGAACAGCGACCACAGCCATGCGCTGTTGCGCCTCGCGCAAAAATATGGCAACAAAGACGCAAGAAGCGCAACGATGACCCGTGTCGATGCGAGCGGCATGGAGCTCGATTATGATGGCACAAAATTGCGGCTTAGCTTCCCCACCACGCTTTCCTCGCGCGAAGACGTCATCTCGACCATCATCGCGCTCTGCCAAAACGCCGCAAAAAACAGCAAGTATGATGCCCAAGACATCGCGAAAGAAATCGCCGATTTCCAAAACGAGCTCGGCAGCATCATCATCGCGAGCGTGGATTCGAAGGGCAACGCGGTGTGCTCGACCGCGCCGCTCATTCGGCGCTCGAACAACCTCTATATCTACATCAGCGAGATTGCCGAGCACTATGCCTCTATCGCCGCGAACCCCGACAACTTGCGCGTTCTCTTTGTCGAAGACGAGGTACACTGCCAAACGCTNCTCGCGCGCAAGCGCATCACCTATCGCGCGCAAGCCGAGTTCGTNGAGCGCGGCAGCACCGAGTTNGAGAGGGCGATGGACGCCTTTGAATACAGCAAAAAAACGGGCGGCGCGAAGACGGTGCGCCANATGCGCGACTTCCACCTCGTGCGCCTCGTTTTCACGAGCGGGCGCTTCGTCAAGGGCTTTGGGCAGGCTTATGACATCGATGCCGAAGGCAATGTTTCGTATGTGGGCAGCGACACGATGCCGCATAANNNGNATCTAAGNNANAANCNAAGGAAANACCAAAGGAAAAACTATGAAAATAGCGATTATGTGCGATTCTCCGCTTCTCGAAAAATGCCTCGAGTACTATCTGCGCGATTTCATCGTGGGCTATCGGCAGTGCGACTTNGTCATCGCCGACAAAAACATCGACATCGCAAAGCCGCTCTGCCTCGTGAGCCTCTCTGAAGACGCCGCAATCATCAAGCCCTTCACGCGCACACAGCTCTTTTTGGGCGTGCAAAAGTTTTTCAAATCGCTGCGCATCAAGCCCAGCNTGCGCGAGATTGACGAGAGCCACCCCGACTATCCGCTGAAATGCAAGATTGAAGATTTGGTCGCACAATTCACAGACGAGCTGTATTGGGCGGTGAGCGACCATTATGAGAAGCGCTAGCAAGCTCGCGCTGCGCATTCTCGGCGGCAAGCTGCGGGGGCAGAACATTCACTTCGCCCAAACCAAAGCCACGCGCCCCACGAAGGCGATTCTNCGCGAATCGCTGTTTGGCACGCTCGCGAGCGATGTTGTGGATTGCGTGTTTGTCGAGATGTTCGCGGGCAGCGGCTCTGTGGGGTTCGAGGCGCTTAGCCGCGGGGCGCAAAAAGCCGTGTTTGTCGANCAAGACGAGGAAAACGCCGCGCAATTGCGCGCCAACGGCGCACGTTTGGGGCTTGGCGCATGTGCGCAAGTTTGCTGCGGCGATTGTTTCGCGATTCTNGCGCCGCTGCTTGAGCGCCTGCGAGGCTGCGCGCCCATCGTGCTCTATTGCGACCCACCCTTTGCGCTGCGCGAGGGGCAAGACGGAATCTACACGCGCTGCGCCGAGTTTTTGGGCAGCNTCTGCCTTGAAAATGTGCAACACATCATCTTCGAGACGATGAGCAGCGCGAGCCTGCCGCCCTCAATCGCACATTTTGTGCAGCACAAAAAACGTGCGTTTGGCAAAAGCGCGCTACAATACTACGCAAAGGAGACATCGTGCTAAAAATTTTGCTCGGGCTTGTCGCGATTGCCGCGATTCTGTGGTTTGTGCGCCGCCTCTCGCACCATGACGGGCTCAACACGCTCTTGCGCGCGGGCGAGATTGTCGTATTCATCGTGCTTGTNGGCGGAATCGCGTTTTGGTTTTTTGGCGACATCGAGCAAAAGAGCGCGAAAAAGGTCAGCGACAAAGTCCTCGCGTTTGAGCAGGGCAAAACGCTCGTTTGCGGCGCGCAAAAAGTCAGCAACCAAACGCACAATCTCGCGCGCGGCACGCTCGTTTTTGTCGGCAAAACNGANGAAAACAGGGGCAACAAAATCGAGCTGCGCGGCTGTACAATCGAAATAGCAGAGTGAGACAATGACGACACACGACAAACCCACGAGCCTAGAAACGCTCGCAAAAAAGCTTGATTTGTCCGAGTATTTTCGCGATTTTGCGCATTTCTTGGCGCGCGAAAAGCCGCCACATCTCGGCGGCGACATCGCGCACAACGCACAGCTTCTTTCCGAGCTCGAGACGCTCGAGTTCGCGCCACCGCCGCCGCTCGCACCGCTTGGGCGCGACATCGTGCATTTGCAAAAACATGGAATCTTGCACAAAGAAGAGATTTTCGAGTGGGTCAAGCTTTTGCGCTACATGCGCTATTTGCAGACATTGGAATCGCCGCCAAAGCTCAAGGCTTGGTGGGACAAAATCCGCTTTCCCGAGCCGCTGCTTCGGCTCGAGACGGAATACGATTCCAAAGGCGGCTTCGTGCAAGGAACGTTTCCCGAGCTCGATAGCCTCTATGCCGCGCTTGCGCACACGAAGCGCGAGATGAGCGAGAAGCTCTATGCCACGCTACACAGCGAGAAGTTGCGCCCGTATCTGGTCGATTCGCAGCTGCATTTGCAAGACAACCTCGAAACGCTGCTCGTGCGCAACGGCTTTGCCGCCGTGCAAAAGGCGGACATCATCGCGCGCAGCAGCGGCGGGTTTTTTTATATTCTGCCGCATAATGTCGCGCATTTGCAGCAAAAGCAGCATGAGATTCAAAACAAGATTTTGCTGCTCGAGCACAGAATCTGCGCCGAGCATTCGCAGATAATGGGCAAGCACACGCCCTTCTTGCGCTATCTCGATGCCGAGTTTGACAAATTCGACCACCTGCAAGCGCGCGTTTGCTTCGCGAAGTCGCGCTCGCTCTCGTTTCTCGTCCCCACGCGCGAGAAGGGCAAGGAGAGCGCGATTGTCCTCGAGGAGTTTGCGCACCCNGCAATCAGCAACCCAAAGCCCATNAGCATCGACTTCAGCAAGCCCATNTTGCTCATCACGGGCGTGAATGCGGGGGGCAAGACGATGTTGCTGAAATCCCTGCTTAGCGCCGCGCTGCTTAGCAAGCTCTTGCTGCCTATGGCGCTCAATGTGAATCGCTCGAGCATTGGGCATTTTCGGCACATCGAGGCGATTCTCGATGACCCGCAAGATGTCAAAAACGACATCTCGACTTTCGCGGGGCGCATGCTGCTCTTTAGCGCGCTCTTCTCGAGCGACAAGCAGGGCAGCCTCGTGGGTGTCGATGAAATCGAGCTTGGGACGGACAGCGATGAGGCGGCGAGCCTGTTCAAGGTCTTGCTCGAGCGGCTGCTTACGCGGCGGCAAAAGATTGTTCTCACCACGCACCACAAGCGCCTTGCCGCGCTCATGAGCACCAATCCGCAGCTCGAGCTCATCGCCGCGCTCTATGACGAGAAGAATCGCCGCCCGATGTTTGCGTTTTTGCAGGGCACGATTGGCAAAAGCTATGCGTTCGAGACGGCGCTGCGCTATCAGATTCCGCCCGACATCGTCGACGAGGCGCGCAAGGTGTATGGCGAGGACAAAGAGAAGCTGAACGAGCTCATCGAGAAAAGNGCGCAGCTCGAGCTGCAATTGCAACGTAAAAACGAAACATTGGGCAACGAAATTGCGAAAGCGAAGCAAAAAACGCAATATTTGCAGAATCTCATCACCGAGCAGCACGAGAGCTTTGCCGCGCGCAAACGCGAGCTCGAGAATGAGTATTACCAAGCCATCGCGCTCGCCAAAGAAGCGGCGAAAAAGCAGAGCCAAAGCGAGATTCACCANACGATGAGCAACGCGAACAAGATTTTGCAGAGCATCAAGAGCCACGATGTGCAGCGCCCCAAGGCGGAGCGCGAGTTTTGCGTGGGCGACTATGTCAAGGTGCGCAAGAATCGCGGCAGGATTGTCGCGCTAAAAAAGGGCAAGGCGGTTGTCGAGCTCGATTTTGGCGTGCGCATGCATTTTTTGTTGCATGAGCTTTCAATGTGCGAAGCTATGCCGACTGCGCCCAAAACGAGCGTGCAGGTCAGCAGCAAGGCAAGCAATGTGAGCCTCGATTTGCATGGATTGCGCAGCGATGAGGCGATTGAGCGGCTCGATAGCTTCTTGTCGGACGCGCTGATTGCGGGCTTTGACGAGGTGCTCGTCTATCATGGAATCGGCACGGGCAAGCTCGCGTTCGCCGTGCGCGAGTTTCTCAAGAGCCACCCGAAGGTGCGCGATTTCGCAGACGCCACGCCGCAGCTCGGCGGGCTCGGCGCGAAGATTGTGCGGCTGTGAGCGGCGCGGCAAAAGTGGCGACGTTATGGTATAATGGCGCTATGAGCAAAAAAGATAAGATTGACAAAAGCATTGCGTTCCACCAAGCGATTATGCTTGCGCTATATGCGACGTTTATTGGATTGGTGGGGTATATTTATGAAAATGCCGACAAAATGAGCACATTGACATTTTGGGGCTTGTTGGTCGGGTGCATTGCCTTTATTTTAATTATCATCATTTTATATTTTATCATCTTACGCAAAATCAACGAATTGGAGGATTTATGATAGACATTGGACTTGTTGCCATCACCGTTGTGCCTGTTTTGATGTTTCTCGCCGCAATTCTCTACGGGGCAAAGAAATATCCCTAGCACAAAAGGAATCCCATGCAGCTCACGCCCGATGAGGAACAAAAGCTCGAGGAGCTCTGCGCGCTGTCGTTTGACTTTGCGCGCCAAAACGATGCGCAGTCGCTCGCGATTCTGCTCGCAAACGGGCTCAACCCCAACCTTGCCAATCATCGTGGCGACACGCTGCTCATGCTCGCGAGCTATCACAACAGCATCGATTGCGTGCGACTGCTGCTCGCGCACCATGCCGATGTCGATAAAGTCAATGATAAGAATCTCACGCCGCTTGCGGGCGTTTGTTTCAAGGGCTATGTGGAGGTTGCGCGCATGTTGCTGCAAGCGGGCGCAAACCCCGACAAGCCCAACGCGATGGGGCTCACGCCGATTGACTTTGCCGTGATGTTTCGGCGCAAAGAGATTCTGGAACTACTGCAAAAAACATCACAAAAAAAGTTGGGATTCTTCAAGAAATTATGGGTAAAATGGTAAGGTTTATGTGCAAGATTCTATTCAATATGAGTGCAACCAAAGCCGCGCTTCCAAATAAAACATAACAGAATCACAAAAGTTTCCAATGTCATTGCGAGCGAATGCAATGGGCGAAGCAATCAACGCGCAAGGAATCCCAAAGTATTCAGAGACGGTTGACTGCAACGCTTACGCCTGCTTTGCGGGCGCGCAATGACAGATAGCAGATTCCATAAATGAGCCCCACCGTTCATCGCAAAACCCACGAAACCTTAAGCGCTCCTAAAGCACCAACTCGGCAACCCGCTTGCCATATTCTGGGTCAGCCTTGCTGAAATGCTCAATCTGGCGCTTCTTAATCTCTACTGGCACGCCCTCCATCGCGTCTTTGATGTTTTGGCAAAGCGCCTCTTTTTGTTCAGCGCTCATGAGGCGAAACAAATCCCCCGCCTGCACAAAATAATCATCTTCACTTTCGCGGTGGTCATAGCGCTGCATGCGCTCGCCTTCTTGCACAAATAGCGGTGGCTCAAGCGCGCCTTTGTCCTCGACATAATCTTGGTAAAAGCTGGGCTGATAGTTGCGCTCCGCACCAAACGCGCCCTGCTGCATGAATCCATCGCGATGCGTGTTGCAAACGGGCGCAATCGGCGCGTTGACAGGCAACTGCGTGTGGTTGATACCCAAGCGATAACGTTGGGTATCTCCATAGCTAAACAGCCTGCCCTGCAACATTTTGTCGGGGCTATACCCCACTCCGGGGACGATGTTCGCGGGGTTAAACGCCGCCTGCTCGACTTCGGCGAAGTAATTTTGCGGATTCTTGTTGAGCTCCAAAATCCCTACTTCAATCAATGGGTAATCTTTATGACTCCATACCTTAGTTAAATCAAAAGGATTAAAGCGGTATTTTGGCGCGTCCGCCTCGGGCATAATCTGCACACAGAATCGCCATTTGGGATAGTTCCCCTTCTCGATATTCTCGAACAAATCACGCTGATGACTCTCTCTGTCGTTTGCGACAATGGCTGCCGCTTCTTTGTTTGTCAAATTATGGATTCCTTGCAAGGATTTGAAATGAAACTTTACCCAGAAACGTTCATTTTTTGCATTGATAAAGCTATATGTATGGCTTCCGAATCCATGCATTTCGCGATAGCTGCGCGGAATCCCGCGGTCGCTCATCAGGATTGTTACTTGGTGCAGGCTCTCGGGGTGCAAACTCCAAAAGTCCCATGCTGCCGTGGCGCTGCGCAAATTTGT
>JAAVGZ010000032.1:0-4003 GCA_014799985.1 Helicobacter sp.
CATGGATTTCTTATTTATTTTACTGATTCACCTCTTTGCCCTATTGCTTCCTGGTCCTGATTTTTTCATCGTCAGCTCTTATGCCCTCAAGGCAGATTTTAAAAAAGCGTTATCGGTTGTTTTTGGTGTTTCTTTGGCTGTTTTTATCTGGGTTGTTGTATCCCTAAGCGGTTTAAAGATTGTGTTTGATGTTTTTCCGCTAATGAGAATTTTATTAACTCTTTTGGGTGCATCTTATCTGCTCTATTTGGCTTTTTTGCTCTTAAAAAACATGAATCAAAAAGAAGATTTTGAAAATTTAAACTATACAGATAAACCTTTTCTTAGGGGGTTTATAACAAACATCAGTAACGTTAAGGCATTATTCTATTTTAGCAGCATTTTTTCAAGCCTGAATTTTTCCTATGACGTATTGAGCCTTAGTGTTCTCGTTTTTCTTTTGGTGGCAGAAAGCTTCTTGTATTTTCTATTGGTAGCCCTCTTATTTTCAAATGCAAACATCAAAAACGTATACCTGAAATATTCTAAAAAGATAGACTTTGTTTGTGCTTTGGTTTTTATTGGTTTTGTTGCATATCTCTCCATAAATCTTTATAGGGAGCTTGCAAGTGCCTAAAAGACGAAAGATTGAAATAGGAAATATATTAAAAGATATTCTATTTCACATAGCTTTTTGAAAACAATCGTAGGGGGGTGCGGTATGGAAACGGGCAAACAACCTCAAGTCATTGGAATCGAGAGAATCCATTCAACCATTGGTGATTGTGTGATGATTGCGAAGGCAATTTATGCCATATCTGTTTTGTATCCAAACTCAAAAATCATACTTTTTTTTTTTTTTTTTTGCAAAAGTTTATTTAAAAATTTTGATTTTATTAGTGAAATCGTTGTGATTAGCCACAATGAAACGCAGAAGCAAGAATTTTTGGACGCATTGCTGCTGCATAAACCCGATGTTTTATTGTTGCTTCATCGCAGAAGCTGGAAAATCAAGATTGCAAAACAAAGCAAGATTCCGCTCGTCATTACCGAGCTGCACATGCACATTTTATTTTCACGACAATTTCGCTGCCCTGTTTATCGTCTCTCCTATTTTATTCATGGCACAGAAAAAATATTGCGGTTAGTCAGACAAATCGACACGAGACATTATGATGAAAATATTTCCAAAATCGATTTTTCTAGGGCTAAGATACCGACATCTACCGCCAACAAAGAAAAAATTGATTTGTTTTTGCAATCTTGCAATGCCGATTCGTATTCAAAAATAGTCGCTATCAATCCATTTGGTAAATCCAACAATGAAAGCTTCAATTTTGCATTAAAAGATTGGATTGATATGGCACAAAAGCTAGCAAAAGAATTTCCACAAATCCTATTCATTCTGACGACTTATCAAACAAATCCCGTTCGGGTAGAAATCGACACCACACAAAATATCAAGATTTTTTGTAACGATGACGATATTTTAAATCTTATTGAGTTTATTTCGCGCCTCGATTTGCTACTTAGCGTTAATACAGGCAATATTCATATTGCCGATAATTTGATGATTCCAACCTTTGCCATCAATAGGGCAAACGAAAGATACAAATGCGCGGGCGGTAGCTATGGCGGCTTTTTTGACGGAATCTATTTGCCAAAAAATTATGCCAAAGATTACGCGCACTATCTTGATGGGTTTTATAATGGTGCACACAATGTCATCTTGACGATGTTAGAACATATTCAGAAATCTTAAAATCTCCTTTTGCGCACAATCCTGCGCAAATCTCATCACAACATCACCGCATGCCCCTGCGCTGCGCCCTCGAACGAAGCTTCTCAAAAATTTGCCTCAAAATGCGGCGCAAACCCAAAATTTCAGCATTATTTAAGTGGGGGGGGGGGGTAGAATTTTTCTTTGTTGCAAAAAGGAGCGAAGAGATGGTGCAGGAAGCGGGGCGATTCCCATGCACAATGTGCGGCGCATGTTGTCGGCATATTAGCGGAATCGCCGAGCTTGCAGGCTTTGACAAGGGCAATGGAATCTGCAAGCATTTGGACGAAACGAGCAATACATGCACAATTTATGCGAATCGCCCCAGAATCTGCCGCGTTGATGCGATGTTTGAAGCCTTTGCAAACAGCCATTCAAGGCAGGAATTTTACGCGCTCAACCTCAAAGCATGCCAAATTTTGCAACAAAAAAATAAAAATTAAGGAGATAACATGCCATTACCACTAATACCCATTCTTCTCGGAGGCGCTGCAGTCGCTGCCGCAGGATACGGAGTGAAAAAAGGAATCGATGCCTACAACGACAACGAAAAGGCGCAGGAATACCACAAAGAGGCGCAAGAGAGACACGGGGCGGCACGGCGTAATCTCGAATCGAGGAAGTCGCGTTGCGATGACGCCCTCGAGACATTGGGGAAAATCAAGCGAGATATTCTCCAAACGAGCGCCAAGCGGCACGCAGACATCTACAACAAGCTTTCTATTGACATGAACTGCGATATGCCCCAAGTGCGAGCAGAGATTACGAGATTGCAAAAAATCCAAACGGGGCTCACAGAGCTAAACGCGGCTACTAGCCTGCTAAGCGGCGCTGCGAGCGGTGCGCTCGCGGGCTTTGGCGCGTATGGCGCGGTGGGGCTATTGGGGAGTGCGAGCACGGGCACATCGCTTATTGCGCTAAGTGGCGCAGCGGCGACTAAGGCGACTTTGGCTTGGTTTGGCGGCGGTAGCCTCGCGGCAGGCGGGCTTGGAATCGCGGGTAGAACGGCTGTGCTTGGCGGCATTATCGCTGCGCCTGTGATTGCGGTGAGCAGCATGGTCTGGGCGGAGAGTGCGGCAAGAAACAAATACAGCGCACAGGGCTATCGAGATAGTGTTAAAAATCTTGCAACAGCAATGGATAGTTTGGCATTGCAATATGAATATCTTCAGAATCGGGCAAAAGAAAAATGCACACAGCTCAATAGTCTCGATGGAGAATGGAATGAAAAAATGGATTCTATTTCGGCGACCATACGACAAAGTGGCGTTCAGGTTTCACGTTGGAATGAACGTGAACGTGCTGTGTTGTTGGCTATGGCACAGGTTGCCGAATCTGTAAAGAATATCATCGAAGCTCCGCTTCTTAGCAACGATGACCCGCTCGCAAGTAAGATTAGGGAACTTTGCAAAAAATGCAAGGATTTATCGGATAGAATCCAAAGCAAGTGGGGAGATTAAATGGCACATAAAGAACTCTATGAAGAAGTGATTGACGAAATCGGCACGCAAACGCTTGCACGTTTGGGGCTGAATATTTTTAGTTTCAACACTTATGCGGCATATAGCGCGAGCGTTACGATGACCAACGACACAGNGNGGGCGTANAATCGGCACAAAAACAACGACAAGTATTTTGGGCAGACCTTCGAGGAGTTGGATANTGGTATGCGNAANATCNCNGATTCTTTGTTAAACGCGGGNGCTAAAACCTACACGACCGATACTTTGGCAGACATCAAAAAGACGCAAGAGATTTTGCGAGACGGNAAGAANCTTGCCAATCTAANCNCAGAAGATAGGGCAAAAGTCGAGCATATCTTGGCAAATTATCCTGANGAAGTGAAGGACATGGACTTTAGCGATTCCGATTCTGANTTGAGCAAACTNGCCAAAAAGAATCATNATACAACCGACACCGTAACGATAGANAAAAATGGCAAAGTCATNCAGACATCACAGCTCAAAGTNATTAAGAAAACGGACGATTTGCTCAAAGACCGCTATCTTGAAGGAGATTCTGCNGTTGANGAACTCAAAGTGCCTTTTGAGGANTATAAAAAGCACAAAGAAGAGCTTGAAAAGATTGATTGCAAAAGGCAAGGATTCGAACGACCCAAAAGTCATCGAAAAGGCNCGNAANGCANANATTGCGCTTGAAAANCTCAANGCAANNAATGTCTGNANTNGCGCTGGNTNTGNGAGAATCCNCGNNTTNCGGCNGTTNCNACNCANNCNNNTGTNG
>JAAVGZ010000032.1:4008-7720 GCA_014799985.1 Helicobacter sp.
GGGCATGTCGTCCAAGCGGGCGCGAGCGATGCGATTGTCGCGGCGATGACGACNTTNGCGAGCGGCGTGNTTTNCGAAGTCANAAACATNTACGAAANTCGGGCAATCGATTCGGAAATATCNATNATGGANAGAATCAAGCGACTCNTGCAAAATGTCCTCGATTCTTTCAAGGGCACGTTTGTAAGAGGCGCAGGNTTTGGNNTCATCGANACNNNAATGGGNNTNCTTGGGCANTTTTTCACNTCNTGNGTNGCAANANTNAGGACATTATGGCAAAATATTCGNGCGAGNGCGAAGAGCATTTACAATGGAATCTATGATTACGCGAGCGGCAAAATCACNAANATNCGCGAGCTGCTTAGCACGATTCTAAAGTCCATTTTCTCCGCCGCGTGGGCTGTTTCTGCCGTTGCGCTCGAACAAAAGCTCGAGCTCATGCTCCCGTTTGGGNCGATTCTCGCGCCGCTGTTTGCCATTGCGGNGGGCGCTTTTGCCGTTGTGCTCACATTTCGTGGCATCGATATGGTGCTCGATNNCNNCNTTGCNNTNTTTGNNNAGCGCGACAAGGCAAAAATGCGTGCCGAAGAAATCGCCGCGCTCGTGAGCGCCGAGCTNCCAGCGCTCATCGCNNAGCAGGCGCAGCTTGAACGCATCATCNCGCAAACGCATAGGCAGCGCCTGATTGCGTTTGATATGAGCTTTCGCGACTATCAGCTCGCGTGCGCACGCGCCCANAGCGCCGAGACGACACGCGCGCTCAACGCCATCAATGCGCTTTGGGNCAAGNAGCTATCTGTGCAGACGATGGACGATGTCAAGGCGGTTTTGCAGANTGAACACACGGGAATCTTGCAGTGGTGATTCCGCGCCGCGCTNGCGTGCGCCCGCCGCGTGCGCGGTTGCGCTAGTCGACTAAATGCAGCAAGTGCCCATAGCCCTCTTTTTCCATATCCTCTTTGGGGATAAACCGCAGNGAGGCGCTGTTGATGCAGTAGCGCATGCCGCCTTTGTCTTTGGGACCATCGTCAAACAAGTGCCCCAAATGCGCGTTTCCAGCCGTGCTGCGCACCTCTGTGCGGAGCATGCCAAAGCTNCTGTCGGTGTGCTCTTGCAGCNGCGTGCCCGCGATGGGTTGGGTGAAGCTAGGCCAGCCCGTACCCGAATCGAACTTGTCTTTGGACGAAAACAGCGGCTCGCCTGTGGTGATGTCGACATAGATTCCTTTTTTGTGATTATTCCAATACTCGTTCCTAAAAGCGGGTTCTGTGCCATTTTTCTGTGTAACATGGTATTGTAAATCCGTGAGATTCTTGCGCAATTCCGTATCGCTTTTTGCTTGGTAGGTTTCNTTTTTCCANGGGCGAGCTAGGCTCGAATCCACGGCATTTGCTGCCAATGCAAATTTGTCTTTGCCGATATGGCAATAGCCATTTGGATTCTTGTCAAGATATTTTTGNTGGTATTCTTCGGCTTTGTAGTAATGTTCTAGGGGCTTGAGCTCAATGGCTATCTTTCGCCCCACATACTCTTGNGCNAGCTGCTCGAGTGAACGTTGCGNAACCTCTCTATCTTGACTATCGACATAATAAATGCCTGTGCGGTATTGCGTTCCCTTATCGTTTCCTTGCCGATTCAGCGATGTCGGGTCGATGATTTTGTAGTACATCTCGAGGATAAAGGGCAGGCTCACAACCGCTGGGTCATAAACGACACGCACTGTCTCGGCATGGTTTGTGTTGCGATACACAACGTCTTCGTAGCGCGGATTCGCCGTGNGCCCGTTCGCGTAGCCGACATCGGTTGTCGTAACGCCCTTGATAGAGCTAAAGTATTTCTCGACACCCCAAAAGCAGCCCCCNGCAAGGTAGATTTCTTTGTGTGTTTGCATTGTGCCCTCCGTTTTTGCGTGTTGCCCCGCAGCCTCTTTGCCCGCCGTGTTTGTGAGCGCGTATCCGACAGCGAGCAGCAGGCAAACGGCGCATAGAATCGTGGTTTTGTGCATTGTNTCTCCTTTTTGTGCAGGTAGTCTATCGCTTTTTGCTAAACCAAAAGTAATTNCCTCANTTTTCCAACATTGAATGCGTGCGACTAAAGTCGCACNTCCGATTATTTATATTAAGTATAAGCACAATATTCCATCATTGCAAACGTGAGCGCGGCAATCGAACGTGTCGAGCATTCAAAGACGTTTGATTGCTTCGGCTGTCGCCTCGCAATGACCCAAGAGAACGTCATTGCGGCGAACAACGTGCGAGTGCCGCAGTCAAACGTATGCAAAGCCAGAATCATGGGGATTCTATGCCGTTAAATTGCAACCTTAGCGCTCGCAATGACGAGAAGCAACATCGGAGGCGTGGAATCGAGCGCACAAACTTCGCGACACTCCATGTCGTTTGGCTTGTTCGCATTTTGTTTGCCCAAATATGCTACAATCCCCGTTTTAGGAGTGGCTATGAGACGAACAATGTTGCAAAGCAAAATCCATCGTGCGCGCGTGAGCAACGCAAACCTTGCTTATAGCGGCTCGATTAGCATCGACACGGCGCTCATGCAGGCAGCGGGCTTGCTCGAGGGGCAAAAGGTCGATGTGGCTGTGGTTGAGAATGGCGAGAGGTTTTCGACGTATGTCATCGAGGGCAAAAGCGGCGAAATCTGCCTCAACGGCGCGGCGGCGCGCAAGGTGCAGGTTGGCGATTCGGTGATTATCATGGCATATCTCTCGCTCGAAGAAGACGAGCTCGAGAGCTATTGCCCCATTGTCGTGTTTGTCGACAGCAGCAACGCCATCACCGAGATTCGCCACACATTGCATTGAGAAAGGGCATTGATGAGCGGCAATCGGCGCTGACGCGGCGCGCCCAAGCGGCGCTATTTTGCCTCGAGCAGCTTTTCAAATTTTAGCGGCTGCTTGCAGATTTTGCAATTAAACGCCTTGCCGTCTTGAATCTTCTTATGCACGAGGGGCGTCAGAACATGCTTTTTGCCCTCGCAACTGCATGTGTATTGCGCCTTTGACGCGTTAATTTCGGGAGCTTTGGGCACGACAATCTCGATTTCTTCGGGGACAATCTTGAGCGTCCCCTCCGCCTCGGCTTTTGCGCGGTAGCGCTCGATGAGCATGTCTTCTTGCAAGATATGCTGCAAAAGCCAATTTTTGGCGATGATTCCAAGCTTTTCTTTGAGCTCAATCACATTGGGCGTGCCTTTGGTGATTTCCTTAAATCCCTCGACAATCTCTTCGTGAATCTTGTGATGCGCCTCGAGACGCGGATAGCCGATGGAGCGCATATATGCCTCCTCGCTCTGAAAATGCTCATTCATATATTCAAAAAATCCCTGCAAAAGCTGCCGAATCTCTGCACCAGAAATATGCCTATCGGCGCAGATATAGGCATAGTTTGCAAGCTCAAAGAGCTTTTTGTGTTGCTCGTCAATCTTTTCGTTGTGCACGCTGAAGCTATCGTCCCATGTGGGTAACATTGCTGCCTCCTTTGCCATATCATTTGTGGCATTGTATTCTGATGTGGCTTAAAAAACCATAGAATCGCATGCCATTTGTGTCGAGGCGTTACGAAGCTTGACAGCTGGGGCAGATTCCGAGCAGCGCAATCGTGGTTTCGGTGATTTTGTAGCCGCTTTGTTGCGCGCATGTGCGAATCAGCTCGTTGTACGGAACATCCATGTCGACAATCATGCCGCACACAGTGCA
>JAAVGZ010000002.1 GCA_014799985.1 Helicobacter sp.
CCCCCAACCCCTGCACGTTTTTTATTTGTTTGTGCTCCGCACGGACAATGTCATGCTCCACAGCGCTTCGTCTATGTTAATATGAGAACATAGACGTGTGCGCTGTGGTTGGGAGGATAGAATCATGAGCAATNGNGCANTNANNGATNGCAATCTTCAAAGCGNNGCTGTGCTGTGGCTTCGCCATAGCTTTGCGCGCGCTTTTTCTGGNGATTCTNTGCCGTTTGATTGNTTCGCTAACGCTCGCAATGACAAAAAATAACATCAGAGGTATGGAATCGAGCNCGCAATGAGTGCGACTAAAGTCGCACCTCCAANATTTTAACGTCATTGCAAGCGAACAACGTGNGAGCGNGGCAACCAACATGCAAAGAATCCCAAAGAGTATCCCAACACGCTTGCTTGCTTCGGCTGCNGCCTCGCAACGACCATAGTTGGAACGCATTGTGCTTGAAGACACAAAAGGACAACAAGCAAAGGAATGATGATGATAAGAATTGGATTCTTAGTGTGCGGCATGGTCTTGCTGCATGGCTGCTATTTCGCAAATCAGTGTGGCGTTTCACCCTATCTCTATGACGACAAAACATCGTTTTTCGANTCGCANGGCGCATATCACGAGGTTTGCCCGACAAGCAATGTGTTCAACTATGACGACATCAAGGCGCGTTATGGCGCGCACAACCCCTATGTCTATGACGACCTNTTCACGCCNGTGCCNTCCGATTCTCCGCGCGGGCAGCAGGCGATGCAGCGCGAGTTCGCGGAGTGGGAGCGCGAACAAGCCGAGCTCGCCGAGACACAGGGTATGAGCGGGGGCAAAAACTCNGCATACAGCAACGGAATCCCAAATCCTCGCGTGAGCGATTGGGCGTTTGGGTTGTAGGGCTTGGAATCGCAACTCCAAACGATTCTGCGTGAGCGCGANAGCTGGCTTTTGCGCAAAGACATCGCGCCGCTACACCGCGAGATTTGCGCGCTCGCGCCCGNGCAAAGCGTGGAGATTCTAAGCGGTGAATCTGTGGGCTTTTTGGGCGAGCTTGCGGACGCGCCNAGTGTCTATGCGCTTGCCAAGCGGCTTTGCCCGTGGCGCAAGGGACCCTTTCATATCGGNAATTTCACGATTGATAGCGAGTGGGTGAGCTCGAAAAAATATGCGCTGCTAGAGCCGCACCTNAANCTGCGCGACAAGCGCGTGGGCGATGTNGGCTGCAACAATGGCTATTATATGTTTCGCATGCTAAGCCACGCCCCGCGCGAGGTTGTGGGGCTCGACCCGTCTGTGTGGGCATATCTGCAATTTTTGTTTGTGAATCATTTCTTGCGCTCCCCGCTGCGATTCCATCTGCTTGGAATCGAGCATCTGCCGCTGCTTCCGCGTTTCGACACCCTCTTTTGCCTCGGCGTGCTCTANCACCGCACAGACCCAATCTCTGCGCTGCGCCTGCTCAAAAACGCGCTGAACGCCGGCGGCGAGCTGTTCCTCGATTCTTTGTTTATCGCGGGCGAGGGCGAGCTTGTTTTGAGTCCTAAGCAACGTTATGCTAAAATGAAAAATGTGTATTTTATCCCCACGCAATCTGCCCTCATCGGCTGGCTTGAGCGCGCTGGGTTCAAAGACATTCGCGTGATAGCGACAATGCGCACAACGAGCGATGAGCAGCGCATAAGCGAGTGGAGNAACGATGAAAGTTTGGCAGACTTTCTTTGCCCAAGTGATTCCACGCGCACGATTGAAGGCTATCCCGCGCCACAAAGAATCTATATCCACGCAAAAATCTAGGAGAAAATATGGACGAACAACAAAATCAGACGCCCGAAGAGGAAGAAGACGACCTCACGTTAGTCAAAGAGGAGATANTCGTCCCTCAAGTCTATCTCGATGCGAACACGACACTCTATGGCACAATCAATGCGCTAGAGAAGGGCTATTGCTCGCTTCTNTTCACGCCCAATTCGAGCATGAANGTCGACAATCTCGGGCTGATTCACTCGGGCTATCTCGTCTCTTCGGCGATGTATGCGGCAATGCTCGCCGTCAATGAGGCGACAGCCATTCCGCTCGCCTCGCATTGCGACTTTTTCGCGCCCTTCGAGCTTGGCAACACGATAGAGTTTCGCGCCCAAATGCTCCAAAACGACACGAAGAAGCGCGAGGTGCAAGTCGATGGATTTGTGCTCGACATCAAGGTNTTCCAAGCGCTGTTTGAAGTCGCGATTTTCGAGCACCATGTCTTCAAGCTCCAAATCACGGGACCCAAGAAATTTGACGATTAGAATCGCGTGCAGTGCAGCCGCTGCGCGTTGCAATGCGCATAGAAAATGCGAATCGACTTGCGCTCTTTTGCGCCAACGCGGTAGAAAATCTGCCGCAAATAGTCGCGGATATGCTGCGGCGCGATGCCCGTTTGTTGCGAGGCTTGGGCGAGGATATAATGCGGAATCTTGACGCGCGTTTGCACGAAACGGCGCGCGATNTNTNCNTGNAGCGCGCTTTTGTCTTGGTAGCAGAATCGCCCAAACACGAACGGCAGGCGATGTTTGGCAAACCACGCCTCCGCCAAATCGACAAACGCGCTGCGCTCATGCGCGAGATAAAANGCNAGCGCNCTGTCGCCAATCAGCACGCGCCCGTTGATGCCTAGCGCCTGCAGTAGCGCGTTTGATGTCGCCGANTGATAATCNTNNCCGCGCTCGCCGATAATCGCAAGCACGCTTTGCACCTTGCCCCTGCCCACGATTCCCGCGCAACTAAGCCGCTGNTTGCGCGCAGCAAAGCTCGAGATGAAGCCAGAATCGATGCGGCGAAACAGATAATCGACGTTGAGCTTTGCGGGGTAGCTGTGGTGGTTGTGCGCAAATTGCTTGGTGGCTGTCGTGAGCGGGGATTGCTTCAGAAACACAAAAAAGGGAAGAAGATTGAGATATTCGATGCGCCCGATTTTCATTGCATTCCTTTAAAAAAGACTAGGCGATTCTAGCAGTTTTGTTATAATTGCAACCAAAAACAAAGAAAAGCCATGATTTTTTCGCTCTGCGCTGTTACCAAAATGTACGACCATACGCCGCTGTTTGAGAACATCTCGTTGCAGCTCGAGGTGGGCGAGCGAATCGCNCTCATCGGGCGCAACGGCAGCGGCAAAAGCACGNTNTTGCGCATCATCGCCCGCGAGATTCTGCCCGATAGCGGCGAGCTGAACTGCCCCGCGCACATAAGCGTGCGCGCGCTGCCCCAAAAGCCCGATTTTGGCGAGGGCATGAGNGTGCGGCAGGTGTTGCTCGCNCANNTNNGCGAGCTCACGAGNGCGCGCGAGGAATACGAGCGCATTAGCGAGCAGCTTCGCGAGCTCACGGGCGACCACCAAGACAAGGCGCTTTTGGCGCGGTTGAGCGCGCTTGGCACGTTNCTCGACCACCACAACGCATGGGATTTGGACAGCAAGCTGCAAAGAATCTTGAGCGAGTTTCGGCTCGANTGCTTCGGCGAGCGCCCCGCAAACCTGCTAAGCGGCGGCGAGCAAAAGCGCGTGGCGCTCGCGGGGCTGCTGCTGTACAAGCCCGATTTGNTGCTGCTCGATGAGCCCACAAACCACCTCGATGTGCAGATGGTTACGTTTCTCGAGGAGCTCATCTTGCGCGAAAAATATAATCTGCTCTTTATTTCTCACGACCGCTATTTCATCGATTCGATTGCGACAGCCACTGTCGAGATTGACAACCAAAGCCTNCGCCGATTCGATGGCGGCTATGCGCNCTATTTGCAGCAAAAAGAGGCGCTTTTGCGCGCGATGAGCAAGGAGCATGAACANCTGCTCAAGGTTTTGCACAACGAAGAGGAATGGTTGCAAAAGGGCGTGCAGGCGCGGCGCAAGCGCAACGAGGGGCGCAAGCAGCGCGTGTTTGAGCTGCGCGAACAGGCNAAGAAGAATCCTTCGATTCTGCGCAAAATGCAGCTTGAGCTTGAGCGCGAGCAGAAGCATTTCAACCAGACCCAAAGCGTCAATCGCCAGAAAATGCTGTTTGAGGCGCGCAANCTTTGCCTGCGNNTNGGCGAGCGGACGCTCATTGAGAATCTCAATCTACGCATTTTGCAGCGCGATAGAATCGCCGTTGTCGGGCGCAACGGCAGCGGCAAAAGCAGCCTTTTGCGCATGTTGCTAGGAGAGCTTGCGCCAAGCAGCGGCGCGTTGCTGCGCGGCGAGCTGCGCATTGGCTATTTCGACCAACACAAGACAATGCTTGACGATTCTAAAGATTTGCAGCANACCTTNTGCCCTTTTGGGGGCGACCGTGTCGAGGTGCGCGGGCACAANATGCACATTTTTGGCTATCTCAAGCAATTTTTGTTCCCCAAAGACGATTTGCACAAGAAAATCGGCGCGCTAAGCGGNGGCGAAAAGACGCGCGTGGCGCTCGCGCTGTTGTTTACGAAAGAATANGATTGCCTGATTCTCGATGAGCCCACGAACGANTTGGACATCGTTACGCTCAATGTTTTCGAGGAATATTTGCAACATTTTCAGGGCGCGCTGATTTTCGTGAGTCATGATAGGTATTTTGTCGATAAGATTGCAAAAAGTTTGCTCGTTTTAGACGGCAAGGGCGGGGCNTTTCAGACAATGCAAAGCTTTAGCGAGTTCCTCGAGGTTGAGCGCGAGATTTTTGATGTCGAGGAGATGATTCAGAAATTGCCCAAAGCGACAGCGAGTGTCGAATCTCAAAATGCCGCGACAAAGCCCAAAAAGCCGACAAAGCTAAGCTACAACGAAACGCGCCTGCTNGCGGCGTTGCCNGGTGAAATCGAATCTCTCGAGGCGCGCGTGCGCGAGATTGAGGCGCAGCTNGCAGACNAATCCGCCCAACATCGCCGAGCTCGCGAGCGATTATGAGAATCTCAAGCAGGACATCAGCGNCAAGCTNGAGCAATATGTCGCGCTCGAAGAAAAGCGCGAAATGCTCGAGCAAAAATAGGCTATTGCCTNTGGGGCATTGTTTGCTAAACGTGGATAGAATGGATAAANGCAATCTTGCATAAAGGTTGGATATGAACGAGATATTGCGTGGAATGGTCTATATGCTCGCCGCAACCATCTTTCTCGCGCTGGTGAATGCCATCATCAAATATGTCAGCAATCTTGGCTACCCCTCGATGGAAAACATCTTTTTCCGCGCATTTTTCATGATGCTCTCGATGCTCTGCGTCTCTTTCGCCGCGCCGTTTTGCAACCGCGTGTTCAAAACACAGCTCAAGCGCCCCGTGTTCGCGTCCAAAAAGCCGGGCGGATTCCGCATGATTGCCCTGCGCTCGTTTCTCGGCGCTGTGGCGATGAGCATGGCATTTTACAACTTCGCGACAATCTCGCTCGGAATCGCGACAGCCTTTTTGCAATCTGCGCCACTCTTTGTCGTTTTCTTTGGGCTCTTCACGCGCAACCGCCCGCGCGGCTTTGTCGTGTTCGCCTCTGTTGTGGGCTTTGCGGGCGTGCTGTGCATCGCCAATCCCGAGNTCNGGCGAAATCACGNCCCTAAACGCCATCGCCGGAATCATNGGCGCTGTGTGCTCGGCGTTTGCGTTTTTTACGCTNAATGCCCTCAAGAGCTACTATTCGAGCGGCGCGATTGTGCTTTGGTATGGCACGATGATGAGCATTCTCGGCGGGCTCGGAATGCTGNTGCCCGTCCCAAACATGGGCGGNTTCGTGCTGCCTAGCCTCGAGATTCTGTGCCTCTTTGTCGCTGCGGGAATCNTNGGCACGATTGGGCAATGGTTCATGACGCAATCCTACCTGCTCGCGCCCGCGCCCATTGTGTCGCCCATAGGCTATATGCGCATCGTCTGGGGGCTGTTTCTGGGCGTTTGGCTGGGCGACGTGCTGCCAAGCGCGACAAGCTCTGTCGGCATCGCGCTCATCATTCTCTCGGGCTTTCTCATCGCGCTGCCCTCGCTTTGGCAGCTCAAGATGGTGCGGCTCTGGCGGCTGCAAATCGCGCGAAGATTCCACGAAAAAGGTTAGAGATGTCTGCAAATGTCCCGAAAACTCTCGATTCTGACTGGTGCGCCATTTTGCATGAGGAGTTCGAGAAGCCCTATTTTGCGCAAATTATCCATTATTATAAAGAATCTCTGAAGCTTGGCAATGTNTTCCCCACGCGCGAGAATGTGTTCGCTGCGTTCAATCTGACGCCGCTTCGCAAGATTCGCGTGGTGATTTTGGGGCAAGACCCCTACCACGGCAGCTTTTTGCACGATGGCAAGCGGATTCCGCAGGCAATGGGGCTAAGCTTTAGCGTGCCTCGCGGCGCGCCGCTGCCGCCGAGCTTGCGCAATATTTATAAGGAGCTGCACGACAATCTCGGTGTCGCGATTCCCACGCATGGCGATTTGAGCGCATGGGCAACGCGCGGCGTGCTGCTGCTNAACGCGATTTTGAGCGTGCANGAGGGNAGGGCGGGCTCGCACCAACACTTCGGCTGGGAGACCTTCACAGACGCGGCGATTCGCAAGGTTTCGGAGCAATGCGATGGCGTGGTGTTCTTGCTNTGGGGCAAGTTNGCGCAAAAGAAGATTCCGCTGATTGACGCGAGCAAGCACCATATCCTCACCGCGCCGCACCCAAGCCCGCTCGCGCATGGCTTTGTGGGCAGCGGAATTTTTGCGCGCGCCGATTGCCTCTTACGCCAAAGCGCGCCGTTTTGCTGGGAGTTGTGAGGCGCGAGTGGCGATTCGCGTGCTGTTGCGAGCAGGCGCAATGTTCTTGCTTGCAATGACGAGAAAATAATGCGAAGCGATAACCTTGTGTCATTGCGAGCGTAAGCGTTGCAATCAAACGGCATAGAATCTTTCATGATTCTAGCTTCACACACGGTTGATTGCCACGCATTCTAGCGAATGCTCGCAATGACAAGATGTTTCGCTTCGCTCAACATGACAATGAATATTTTTGCATGCGCTATTTCTTGTCATTGCGAGCAAAGCGAAGCAATCAACCGTCTATGAACGCTCGACACGGTTGGTTGCCACGCTCGCAC
>JAAVGZ010000033.1 GCA_014799985.1 Helicobacter sp.
CGAAATACTGATGAATCCCTCGGTAATCATCTGCCCGAGCCCCGATTTCTCCATCATGAGCGCAATCGAGGCATAGAATGGAAACTGCACGAGCACGCCCGCCGTGCCTTTGGTCGCCGCCATAATCGCGCGCACATATGCCATCGGTGTCTTGTGCAACAGGATTCCAAATACGACAAAGATGAGATTCACCTTGTTGATGTCGACATTAAAGCCTTTGGTCGCAAAGAAATACCCGAGATACACGATTCCGATTGCTGCAATCAGCAACGACAAAAGCCGACTTTCCTCGAGCCGCAACGCAATTACGGCGTCTTTGGGCACTTCGCGCTGAAAGCTTGGCTCTTCGGCGAGCAAATCGGGGTCAATCGGCTTGGGGTCTTTGGGAATCATGAACGCGACAAGGGCTGGCAAAACGACAAGCAAGCCAATAATAATAAACATATTATAATTGGAAAAAATCGTTTCGCTAATCGGAATCGTCCCGCCTATGCGGCTTTCCATCGGATTCCCGGGTGTAGCTGCGAGCAGCGGCATCGAGCCGCTAAGCCCGCCACCCCATGTCATAAAGCCCATATACGCGCACGCAATCAACAAGCCATAGTCGCATGTCTTGAGCTTTCGTGCAACCTCTTTCGCCAAAAGCGCGCCAACAACGAGCCCAAAGCCCCAGTTGATGAGGCAAGCCACAGAGCCGAAAAACACAACGAGCATGACAGCGCGCCTCTGCGTTGTCGCAAACGAAGCAATCTGTCGCAAGAGCTTCTTAATCGGCTCGCTGCTCGCGAGCGCGTGCCCCGTTACGATAATCATCGCCATCTGCATCGTGAATGCGAGGAGATTCCAAAAGCCATCGCCCCAGAGTTGNGCCATTTTGAGCGCGGCAAACTCGCCATCGGCTGTCGGAATCTTGAAGCTGCCGAGCACAAACACAATCAGGCACAGCAACATCGCCAAAACAAGCGGGTCGGGCAGATAGCGCTGCACGACCCGAACCATAAAGGAGCTTACGATTCTAATCATTCTCTGCTCCTTTTATGATTGCAAACCATTCTCAAATGTTGCTTCTGTTTTTGATTTTAGTTCTTCCAATGTAACGTTGGGCTGAAGCTCGATGAGCGTCATCTTGCCATTGTCAAAACGAAAAACGCCAAGCTCGGTAACGAGCAAATCGACACATTTTGCGCCCGTGAGCGGCAGNGTGCATTGNTTCTTNACCTTGCTGTTGCCATGTTTGTCGGTGTGCTCCATCATGATGATGACCTTTTTCACGCCATTCACCAAGTCCATCGCGCCGCCCATNCCCGGAACAAGTTTACCGGGGATAATCCAATTCGCGAGGTTGCCCTGCTCGTCGACCTCGAGCGCGCCCAGAACGGTGATGTCNACATGCCCGCCGCGTATGAGGCTNAAGCTAAANGCNGAATCGAAAAACATGCCGCCNTCCAAAACGCTGCTTGGCTGNCCNCCGGCGTTTGTNATGCGCGGNTTNGCCTCGCCCTCTTTGGGCGTGGGTCCCATCTTGAGCATGCCATTTTCCGATTGCAAAATCAGCTCGATTCCAGCGGGGATATAATTGCTCACCTGCGTGGGCATGCCGATGCCGAGATTCACCAAATCGCCATTCTTAAACTCTTTCGCAACGCGTCTTGCCATTGTTTCAATCATCTTTTCTTTACTCATTTTCTATCCTTTATGTTGCACAATATAATCCACAGCAACGCCTGGGACAACAACACGATTGGGGTCAAGCGGCTTGTCGAGCAGCTCATCGACTTCGACAATCACCAAATCCGCAGCCATCGCCATCAGCACATTAAAATTCCGCGTTGTGCCGTCATAGGCGAGATTGCCATATTTGTCCGCATACGTCGCATAAACGAGCGCGACATGCGCATGCAACGGGCGCTCGAGCAGATAATCTTTGCCATCAACATTGATAACCTGCTTGCCCTTCGCCACATCTGTGCCAACGCCTGTCGCAACGAGCACGCCGCCAAGCCCCGAGCGGCTCGCGCGGATTCGCTCAGCGAGCGTCCCTTGCGGAACGAGAACGACCTCGAGCTCGCCGCTGCTCATGCGCCTGCCCGTTTCTTTGTTTGTGCCAATGTGTGTCGCGATGACTTTCTTGACCTGCCCGCTCGTAATCAGCCTGCCATAGCTATAATCCTCGCGCGCCGTGTCGTTGCCGATTAGCGTCAGATTCTTTGTTCCGAGCGCGACAAGCGCATCGACACAATCATGCGCCGCGCCGCAGCCCAAGAATCCGCCCATCATCACGGAATCGCCCTCTTTAATCAAAGCCGCAGCTTCTTTGTTGGAAATCACTTTCATTATGCACCTCTCTCTAGGATTGCGGCAATGCCCTGCCCGCCGCCAATGCAAAGCGTGGCAAGCCCAAACTGCTTGTTTTGTTTCATCATCTCATGCAAGAGCGTAACGACAACGCGCGCGCCGCTCGCGCCCACAGGGTGTCCGAGTGCGATTGCGCCGCCATTGACATTGAGCCGCTCGGTCTTGGGCGCAAGCTCTTTGATNCACGCCAAGCTTTGCGCCGCGAAGGCTTCGTTCGCCTCAATCAGTTCCATATCNTCAATGCTCATCTTCGCGTTTGCNAGCACCTTTTTCGCCGCCATCGCCGCGCCAATGCCCATAATGCTTGGGTCGACGCCAATGCTTGCAATCGCCTTAATNNTGCAAAGAATCGGAAGCCCGAGCTCCTTTGCCTTGTTTTTGCTCATCACGAGCACCATCGCCGCGCCATCGTTGATTCCAGACGCGTTGCCCGCCGTAACGGTGCCNTCTTTGTCAAACGCGGGGCGCAGCTTCGCGAGGCTTTCAGCGCTGATGTCNGTTTTCACAAACTCATCAATCGCAAACTCCGTGTCGCCCTTCTTGCTCTTCAGAATCACGGGCGTAATCTCGTCTTTGAATCTGCCCGATTCCAGCGCACGCGCCGCTTTTTGCTGCGAGTGCAGCGCGAACGCGTCTTGCTCCTCGCGCGAGATTCCGTATTTTTTCGCCAAATTCTCGGCGGTGATGCCCATGTGATAGCCGTTCATCGCGCATGTCAGCGCGTCTTTAATCATGCTATCGGTGATGTTTCTGTCGCCCATTTTGTAGCCGCCGCGCACATTGTCGAGCAAAAAGGGCGAGAGNGACATGTTCTCGGNGCCACCGGCGAGAATGATGTCTTGCTCGCCCAGCGCGATGCTTTGCGCAGCGAGCGCGATAGATTTGAGCCCCGAGCCGCAGAGCTTGTTTATCGTGAATGCGCCGCTTTCTTCGCGCATTCCGACCTTCAGCGCCACCTGCCGCGCNGGGTTTTGCCCAAGCCCGGCTTGCAGAATCTGCCCCAAAATGAGCTCGCTCACGGCATTTGCGTTCAAATGCGCATGCTCGAGCACGTCTCGCGCGACAATCGCGGCGAGCTCCACAGCGCTCGTATTTTTTAGGCTGCCCAAAAACGAGCCAATCGCCGTTCTCTTCGCGCCCACAATCACAACTTCTTGCATTGTTTCCTCCTTTTTTTGTCAGCCAGAATCGCTACAACAAAGCAACAAAACCAACTATAAGAATTTTACCCCCCCCCCTAAGGGGAAACTGAAACGGGAACTTTTTGTGCACGATGTGTGTTTGGGGTTACATTTTGAAACATGAAAGCAGAATTGTTGGGCGATTCTGAAGAAAAACTTGCGTTGTTAACTTTTTGGGGCGCGGCATTTTGTGCAGGGGTGGAATCGGTGGCAATCGGCATGGCTTTGCCAGAATCGCGCGGGCTTGGCGCGGATTCTGTGTGGCTGCATTTTTGGGGCGCTTTAAGCGGCATGTTTGCTGAAATGGGCGATAATACAAAAACGCAAGAGGAGGAATATATGGAATTTATCACAAAAGAAGATGTCTTGCAAATCTTTCACGAGGACGGCTCGTATTTGAGCGACCCAGCGGACATCTCGCCCGACAAATTCTGCAACGAGACGCCAAAGGTGATTCGCGATAGCATTCTTAGGGAAGACGATAGCCACATACAGGGTGCGCTAGAAACGCTCAAGAGGCTTGATGCGCTCGAAAAGAAGCTCTATGGAGAGTAAAAACCATGCCCAAAGCCGCACGTTTGGCAAGCGCGAAACGGGGGAATAAGCGAGCGAGGAGGGCATGGGCGGAATCTAAAAACCTCTTTCGCGTAACTCTCTGTATCTGTCGCAACCTTTTTGCTCCCCCAAATCGCAAGCCTTACCGTAATATTCTTTGGCGGTTGCTTCATTTTGCCGCACACCTTTGCCTGTTTCATACAAAATTCCAAGATTATGGCAACCAATAGCAATATCTAAACCGCATGCTTTTTGAAAGTATTGAGCTGCCTCTTTGTAGTCTTGCCGCACACCTTGCCCTTTTATATATGAAACCCCAAGATTATAGCAACCGACAGCATTTTCCATATCACATGCTTTTTGATAATGTTCTATTGATTTTTTGTAGTCAACACGAACACCTTGCCCATGTTCATACAACATCCCAAGATTAGAGCAAGCAGCAGCAACGTTTAAATCGCATGCTTTTTGGTAATATTCATTTGATTTTTTGTAATCAACACGAACACCTTGCCCATGTTCATACAAAACTCCAAGATTATAGCAGCCTTTAGCGTCATTCAATTCGCATGCTTTCTGAAAGTATTGAGCCGCCTCTTTGTAGCTTTGCCGTACACCTTGCCCATTCAGATACGAAATTCCAAGATTATAACATTCCATATTCATATTACATGCTGTTTGCAAGTATGGAATCAATTCTCTACAAGCTTCAGAGTCTCCATTATCACATTTTTGCATCAAGGATAGAACCAATTCCCCACAAGCTCCAGAATCTCCGATTTCACATCGTTGCTCCAAATTTGTTCCATACCAGAGACACGCAGACAACACCACATACCCCACACACAGCACCAACGCCGCTATACATAATCGCTTGAACATCGCCTCTCCTTTGCGCCATTATACCCTAAAACCTCGCAATCGCGCGAATCGCAACCACAATGCGCATGCAAGAAATCGCNCGCCCCGATTCCGCTTGCAATCTCGGGCGCGTCAATGCCCAAAGCCGCATGCTTTGGCACGCAAAACAGAAGAACAAATGGGCGAGGAGGGTATGGGCGGAATCTACAAGCCCTTTTTCTTTAGCGTTTTATAACTATCACAGCCTTTCTGCAAGCCATAATCGCAGGCTTTGCCGAAGTATTCTTTGGCGGTTGCTTCGTTTTGCTGCACACCTTTGCCTGTTTCATACAAAAGACCCAACCAATAGCAACCAATCGCGCCATCTAAACCTAAACCGCATGTTTTTTGAAAGTATTGAGCTGCTTCTTTGTAGTCTTGCTGCACACCTTGCCCCTTTATATACGAAGCTCCGAGATTATAGCAACCAGGGGCACTATCTAGGGCGCATGCTTTATGGAGATATTCATTTGCCTTTTTGTAATCAACACGAACACCTTGCCCATTTTTATACAAAAGCCCAAGATTAGAACAGGCATTAGCATGATTTAAATTACATGCTTTTTGGTAATATTCATTTGATTTTTTGTCATCAGCACGAACACCTTGCCCTTTCATATACAAAATTCCAAGATTATAGCAACCTTTAGCGTCATTCATATTGCATGCTTTTTGAAAGTATTGAGCTGCCTCTTTGTAGTCTTGCTGCACGCCTCGCCCGTTCATGTACGAAACTCCAAGATTATAGCAGCCAGTCGCCTCATTCGTATTGCAAGATTCTTGATAGTATAGAATCAAGACCTTACAGGCTTCAGAATCTCCATTTTTACAAGCTTGCAGCACATGCAGAATCATTTCCCCGCAAGCTTCAGAATCTCCATTTTTGCATCGTTGCGCCAAATTTGCCGCATACCCCACACACAGCACCACCAACGCCGCTATACATAGTCGCTTGAACATCGCCTCTCCTTTGCGCCATTATACCCTAAAACCTCGCAATCGCGCGAATCGCAACCCCAACAACGCGCAACGGAAAATCGCATGCAGATTCCAAAGCCTTTGCGCGCAATCACCGACAGAATCGCGAGAAGATTTCACAATGGATATTTGCCACGAAAGCCCGATAAAAAGCCAAAATGCAGAAAAAGCAGAAAGGATTTGGTGGAGTGTAGGGGGTTCGAACCCCTGACCTCAACGCTGCCAGCGTTGCGCTCTCCCAACTGAGCTAACACCCCGTTTGGAATCGGTAGATTTGAAGAGCATTATACAACCACAAAGTTTAAAAAGAGCTCAAATTTTTCATGTTTTGGTTTCAAGATTCTATAAGGTTTTTTGTGTATAATTTCGCCTGATGTGTCCATAGCTCAGTTGAATAGAGCAACAGGTTGCGGTCCTGTAGGTCGGGGGTTTGAGTCCCTCTGGGCACGCCATTTAGGGCTTCCCCGCTTTTTTAGCTACGATTTTTCGCGCTTTTGCGTGGCTTTTTTGCGCAAGAGTTCCACGCGAATCTGCCAAATATTCCCCTGCGCACAACTCCCCTCGAGCCCCAGTGATTCCGCGTCAAAGCCGAGTTTGCATGCCTTGTCATAATATGCTTTCGCGTCTTGCAAAAAGGGCGAGTTTGGCGATGTCTGCTTGTTGTGTAGCGCGCTAATCACGCTCCACTCGCCAGCCATATAGCACAAAAAGGGGTCGTCTGCCGCACAGGCGCGCTCGAGCAGCGCGAATGTCTTGGCGTATTGCTTGCTCGCATAGCCCGTGAAGCGATTGAGCGCGAGGCAGCCATGCACGGAATCGAGCGCGCAAGCCTTTTCGTAATATGCGCGCGCCTGCTTCAGGTCAGCCTCGACACCATCGCCGCGCTCATAGATTCCGCCCACAATCGCGCATTCACTGCCGACATCGTTCGCGCAATTGTATGTCGCAAGGCGCAGCGCATGCGCGTCCATCTCGATTTGCGCGGCTTTGATGGTCTGCAAATGCGAGAGGAAATGTTCTTTAATCTCCTCCGCGCTCTGCTCCTTGCTCACGCTCACAGGCTCGCTAAACACGCTAAACAAGCAGCCCTCGCCAAGCCCGAGCCTGCATGCTTGTTGCGCGAGAGCCTTTGCCTCGTTTTTGCGCTCTGTCTGAAAGACGATTTGGTGGAATGCCTGCATTTTCAAAAGCGCCTCGCTCACGCTCGCAGAATCGGGCGTTTGCGGCGGCGTAACGGCAATCGGCAGCTCCTCTTTTGGGGCACTCGCGCATGCCACGACACAGAGCACCAACAATAGCAACAAGCCCGCACGCATGTTATGCCCTTAGAATCTCATCGATGCAATCAGCGAGGCGCGCCACGCTTTGTTTGAGGTGGTAGAGGTTGCTCTCGCGCCAAGCGATAAACTTCTCTTTGGGCACATTCACATCGTTCAATCGCGTGCGCATTTGCTCGAGATTGTTCGCGACAAGCGCGCCAAATAGGGCATGGTGCTCCCATTCTTTGTGATTCTGCGCGGGGGCAAAAAGTATGGTCTGGCGCAGGCTCGCAAGCGCGATGTGGCACGCGAAAACAGAGAGGTCGGAGACGAAGCATTTGCTTTGGGCGAACTGCGCGTTGTCGGCTGTTTGGACAAAACGAATGCGCGATTCCGCCTGCCATTTTTGCCTGATTTGCAGATAGCATGGGTGGTTGTTGAGAATGTTCATGATGTGCGGCGCATAGTCAATCTGGTGTTTGTAGTTTGTCAAAAACCACTCGAGAAGCATGCTGTCATAGCCCGCATAGAGGTTGATGAGCGTGGTCGGAAGGTTCGCGTATTGCACGCTCGAGGCGTAATAGAGATTCTTCTCTGCTGGGTTGTCCTCAAACAGCGCAACAAGAGAATCAAACAGCGGGCTGCCCACTGGCAGCTTTTTTGCATTGGGCGCATACTGCTCAAACGCGGGCAGCGCCATAGCGGAAGGCACGGCGATATAATCGACAGAATCGAGCTTCATCGCGGGTGGCGCGAACACCGTGCGGGGGATATAGAGCCGCTTGGCGTCTTTGTTCAGAAACTCGTGGTTGAGCTGCTGTTCCTCGAACAAATCGGGCATGATGATGAGGTCGATTCCCTTGAGCTGAATGGGCGTGATGTGGAATCTCTGGCTGTTTTCGTCAAAGATTTTGAACGGGATATGCACAAACGACTGCCCCGCGTAGGGCTCGGGGTTGTTCGCGCTGCCGACAATCACGACATTATGCCGCTCGCCAAGCACAGACGGAAGCTGCCCAAAGGGCTCGGAACTCGGGTCATAGGAGAGCAAAACGATGTTTTTGCGCTTGCTATCGAGCAGCGATTCGAGGCTTTTTCGCAAGCTTTCGTGGTATTGTTTGAGATTCATATCAATGCCCTATCGAGAAATTGTTGCAACATCGGCTCTTTCCTCGCCCACAAAGTCGGGAGCTCGGCGAGCATGTCGCGCAGAGCCTGCAGCGAGTGGCAGAAAAACGCGAAATCGTTGATGAGGCGCAACAGCCTGTCTTGATGCCCCTCGAATGTAACGCCCGTGAAGCCGGGCAAGAAATAGATGGAGGGCTTTTTGTAGAAAAGCGAATAGGCAAAGGCGGTGTTTGCGAGGTCGGTAATCAACACATCAGAATCCTTTGCCTTGTTGAGCGCCTTGATGTGCGAGATTCTGTCGTCTTTCAATGCCTTGCGGACATGCGCAAGCTCGGGAATGCTCTTTTTGTGCGGAAAATAGAAAACCTGCTCGACAAACTCGCATTGCAGCAGGTTATCGAGCACCAGCATGTCATAGCCGCATATCACATTGGCGCTAATCATTTCGCTCGCTTGGCGCTCCATAGGGGCATAGAGAATCTTCATCAGATGTCCTTATACGGGAATGGTTTCGTTGTTCAAGAACTCCAAATCCAAGTCGCCCTTGTGGTCGATGAGATTCTGCTGTCGCGATTTCTCCGCGGCGAGAATCCAGTTGCAAAGCTGCTCGATTTGGCGCACATGTTGTTTCGAAAACACCTGCGCATAGGCGAGCGCAAGCGCGTCATTGTCGCGCAATGTGGCGAGGTCGTTGGCGCGCAATTGCAATAGGCGCTCTTCGCTGATGGTATAAAAGCCCTCGATTTTTTGCGTTGTGCCATCGAGCGTGATGTTCAAATCCCAAGGGGCGATGAGCCCAAACGAATCGAGCGTTCCAATCACCTGCTTTGTGCGCACAACGCTATCAGCAATGCTCTTAATCAGTAGCATAATCTCTTGTACATTCTGCGTGGTGTTGCCGTTTTCGTCAAAAAATGGCAAGCCCTCTGTGCCGCCCTCTTCGACAAGCAAGCCACTGCTTTCATCGAAACATAGGACTTTCTCGCCCGTTTCGATGTTGGCAAACAAAAAGGGATAGGCGCGATAGCAGGCGGGAATGTAGCTTGTCCTAAAGCGCCCATCGCCATCGAGCAGCGCGTTGAAGCGATGTAGGAACGAGGCGATTCCATAGAGTCCATAGCCCTCTTTTTCCTTCAGAAAAACGAGCGGAATGTCCATCATCGCCGAACGAATTTCGAGCATCACAAGCGGCATCACGCTGTCGCGCGCCGCATGCCCAAAATGCGGGAATCTCTTGTAACGTCTGTTCGCAAAGTTGCGTTTGCTAATTGGTGTGATTGTCTTGATTTGTTCAGCCATAAAGTAGAAGCTCCTCTTTTTATTTTTGCAAGCTTGATTATATCATTGATATGCTCACAAATAGCTTATAAATTCAACGCGAGAAACAAAGCTGACAAAAGATAGTTCGCCCCAAAAATCGTTACCGCGCTATACACAACGGCGTTGATAGTCGCCTGCCCCACGCCCTTCGCGCCGCCTTTGGTTTGGAATCCAACATAGCTGCCAATCAGGCTAATCAAGATTCCAAACACGAGCGCCTTGAGGAGCGAAATGCTCAAATCGCCAATGCTGAAAAATTGCTGTATCATCGTTTGGTAGCTATACGCGTTTGCCTCGAGCACGATTGTGGCGATGACAAACGCGGCGAGATTGCCCACCACATCGAACACGAGCACGAGAATCGGCATCGAAATGGCGCTGCCAAGCACGCGCGGGATAATCAGATATTGCCGTGAATCGATTCCGAGCAAGTCGATGGCGTCAATCTGCTCGTTTACGCGCATGCTGCCAAGCTCTGCTGCCATCGCCGAAATCGCGCGGCTCACGACCATGAGCCCCGCGAACACGGGTCCAAGCTCACGGTTAATCGCGAGGAAAATGGGATAGCTCATGAAATCCTCCGCGCCAAAGCGGTGGAAGCCATGATAGAACTGAATCGCGAGCACCATGCCCGTGAAAATCGAGCTTAGCAGAATGATTCCAAGCGAGCCAATGCCGATGGTCTCGATTTGCGTCAGCAGCTCTTTGAATCGATACGGAGGGCAGACATACAGGGGCAAGAGGCGCAGATGAAACAGCACGAAATGCCCAAAGGATTCGACAAGGCGCAAGAGCCCGACAAACGGCATGCCAATGGCTGCAAAGACAGATTCGACAAAGCGCATCAATGGCTGCCTTGCTGGGGCAAGAAATAGTTCTCGTACAGCCGCACGAGCGCCACGAAAAAGGCTGTGATGGTTGGTCCTAGCACCATTCCCCAAAACCCAAAGGTGATGAGCCCCGCGAAAATGGCGAAGAAAATCGTGATTTCGTTGATGCGGATATTGCTCTTGAGCACAACGCGGCTGATGAACGCGATGATGATGGGCTTGATGATGTTGTCGGCAATCGTTGCGATGACAATCACCGAGTAGAGCGCGATAATAATCGCCGTGGTGTAGTTGCCGAGATAGACTTCGTAGCCCACGAGCGGAATCCACACGAGCGTCCCGCCCACGACAGGCACGAGCGAGGCGAAGCCATAGAGCACGCCAAACAGAATCGGGTCGTAGCCAAAAAAGCTCACGATGATTCCAAACAATGTGCCCTGAAAAATCACCGACACGATGAGCGAATAGACAACCACACCCAAAACGCCGGCAACTTCGGCGCAGATTCCCGAGCTCTCTTGTTGCGAAAGCGGCAAGAGGCGCAAGACGTAGCGATAGAGAGACTTGCCATAATAGTAAAATATAAATAAAAATATGGTTACAAAGGCAGTGTCTTTCAGAAACGCGACACTCCATTTGCCAATTCTTGTGCTCATGCTAAGCGCCAGCTGCACAATCGAGGCGGTGTCGATGTCTTGCGCGAAGCTATCGACAGAAAGCAGCGCTTCATGCGCATAAGCTTCGAGCACGGGAACGCGCTCCACGAGAATGTCGCGCAATGTGGCGAGCGTTGTCTTGAAGCTCGCAAAGAAGCTCGCGAGATTCTCCGCCGTGAAAAACGGCGCAAATTTCACGACAATATTCACGCCATAGATGATGGGAATCACGAAAACGAGCAGCAGCAAGAGCACGCTAAGCGCAGAACTGATGATGTTGAACTTGACATAGCGCTCGATTCCCTCCTTGATACTCATTGTCGCCACGCACAAAAGCAGCGCAATCACGGCGTCCATGAGCAAGAATCCAAACAGATAGAGCAGCCAATAGAGGCTAAAAATAAAGGCAATCCAAAAAAAATGGATAGATTTCATGCGCGCTCGCTACAAGGCTTGCAAGCCCGCTTGCATGATTTGCACAAAATCGCTCACGACAAGCGCCGCGCTGCCCACAAGCACGCCATTGACATTGCTAAGCGAGAGGATTGCGCGCGCATTGTTGGGCTTCACGCTGCCGCCATAGAGCAGCGGCGGGGTTGCGCCACGCTCCGCGCACAGCGCCCTGATGTCGGCATGCGTTTGCTCGATTTGCTCCATGCCTGCGGCTTGCGTGCCGATTGCCCAAATCGGTTCATAAGCGATGATGAGGTTGGGATAGTCGAGCGGAATGTCTTGCAGCTGTGCGTCCAAAAACGCGCGCACCGATTCGCGCCCGCGCGCACGCACATCGTGCGGCTCGCCGATGCAATAGACGAGCGTGAAGCCGAGCTCGGCATAGAATCGGCACTTTTGGGCGCAAAAATCTTGCGACTCGCCGAGCGCACGCCGCTCGCTGTGCCCAACGAGCAGGGTTTGAATCGCGAGCGATTCCAAGACCTCTGCGCCAATCTCGCCGCTAAACGCGCCATTTTGCGCGGGGTAGGCGTTTTGCGCGCCCCAGCGCACGGGGCATTGCGGCAGGTTCGCCAAACACGCCGTGTTGGGAAACAGCAGAATCTGCAGTCGCGAATCGAGCGATTCGCGAAGTGTCGCTGCAAAAGTCGCGAGCTTGCGCGGCGTCAGGTGCATTTTGAAATTTGCAGCAATAATCATCGCGTCTCCTCATGCAATTTTTTTCGGATTATATCATAACGTGGAATCGTAAACGCGAGGCTAGTAGCTGCCTGAAAATTTATGATTATTTTTGTCATCTATGGCGATAAAGGCGATTGGGTAAAAATTGCACATTTTTCGGAGTTGCGATTTTAGTCGCACAAAGAGATGTTTTGCTACGCTCAACATGGCAAGCTTCCAACGTTATTGCGAGCGAGTGGCGCGAACGTGGCAATCAACAATGCAGGGTAAGCAAACATGTTTGATTGATTCGGCTTAATGTAGCGCGAGGCGCGGCATATTTTTGGAATCGTCCATGCGGTGGCGCGGCAGCCGCCCAAAATTTTATGATTCTTTCAGTATTGTTACAGTATAATTGCGCTGTGAGTTTGCCGCTCACAAATAACAACAAAGGAGAAGCATGAGCAGAACACAATGCACCCCCCCCCCCACACACCGAGCACACTAGCGCCCGCTAGACCACCCCCTATTTCTTCTTTTTGACGTTTCACAAGACGTATTCGGATTCCGCACGATTCACATATTCAATCGATTCAGATTCTGCTTGGATTCTGAATGTTTGGTTGGCTATGCAAGATTTCATTCCAAAACCATAGCAAAGGAGAAACAATGGTGGAAGAAATTATAGGGGCAATAGGTGTTGGCATAGGTCTCTGTTGGCTATTCAGTGACGATAAAAAAGAAAGGAAACGGGAGAAGAAAAGGCAAAAACGAATTGCAGCAGAAAAGCAGGCTGAAATAAAAAAGCTTGAAAGAATTAAGCAGGAAGCGGACAGGCAAGACATACAAAACGAGGAGGCACAACAAATCAATGAGGTTATTCATATCATTAAATCTCGTTCGCTTAGTCCGACCTTGCAACAACTCACAGATGAAAGAATAGCAAATGCTGATGGTAATATAGAAGAGCTGCAAAAAATCAGGAGGGAGGTGTTTTGTGCTAGTTTGATTGAAGAAGACAATGCAAAGCGAGAGCAACAGAAACAGCAAGAAATCTACGAAATGTTAGAGGAGGCGTACCGAAACCGTGATTTTCGCACATTGCAAGCAATCCGATTGGGAGAGCAAACAACATGAAACAACAAACAGAAGTAAGCTAACTTCACGCAGAACATTGTAGTGTCTGTTATGTTTAGTAATTGGCTTTGCACCTGTATTCAAACAATTGCAATGTGATATTCATGCTGTTTTGCTTTAATATAATATTAGAGCAGAATCGAAAGTTGCAAGCTTACGATTATATAGTATGGACACATTGAGATTGGTTGAATGGGCATCAACAGTTGCAATGTTTGCAATTCTTTTGCAAACATTGCGCCCGCACAAATTGTGCAACAACCATTTCGGAGGTGCGACTTCAGTCGCACCACATGCCATGCAACGTGCAATGCGCGGCAGCCGCCCGAAATTTTATTGTTG
>JAAVGZ010000034.1 GCA_014799985.1 Helicobacter sp.
CATATGTCAATAGTCCACAGCGCATNCGTCAACGTTATGCCTACGGCTCGAACATTGCCGCTGTGCGCTGTGGCTGGGAAAATAGAATCATGAGCAATAGCAGANTNANNNATTGCAATATTCAAAGCGGCGCTGTGCTGTGGCTTCGCCATAGCTTTGCGCGCGCTTTTTCTGGGGATTCTTAGATTTTNTTGTCATTGCGAGAGGCGTTAGCCTCGTGGCAATCAACTGGCAAAGAATCCCAAAGCATTCAGAGACGTTTGATTGCCGCGCATTCTAGCGAATGCTCGCAATGACACAAGAACATGTCATTGCAACGAACAACGTGCGAGCGCGGGCAACCTACTCGACCTCCGCGTCAATCACATCATCGTCTTTCTTCTTGTCTTGCGCACCTGCGTCCCCGCCCTTTTTCGCATACATNCGCTCGGCGAGCGCGTGGCTCGCTTCGCTCAATGTCTTGGTGAGCGCGTCAATCTCCTCTTTGGTCGCGTCATCTTTCTTGAGCGCGGCTTCGAGCGCCTCGATGGCGGATAGAATCTTGCCCTTCTCGGCTTCGTCAAGGTCTTTGAACTCATCGAGGCTCTTGCGTGTCTGATAAATGAGCGACTCGGCGTTGTTGCGCGCCTCGATAATCTCCTTGCGCTTGCTGTCTGCCTCTTTGTTCATCTCCGCGTCTTTGACCATTTTGTCAATCTCGCTGTCGCTAAGCCCGCTGCTGCCGGTGATTTTAATCTCTTGGCTCTTGCCCGTTGCCTTGTCTTTCGCCGAGACCGTCAAGATTCCGTTCGCGTCAATATCAAACGTAACCTCGATTTGTGGAATCCCGCGCGGCGCGGCGGGGATTCCGCTTAGCTCGAAATCGCCAAGCGATTTGTTGTCGCGCGCGAGCTCGCGTTCGCCCTGCACGACCTTGATGCTCACGGCGGGCTGGTTGTCTTCGGCTGTCGAGAATGTCTGTTGCTTCTTGGTGGGGATTGTCGTGCCGCGCTCGATAATCTTCGTCATCACGCCGCCGAGCGTCTCGATTCCGAGACTAAGCGGTGTTACGTCGAGCAGCAAGACATCTTTCACATCGCCCTTGAGTACGCCGCCCTGAATCGCCGCGCCCACAGCAACGACCTCGTCAGGGTTGACGGATTTGTTGGGCTCTTTGCCGATGAACTCTTTGACGCGCTCTTGCACTTTTGGAATCCGTGTCGAGCCGCCCACGAGCACGACTTCGGAAATGTCGCTCTTGCTAAGCTTCGCGTCTTTAATCACGAAGTCAATCGTGCTAATCGTCTTTTCAATCAAATCATCAATCAGCGATTCGAACTTCGCACGTGTGAGGTGTTTCGCAAAATGCTTGGGTCCGCTCGCATCGGCTGTGATGAATGGCAGGTTGATTTCGGTTTCGTTCGCGCTGCTTAGCTCTTTTTTCGCCGATTCCGCTGCGTCTTTGAGTCGCTGGAGCGCCATGATGTCCTTTTTGAGGTCGATTCCGCTCTCGTCTTGGAACTCTTTTGCCGCCCAATCGATGATTCTGTTGTCGAAATCATCGCCGCCCAAGAATGCGTCTCCGCCTGTCGCATTCACCTCGACAAGCCCATCGCCTGTCTCGAGAACGGTCACGTCAAATGTTCCGCCCCCGAGGTCATAGACGACAATCTTTTCGGACTTTTTCTTGTCGAGCCCATACGCGAGCGCGGCAGATGTGGGCTCATTGATGATGCGCAAAACATTGAGCCCGGCAATCGTCCCTGCCTCTTTTGTCGCCTTGCGCTGCGCGTCATTGAAATACGCAGGCACGGTAATCACGGCTTCAGAGACTTTTTCGCCCAAATAGCTCTCGGCATCTTCTTTGAGCTTCATGAGAATCTTCGCCGAAATCTCTTGGGGCGTGTAGACTTTGTCGTTAATCTCGACAGCGCATGCGCCGTTGCGGTCGATGATGGTGTAGGGCAGGCGCTTTTGCGCCTCTTGCGCCTTGTCTTCGCTCATCATCAAGCCCATGATGCGCTTGATAGAATAAATCGTTTTCTTCGGATTCGTAATCGCCTGCCGCTTCGCAGGGTCGCCCACAAGAATCTCGCCCTTGTCGGTGAAGGCAACGACAGAAGGTGTCGTGTTTTTGCCTTCTTTATTTGTAATGATTTTGCCCTCATTACCCTCATAGACTGCCATTGCAGAGTTGGTTGTTCCTAAGTCGATTCCTAATACTTTAGCCATAATGTTCTCCTTTATTTTTTACAAACTTTCACGAGAGCGGGTCGCAAGACGCGCTCTTTATATTGATAGCCCTTTTGCAAGATTTGCACAATCTGCCCGTCCTCATGCTCGGGGCTATCCTCTTGCATCACAGCATTATGGACATTGGGGTTAAACTCGCCAACAGCCACAATCTCTGTGATTCCATAGCGCTCGAGAACCTTTTTGAAATTCTCGAGCGTGAGCAAGAGCCCTTCTTTAAATTTCTCTTTCATCGATTCCTCGATACAACTTCCATCAACGCTCACAATCCCCGCTTCGAGCGAATCAATCACGGGCAACAACTCTTTTGCGAAATTCTCATACGCATACTCGAGCGATTGCGCCTTTTCGCGTTCCAATCGTTTTTTGGTGTTTTCAAAGTCGGCATGATTGCGCAGATATTTGTCTTCGAGTTCCTTGATTCTGGCATGCAGCGCTTCAATGTCTTCATGCGTTTCGGGCTCGAGCACATTCTCATTCTGATTGGTTTCTGTATTTTCTTCTTGCAAACAATCCTCCTTCCAATACGTTTGATATGCAATTATAGCATAACAAAACTTGATTTGCAGCGAGTCAACTCAACTCTAACTGCATGCGTATTATATAATATGAGCGTATGAATGTCAAGTTTTATAACACGAATCGCCTAAAACTCTGCGACAAAGCCGCGCCAATGCCCCGCATAGTCGCGATAAAAGCGCACATCGCGCGCGCGAAGGCGATTGAGCGCGGATTCCATGCTCGGCTTTTGGTCATGCCCCATCTCGCATGCCACGAAGCGCACATTCTTCGCCCGCGCCTCCTCGAGGAACGCGAGCAGAATCTCATCGCCGCGCCTGCCGCCAAAGAGCGCCTCGCGCGGCTCGAACGCAAGCGGCGATTCCAAAGGATAGCCCTCCGCAATATAGGGCAGGTTCGCATACGCGAGCGCAATGGGCGGCGCAAAGCCCGCTAGGAGCGCGCAATGCCGCAAGGACACGCGCGAATCGAGCCCAAAACGTGCAAGATTCTCACGCGCAACCACAAGCGCTTGAGCCGAAACATCGCCGCCCTCAAAGCGCACGGAATCAAACAGCAGCGCGAGCGAGCACAGCAGCGCGCCGCTGCCAACGCCGACTTCGACAACGCGCTTGATTCCATGCGCGCGAATCAAATCGGCGACAGCATCGACCAAGAGCTCGGATTCTGGGCGCGGAATCAGCGCTCCTTGCGCAATATAAAATGTATGGTTATAAAAACTCACGTTTTGTGTGAGATATTCAATCGGCTCGCCTGCCTTGCGCCGCGCCACAAGCGCGCTGAAGCGTTGCAACGATTGCGAATCAAGCTGCATATTATCATGCGCATGCAAAAACGCGCGCGGCACGCCAAGCACGAAGCAAAGCAGAATCTCGCATTCAAGGCGCGGGCGCTCAAAGTGCGGTGCAAGCGCTGCGCACGCCTCGCGCAAGACATCAGAGAGGGTGGGATTCATCGCAAACAAGCGCGCTTTGCGGCACACCGAGCGCCAAAAGCCGCTGCAAAAGCGGCGGGTGCGTGTGGTAGAAAAAAATCTGCAACGGGTGGGCATGCGGAAAGCTGCGATTCTCTTTCGCGAGCACAAGCAGCGCGCTTGCGAGATTCTCTGCGCCCTGAAGCTCTGCGCCAAACGCGTCTGCGGCGTATTCATTGTGTCGGCTCATCATTCCCATAAGCGGCATCGCCCAAAAGCCGACAATCTCGACACAAAGATACAGCACAAGCACGATGTTGGGCGCGACAGGCAGAATCGGCGCGTAAAAAGTTTCGGGCATTTGCGAGGCGGCGAAAAACACGGCGGCAATCGCGCACATCGCAAAAGCGAGGCTCTTGTAAATGTCATGGTGCTTGAAATGCCCGAGCTCATGCCCCAAAATCGCGAGCAGCTGCGCGCTTGTCGTCTTGGATAGCAATGTGTCAAACAGCACCACGCGCTTCACCTTGCCCAGCCCGCCAAAATAGGCATTGAGCCGCGAATCCCGCTTGCCAGCGTCCATCACGAAGATTCCGCTTGCGACAAAGCCAACGCGCGCGAGCAGGGCATGGATTTGCTCGGCTTGCTCAACGTTTTCGAGCGGCGTGAAGCGGTTGAAAAACGGCGCAATCCACACGGGATACACAAAATTTGCGACTAGAAGCAGAATCCAAAAAAANAGGCATGCCCAAAGCCACCACAGCGGAAGCGGCAGCAGCGCGAGGGTGGCGACACAGGCGCAATAGCCCAAAACGGCGCTTAGCGCGAGGCTTTTGGCTGTGTCGGCGAAAAAGAGGCGCGTTGTGCCGCAAAAAAAGCCATAGCGCCTATCGAGAACGAGCGTTGCGTACATCTCGAGCGGGAGATGCGCAAGCGCCATCGCGACACACACAGACACGACAAACAGCGCATCGCCCCACAAACCAAAGCTTTGCTCCGCCATTCCCCACCACACAAGCGCGCACACGAGCAGCGAATCGAGCAATGTTTTGACAATCTGCAAAGATTCCTTTGCGAGCGCATAATGCCCCGCCTTGTGGTAGGAATCGCGCGCGAGCAAAACGGGCGCAAGGCGCATTGTGCGCCTGATGTGCGCGATTTGCAAGCTCGCGACAACGAGCTTTGGCAGCGCAAAGCCGAGAAGATAGAGCGCAAGAAAAACCATTGGAATCTACCCTTGCATTTCATTTCAAATCGATGTATCATCATTCTATCATAAGAATCCCGACATAAGGAATCGCCATGCACACGAGGCACATTTTGTTGCTGCTTCTGCCGCTTTTGTTCTATGCATGCGCAAGCAAAGTCGCAATCGATTCTGCGCAACAACAGCAGCTAGAGCAGCTGCAAAGCGCGAGCTATCTGCAATATTTGGAGACGCGCGCGAGCCTCGTGCGCGACTTTGGTGCGCTTTGTGCGAGCGCGATGGCGCANGGCGTTAAAAACGCGATTGCATGCAACGACATCGACTTTTTGCAAACCCAAAACGCCGAGCGCCTCGAGCAGCTTTGCGCGCTCGATGTCGCTAACGCATGCTTCTTGTATGCCGCAAANTCGCGCGGGGCGAAGAGCATGCCCGAGCATATCTTCAGGCTCACGACCGATTCGCTGCAAAAGGCATGCGCGCTAGGGCACGCGGAATCATGCGCCGATTTGGGCGCAATCACGCGGGGCGATGAGGCAAAAGGTTGGCTGCAAAGCGCATGCGCGCTCGATAATGTGCGCGGCTGCAAGGCGCTGTATTACGCGCTTAGCGCTGATGANGCGCAACGCAAGGACGTTTATTATAAGCTGCTCGATTTGGGCGAAGATTCTGTTTGCGAGGACGAGGATTGCAAGATTCAGGGGCGCTTNGTGCAAGAAAGCGCGCTGCAAAGCGCATGCGCGGAGGGCTCGGGAATGGCATGCGTGGCGATTGTGCGCAAAATGCGNCANGTAGCGCCGCAATATGTGAGCGAGGGGCAGAGAATCCTGCACAAGCATTGCTTCACGCGCCGCTATGTGCCCGCATGCGAGGAGCTGCAAGACATCTATGCGCTGCAACAAAACGCCGAAGGCTGGTTTTTGGCGGGCAAAATCGCATGCGAGAGCACATTTTTGGCGCAGGGCGTTTTGGGCTATGAAAAATCGCCACATCTGTGCACGCGCGTTGCGGATTCGATTCTCATCGACACAAGCAGCACGAAGCTCGATGCGCCCAAGACGCAGGCGATGTTGCTCTACAAAGTCGGCTGTGAACGCGGGAACGAAGAAGGGGCATGCACGAAACTCCATGAGCTACTCACGCGCGTTTCGATGCCATCGCCATAAGGTTTGCTTTAGCAAAAAAGCGCTAGAATGCTGTTTTCCATGCGGGAGTGGCGAAATGGCAGACGCACCAGACTTAGGATCTGGCGCCGCAAGGCGTGGAGGTTCAAGTCCTCTCTCCCGTACCAAAAATTCTCTTTATTGTTGTATGATGTTCTCCTGATTGGCATCGCTTTTCGCCGTGCAACTGCATGGCGCGTTGCCAAGCGCTTCTTGGTTGCTCTGCCCACAGCCCGCAAATGCCAAAAACACACCGATTCCAATCCATANCATCATCTTTCTCATCGCATTTCCTCGTCTTTCTTGCGCGGCATTATATCCAAATCAGCCTTTGGGGAACGCAAACTCCACGAATCGCGGGAACTCGCCGCCGCTAAGCTGCCGCAACAAATCCCGAATCTGCGCCATCATGTGCGAACGTTGATTGATGTCGATGCCGATTCTTTGCGCCTTGAGCTGCCGCAATGTCGCGTCATAATACACCCACAATGTCGCGCGCAGCTGTTCGCGCAGCTCGTCAAGCGGGAGCGCATGGCGGCTGCTTAGCAGAATCTGCAAGATTTTGGGGTGCTCGAGCTGCCCGCTTTTGAGCAGCTCAAATTCCTCTTCAAAGCCGATAAACGCGGGCGTGTCGATGTAGTCGAGCACCTCATCGAGCAGGTTTGGCGCGCTCGCGAGNGTCTTTAGAATCTCGAGCGTTACGGAGCTTCTATCATGCTTTGCGCGCCCCGCGTCCTTCGCGCTCTTTTTCGTGCCACCGCGCGACACGAGCGAGGAGGACACGCGCAAAAGCGAGGCGAGCATCGGCGCGTATTCCTCATGCAAAAGCGGCGAGAGCGAGTGCAAAAAGGCATTGCCTTCACCAAGCGCCTTTTCTTTTTGCAACGGATTGGTGAGGTCGTAGCGCGCGCTCATCTCTTGCAACACAAACGCGGCAAACGGCACGGCAGAATCAAACGCGGCTTGCAGCTCGGTAACGCGCTTTGCTGCGACCATATCGGCAGGGTCAAACCCAGCGGGCAAAAGCGCCACGCCGCCGTCTTTTTGCGCGAGCAGCCGCGCCGCCTTGAGCGCCGCTGCGCGCCCAGCAGAATCGCCGTCATACGCAACGATGATTTGCGGCTCGCCTTTGCTAAGCAGCGGCAGATGGTCTTTGCCAAGCGCCGTGCCAAGCGTTGCGACAGCCGTTGCGAAGCCCGCTTGGTGCAACAGAATCGTGTCGATATAGCCCTCCGTTACGATGATGCGCCTTTGGCGATAGATTGCCTCTTTGGACAGATGATAGCCATAGAGCAGCCGCGATTTGTTAAACAGCGGCGTTTGGGGCGTGTTGAGGTATTTCGCGCCCGCGTTCTCGAGGCTTCTGCCCCCAAAGCCCACGAGCTTGCCTTGCGGNGAGTGGATTGGGAAAATCAGCCGATTCACCATTCGGGCATAGAATCGCCCGCGCTCCTCGCCCACGATTCCGAGCCGCAGGCAATCGCTCATCGCGTAATTGCGGCTCTGCAAGAAGCTCAAAATCTCGGCGTTTTGCGGCGCGAAGCCCAGCCCAAAAGCCTCGCGCGAGGATTCGCTAATCCCGCGTTTTTGGACGTATTGCAACAGCTGTGGATTCTGCATGAGCTTGTGCCGAAAGAACTCGGAGAGCTTTTGGAGCGCATCGCTTTGCGGCGTTTGGTTTTTGCTATATTCAAGCGCGAAATTATAAAAAGCGGCGATTTTCTCAATCGCGTCTTTGTACTCGAGATGTTCGTATTCCATCACGAACTTAATCGCATCGCCGCCCTTTTGGCAGCCAAAGCAATAGAACAAGCCCTTGTTGGGCTCGACCACAAAGCTCGGCGTTTTCTCGGTGTGGAACGGGCAAAGCCCCTTGTAGTTGCTTCCCGTTTTGTGAAGCTCGACATATTGGCTAATGACATCGACAATCTGCACAATCGCCTTGAGCGATTCGATGGATTCTGCTCGTATCATCGCGACATTATAGCGCGTTATCTGCCCTTTTTTTATCGAACTAGGTTATAATACGCGCAAAAGGACAGGCGCATGAACAATCTCGTTGCTTTCTTTAGAGACCCGATTTTTGGTGTGGCAGTCTTGATTGCGATTGTTGCGCTCATCGTTCTGTCGACCTATTTTTGGAATCTCGCCGCCAAAAAACGCCAACATGACTCGCTTGGCAACTTTATGAAAATTTTCGAAGGCATGCGCACCGATGATGTGGCAAAGGAAACATTGCAAAAGCTCGGTAGCTCGCTGCCTGCGCTCGAGTTTCTCGCCGAAACCTACCGCAAAATGGGCGACTATGAACGCTCGATGAACCTCTACCACGCGATTCTGGAATGCGACATCAGCAACCAAGAAAGGCTCGCCGTGNTGCAAGCGCTTGGCGAAATCTACTACCTCACGGGATTCTTGGAACGTGCCAAAAAAATCCTGCTCGAGGTGCTCAANAACCACCCGCGCAACAAAAAGGCATTGAGCATTCTCATGCGCACCCTCGAATCGCTCGCGCTCTATGACGAGGCNCTAGACGCGCTGGGCTGCCTCAAGCAGCTCGGGCTCGAGCCCGACATTGTCGCGCTCAATACGGGCTATTTCGCGATTCAAAAGGAGNTGCACAAGGAGAATCCCGATTCTGGGCTCTTGCTGCAACATCTGCATGAGAATCATGGGCTCTTTGCGTTTGTGATGCGCTGCCTCAAGACGCTTGACAAGGCGCTTTTTTGGCAGACCTACGCCGAGTTTGCGGCACAAAGCGAGGAGATTCTCGATTTGCTTTGGGACGAGGAGATTCCCAAAAATCTCGCGGGCGATTCGACCTTGCATGCGATTGCNTGCGCCAAAAGNGGCGGTACAAATGGCAATGGTGGCGGAATCGGCGNCAATGCTTGCGCGACTTTCGAGCTCGAGGCGTTGCGCTGCNTNCATGCACACAGCAGCCAAAGGGGCGATTTGCGCTTCAGCTACCAATGCCGCGTTTGCGCGCAAACCTACCCCATGCGCATCGACCGCTGCGCGCATTGCGGCGCACTTTTGACACAACAGCTGCGCTTTGTCATCAAACCCTTGCAAAGTTTTGAATATGAAAATTGTCCAGCTCTTTTGTGATGGCTCGAGTCTCGGCAATCCCGGATTTGGCGGCTATTGCGGAATCTTGCGCTACAAGGAATCGGAGAAAATCATTCAGGGCGCGCGCGCATGCATGCGACCAACAACCAAATGGAGCTTTTGGCTGTGATTGAATCGCTCAAAAGCCTCAAAGAACCCTGCGAGGTGGAGCTTTTCAGCGATTCTTCGTATGTTACGAAGGCGATTAACGAGTGGCTGCCGTCATGGGTGAAAAAGGATTTCGCGAAAGTCAAAAACAAGGAGCTTTGGCAGGAATACCTCCGTGTCTCTGCCCCGCACAAGGTGCATGCATTTTGGGTGCGCGGGCATGACGGGCATGCCGAAAACGAGCAATGCGACAAAATCGCCAAAGCCGCCGCGAGCGCCCTAAAGGAAAACCATGAACAATCAACCTGATTTCAAGCAACTCGAGATTCTCGAACAAAGGCTCGGCTATGTCTTTCACGACAAAAAGCGGCTGCTCGAGGCGCTCACGCACAGAAGCCACAAGAGCGCGAGCAACAACGAGCGGCTCGAGTTTTTGGGCGATGCGGTGCTCGACTTGGTGATTGCCGATTTCTTGTTTGAAAAATTCCCGCATTTGCAAGAAGGCAGCCTCTCGAAAATGCGCGCGGCGATTGTGAATGAGAAGAGCTTCTCGCAGCTCGCGCAACATCTTGGAATCGGCGATTCCTTGCTGCTTTCAAACGCCGAAGAGAACAACAACGGGCGCAAGAAGCCCTCGATTCTTAGCGATGCGTTCGAGGCGATTTTTGGCGCAATCTATCTCGAATCGAGCATCGCGGTAGTCAAAAAAATCGTCTTCGCGCTGCTTGAGCGTGCCTATCCCGATTCTAGTCTGCACAACCTCAACATCGACCACAAAACAACGCTCCAAGAGCTCACGCAGGCGCATTATGGCGAAGTGCCGACATACTCAATTCTGAACACGACAGGACCAGACCACCAGAAAGTCTTTGAAGTCAGCGTGAGCATTTGCGGCGAGGAAATCGCCACAGCAACGGGCAACAGCAAGAAAAAGGCGCAGCAGAATGCCGCCGAGCTTGCGCTGCATTGCTTCAAGCAAAGGGGGATTCTATGAACACATTTGGGCTCGCGTTGCGCGTAACAACCTTTGGAGAATCGCATGGCGAGGGCGTGGGCTGCGTGATAGACGGGCTNCCAAGCGGGCTGTGGATTGACGAAAAATTTATCGATTCCGAAATGCAAAAGCGCGCACCGGGAAAAAGCAGGCTAAGCACGCCGCGCAAGGAATCCGATTGNGTGCGCATTCTTAGCGGCATTTTCGAGGGCAAGAGCACGGGNACGCCGCTTGCGCTGTGGATTGCCAACGAGAACCAAAAGAGNCGCGACTATGCCAANGTCGCCGAGCTGTTTCGCCCATCGCATGCCGACTGGACATANCACCACAAATATGGCAACCGCGACTATCGCGGCGGCGGGCGNGCGAGCGCGCGAGAGACGGCGGCGCGCGTGGCGGCGGGCGCGGTGGCGCAGCTCTTGTTGCGCGAGATTGGAATCACGCTTGAGGGCGGAATCTTCCAAATCGGCGAGCACAAGACGCAAGAACGCGACTTTGCGTTTGCCCAAAACAGCGAGGTTTTGGCGCTCGATTCCGCGCTCGAAGAAACCTTTGTGCAAAGAATCTTGGAGGCNAAAAANCAGCACGACAGCGTGGGCGGCGCTGCCGAAATCCGCGCCCACTCCGTGCCCATTGGGCTTGGCGAGCCNCTCGCCCACAAGCTCGATTCCGAGCTTGCGCGCAACCTCATGGGGCTNAANGGCGTCAAGGCTGTCGAGATTGGAGACGGAATCGCCGCAAGTAGCGCGAGTGGNAGCGCGTTTAACGATTCCATCACAAAAAGCGGCTTTGCNACCAACCACAGCGGCGGCATCTTGGGCGGNATCAGCAACGGCGACACGCTCNTNNNGCGCGNCTATTTCAAGCCCACAGCGTCCATTTTCTTGCCCCAAGACACGCTCAATGTGCGCTATGAGCCCGTGCAGTGCAACCTAAGCGGGCGGCATGACCCATGCATTGCCGTGCGTGGCTGTGTCGTGGCGAAGTCGCTTGTCGCGCTCACCCTCGCCGACATGGCGCTTTTGCACATGCGCGCAACCCTTGCNGGATTCAAAAATTTCTATGATACAATCCATTCACCATTCAAAGGATAGACATGATAACTCTCAAACAAGCCTTGCAGCTCGATAGCGCCGGAATCGAGACGCTCAAAGCGCAGATTCGCGAGAAGGTGCAGCAGAGCGACCTCAACGCCTATATCGGCGAGCTCATCGACACGGGCGCGGGAATCCCGATTCTTGTCAAGGACAACATCAATGTGAAAAACCAACCGCTGACATGCGCGAGCAANATTNTAAANGGCTATGTCGCGCCCTACAACGCAACGGTGATTGANCGGCTCGCCGCGCACAACATGAGCGCCTTTGGGCGCGCCAACATGGACGAGTTTGCGATGGGCAGCACGACNGANAGCAGCNGCTATGGCAAAACNCTCAACCCAAAGGCNANAGACAGAGTGCCCGGCGGCTCGAGCGGGGGGAGCGCTGCGGCTGTCGCGGGCGGAATCGCCATCGCCGCGCTTGGCAGCGACACGGGNGGTTCGATTCGCCAGCCTGCGGGCTTTTGCGGCTGCGTGGGGCTCAAGCCCACGTATGGCAGGGTGAGCCGCTATGGGCTCGTTGCGTATGCGAGCAGCCTCGACCANATTGGACCNATCACGCANAANGTNACGGACGCNGCGATTCTGCTCGATTGCATTAGCGGGCATGATTCAAAGGACAGCACGAGCGCCAACCTCGCGCCCACGCAAACCTACGCAAACCTGAACGCGAAGCGCACATGCACGATTGCGATTCTGCCCGATTTGCTCAAAGACGCGAGCAGCGAGATTCAGCAGAGCTANGAGCAAACGATTGCGCTGTTGCAAAAAATGGGGCACANAATCGTTGAAAAAACGATGCTCGANACGGCGTATCATATCTCCGCGTATTATGTCCTCTGCACAGCCGAGGCGAGCGCAAATCTCTCGCGATTTGACGGAATCCGCTATGGCAATCGCGTGGATTCCAAGCAGCTCAAAGATGTGTATGTCCAAACCCGCACGCAAGGCTTTGGCGAGGANGTCAAGCGCNGNATNTTGCTCGGTAGCTTCGTGCTTAGCAGCGGCTATTATGACGCNTATTATCTCAAGGCGCAGAAGGTGCGGCATCTCATCAAGAATCAATTCGATTCGATTCTGCATGATGCCGAGCTCATTCTCTGCCCCGTTGCGCCCACNNTGCCGCCGAAGTTTGGCGCGAGCGCGAGCCCGCTTGAGATGTATCTTGGCGACATCTACACGATTTCTGTCAATCTCGCCGGGCTTCCNGCCATCTGCGTGCCTGTGGGNGANAGCAACGGCTTGCCTGTGGGCATGCANCTCATCGGCAAGCATTTCGATGAGCAATGCCTGCTTGACGCCGCGCTTGGAATCGAGAGCGCGCTAGCCTAGCTCGCCCAAAANGCGCTCGATTGTGTCGAACACGACATCGATTTGCTCGATTGTGATGATGTAGGGCGGCATGAAATAAATCACATTGCCAAGCGGGCGCAACAAGACGCCAAGCTCGAGCGCGCGGACATAAAACGCCATTCCCGCGCGCCCCGTGAGATTCAAATCAAACGCCGCAATCATGCCCGTTTGGCGCGGATTCTTGACGATAGAAAACCGCGCNAGATTCGCGAGCCGCTGNGCGATGTGCGCGGCTTTNGCGCGGTTTGTTGTTAGCGTGTTTTCGCGCTCAAACAGCTCAAAAACCGCGTTCGCCACGCTCGCNGCGAGCGCGTTGCCCGTGTAGCTATGCGAGTGCAAGAAATTCTTGTTGCTCGTGTATGGCGCATAGAACAGCTNATAGACAGCGCGATTGAGCAGCACGACAGATAGCGGNAGATAGCCGCCCGTAATGCCCTTCGAGAGNCAGAGATAGTCGGGCACGACATCGCATTGCTCGAGCGCAAAAAAGCTGCCCGTGCGCCCGAANCCAACGGCGATTTCATCGAAGATTATCGCGATTCCCTCCTCGCGCGCGAGTGTGCACAGAGCGCGCACAAACGCGGGGCTGTGCATGCGCATTCCNCCCGCNCATTGCACGAGCGGCTCGAGCACGAGCGCACAGATTCTGCCNCGATTGCTTGCAAANATCGCCTTTGCGCCCTCGAGCGCGCGTTCAGTCTCGCGCTGCGAGGAATCGCTTGGCACNGGCAGCACGACATTTTGCAGCAAAAGCGGCGCATAGATGGCTTTGTANAGCCCCACATCGCCAACGCTTAGCGCGCCGATTGTCTCGCCATGGTAGCTGTTTTGCAGGCTCGCAAACAGCGGCTTGGCGGCGTTGGAGCGCAAGAGCTCGGCATGNAAGCTCATCTTGAGCGCCACCTCAATCGCGCTCGAGCCNTTGTCGGCATAGAAGCACATNTCNAGCCCTGCGGGCGTGGAATCTATGAGCCGCTCGGAAAGCCGTATGATAGGCTCATGCGTGAATCCNGCGAGCAAGGTGTGCTCGAGGTTTTGCACCTGCGTTTGCAGCGCCTCGTTTAGGTAGGGGTGGCTNTGCCCAAACAGATTCACCCACCAACTGCTGATGCCATCGACATAACTCTTGCCCTCAAAATCATAGAGATAGATTCCCTGCCCGCGCTCGATAGGGACGAGCGGATATTGCTCATGGTCNTGCATTTGCGTGCAAGGATGCCACACACAGCGCAAATCGCGTTGTTTCAAAGATTCGTTTGCCGATTGNTNCATGTCTTACCTCTTTTTAATCGAAATCTTAGTAGAATTTNGGAAATAGGATTTGCGTTTGTCGCTTCGATAGACGTTGCACAAAAGGATAGAAACTCCGATGATACAATGGATGCAGAAGCACAAAAAATATCTTGTCATCACTATATGGATAAGCACCATTGCCTTTGTCGGCGCGGGCTTTGTCGGCTGGGGCGCGTATAGCTTCGCAATGGGCGAACGATTCGTGGCAAAGGTGGGCGACAACACGATTTCGCGCAGCGATTTGGAGCGCGAGTATGCGCGCCTTTTTGCAATCTACAACCAACTCACAGGCGGCAAGCTCGGGCAAAAAGAGGCAGAGGGGCTGGGGCTTCGCAATCAAGCGCTAAACAACCTCATCTACACGCAGCTCATGCTGAACTATGCGCATGATTTGGGGCTTTTGGTCAGCGATGAAAAAGTCGCGGCAGAAATCGCCAAAGAGACGCAATTCTATGAAAATGGCGTCTTTAGCCAAAAGCTCTACCGCGAGATTCTCGCGCAGAACAACCTTTTGCCCAAAGACTACGAAAACGCGATTCGCAAATCTTTGCTGCTCAAAGAGCTCGATAATGTGCTCCAAATCGCGCCCACGCAGCTCGAAAAAGAATCGGTGGCTGCCGCGCTGTATATGAAAGACCGCCTGTCTATCGAGATTCTCGAGCCCAAAAAAGAGCCCATCACGCTCGATGAAGCCGAAGTCAAGCAATATTGGGAGCAAAACAAGCAGAGCTACAAGGGCGCTGTGCGCTATGCGTTCGTCTTCGACACATTCGCGCCCAAAGACGTTGCGGCGGGCGATTCCGAGCTGCAAGAATATTACGAAAAATTTATCACAAACTACCAAAACGTCAAAAATTTTGGCGAGGCAAAAGCCCAAATCCGCGAGGATTATCAAAAATCTGAAGCCGAGAAACAAGCCTTGCGCCGCTATATCGAGTACAAAAAACAAGCAGAGAGCTACAAAGGCGAGCAAGTAACGCTCGATTCCAAGCAAATCGCCCAAAGGTTTGGGCAGGAGCTGCTCGATTCGCTGCTCGCGCTCAAAGCGTCAGAGGCGCTCAAGCCGATTCTCACAGAATCTGGCTATGTTACGCTCAAGCTCCAAAACATCGAGCAGGCAAAGGCACTCGATTTTGAAACCGCCAAAGAACAAGCCGCGAGCGATTTGTTGCGCCAAAAACAAGAGAGCCTCTTGCGCCAAAACGCCGATTCGCGCATCGAAAATTTCGTGGGCGCAGACATCGGCTTTGTCGCGCGAGACGACATTGGCAAGCTCTCGATGCTCGGCACAGAAGACGCAGCNGCATTTTTGGAGCAACTTTTTGCCAAAACAAAGGCTAAAGACTATATGATACTCGCACAGAAAGCCATTTTGTATCGGATTAGCGCGCAAGAACTCTTTGCCTTTGAGAATCTTGCGGGCAACAAAGAGTTTCTTGAGAACAATGTCGCGCAGCTCAAAGACAGAATCATTGAAAGCGCTTTTATGAATTATCTGCAAAAACGCTATATCGTTATCCGAGCAGACGAAGAGTTAGGAAATAGATAATGACAGAGTTAAATCAAACCATTCTCGGTATCGACATCGGATCTTCGACCATCAATGCAATCATTGCAGAGATTAAAGACGAGATTCCCCATGTGATTGGCGCTGGGCAGCACAAATCGCAGGGAATCAAAAAGGGNGCAATCGTCAATATCGAGCTCGCAAGCCGAGCGATTCGCGCCGCGATTAATGACGCGAAGCGNGTTGCNGGCGTGAATTGCAACAAAGCCATCGTTTCTATTTCTGGCTCTCCATCTGGTTCTAATAGCTACATCAGAAGCTACAANAGCATCGGAATCATCAACAACAACAACGGCGAGATTGGCATCAAAGAAATCAANCGCGCCATGCAAACCGCGCTCTATAACGCCACGATNCCGCCCGATTTTGATGTGTTGCATGCCCTCCCTTACAGATTCAAAGTCGACAACCAAGACCTCATAGACGACCCCATGGGAATGGTCGGGCAGAGGCTNGAGGTGTATGTGCATATCATCTGTGTGCAAAAAGGCAGCCTCAACAACCTCCGCAAAGCCGTGAAAACGGCGGGTGTCGAGGTGGCGAANATCGTGCTTGCTGGCTATGCGTCCGCCATCGCCGTTTTGCAAGATGACGAAAAAGAGCAGGGTGTCGCNTGNATCGATATGGGCGGCAGCACATGCAATTTGGTGATTCACCTCGGCAACTCGATTCAATACAACGACTGCCTGCCTGTGGGCTCGCAAAACATCACGAACGATTTGTCGATGATTCTTGGCACGACACTCGCNGCCGCCGAAGAAATCAAGCTCAAACATGGCTCGCTGCGGCATGATAAAATCGCTGATGGAATCATCGAAATGCCCACAAGCGGAGACGAGAGCACGACCACAACCGCAAAAACCGAAGTCGTGTATGACATCATTCACGCGCGCACCGAAGAAACGCTCATGTTCCTNGCCAAATTCTTGGAAAAAAGCGGGCTCAAAGAGCGGCTTGGCGCGGGCGTTGTGCTGACAGGNGGAATGGTCAAACTCGATGGCATTCGCGAGCTCGCGAGCGCCGTTTTTGCCAACATGCCCGTGCGCATCGCCAACCCTCACCCCATCAGCGGCTTTTTCGAATCCCAGCGCGATTCAAGCTTCGCCACNGTTGTNGGGCTCATTCTGTATGGCTCGGGGCATTTCACCAACTATGAATACGCGTCAGAGAAGCAACTTTTGGTGAAAATGGCGAAATTTAATAATGAAGATGGTACTATACCAAATCCAGTTCAAGACATAGCAGACCTCGACCCCAACAACAAGCCTGAACACGAGGCAGCAGGCAAAGCGGGTGCGAATGCGCGCAAGACAAAGGCTGTGGTGCAGAAGCCAAAACAGAATCTGTGGCAACGCTTTTGGCAGTGGTTGACGCAGTTGTTTTAGAATGCACATTATAAAAAGGGATTCGTAATGGAAGTGCAAATTAGAGAAGAGGTATCAGCCGATTTATTGGCTGAAATTGCAAAAATCAAGGTCATCGGTGTTGGGGGCGGGGGCAGCAACATGGTCAATTATCTCATGCAAACCGATATTGACCAAAGAATCGAGCTCATCGTGGCAAACACCGATGCGCAAGCGCTCATGAAATCGCCCGCTCCTATCAAAATCCAGCTCGGCAACAACATCACCAAAGGGCTTGGCGCGGGAATGAAGCCCGAGGTGGGCGAGGCTGCCGCAAACGAGAGCTATGATGACATCGTCTCGCTTTTGCAAGGCACAGATTTGGTCTTTGTCTCGGCAGGAATGGGCGGCGGCACAGGCACGGGCGCTGCGCCCATCATCGCCAAAGCCGCGAAGGCTGTNGGCGCGCTGACTGTGGGCGTGGTTACCAANCCCTTCAAATACGAGGGCGGCAAACGCGCCAAGCTCGCCGAGGCGGGCATNGAGCGGCTCAAGGCAGAATGCGATTCGATTATCGTGATTCTCAACGACAAACTCTCGAGCATGATAGACCGCTCGCAGGGCAACAAAGCCGTNTATCGCATTGTCGATTCCGTCCTCGCCGGCGCCGTTGTTGGCGTCAGCAACATCATCTTGCAAGTGGGCGAGAGCGACATCAACGTCGACTTCGCCGACATGCGCACAGCGATGGAGCACAAAGGCACAGCGCTCATGGGAATGGGCGAGGCAAACAACGAGGTCAGCGCGTTTGACGCGATTCGCAACGCCATCGAATCCCCATTGTTCGACAACCTCTCGATAAACGGCGCGCGCGGCTTGATTGCGCATTTCCATATCCACCCCGATTATTCATTCTACGAAATCCAAGAGGCAATGGACAAAGTCCAAGAAATGCTNGATGAGAACGCCGATGTGTTCTTTGGGACATATTCTGACCCCGAAATGCCCAAAGACAGCTTCGAGGTAACCGTNGTCGTTACGGGGCTCGAGAGCGAGCTCAAGCTCTCGCAGAATCCGCGTACGTCCAGTGCACCTGTGTCCGCCCCGAGTGCGCCAAGCGCGCCTGTGCCCGCCCCAACGCCCAAGAAAATCATCACGCAGCTAGGACGCGTGAGTGGACTCGTGAGTGGAGGCGACATAAACGACCTCGACAGCCCCTCTTATACGCGTATGCAAGCCGACTGACAGGCGATGAACACGCATGATTCACGAGGGATTATGGGATTCTCTTCGGCGATGGCACAAGAACCTGCGCTCAAGGCTCAACCACCGCCCATTTTTTGACATCAGAAAAGCGCGCCGCAATTTCTTGATGTTGCTCGATTCCCACCCGAGCCTGCCCGCGCCAAAAGAGAACGAGCCCGAAATCATCGTCTCGCTCACGACCTTTCCTGCGCGCATTCGCACGGTGGGCTGGTCGCTGCTTTCGCTGTTTTTGCAAGAATCCCTGCCTCATCGCATTATCCTCAACCTCTCGCTTGCCGAGTTTAGGAGCAAGCAGCTGCCCCAAGAGATTCTCGAGCTNCAAAAGCTCGGGCTCGAGGTGTTTTGGAATGACGACAGCACCTTTTCGTATCTCAAAATCATGCCCACGCTCGCGCGCTTTCCCGATTCGATTATCGTTACATGCGATGACGACCAATATTACAGCGCGCAATGGCTGCGCAANCTGCTTGACGCGCATGCCAACAGCCCCGANTCGATTATCGCGCATCGCGTGCACAGAATCTTGCTCGATGAGAGCGCCTACCCATTGCCCTACAATCGCTGGCTNCACGCGCACCATAGCAACAACTTNGCCAATCCATCGATGCTCAATTTCGCCACAGGCGTTGGCGGCGTGCTCTATCCGCCGCATTGCTTTTTTGACGATGTCTGCCGCAAAGACCTCTACACCGAGCTTTGCCCGAANGCTGATGANATTTGGCTTTGGGGAATGGAGCTTCTAGCGGGGCGCGAGATTCTGTTTTTGGACGCGCCCGAGCGCACTTTGCCCACGATGGTGTCGCAAAAAGTCGCGCTTGTGAANGACAATATCTACCACAAATTTAATGANAAACAAATCAAGAAGCTCATCGANCANTACCCGCAGATTCACGCGATTCTCCAAGCAGAATCGACAAAAGCTCCGAGCGATTCTCGACAACCCTAACGAGCTCTAGCTCGCCTCGCTCGATGCATGAATGCGCGAGCAGCGATTGCTCAAAAAAGCGCACAAGNGGCGNCCAAAACTCTTTGCCAAACAGCACAATCGGGCGGCGCGTGCGCTTTTGCGTCTGAATCAGNACGAGCACATCAAACAGCTCATCGAGCGTCCCAAAGCCGCCCGCAAACAGCACAAACGCNCTTGCGATGTGCTCGAAAAACATCTTGCGCAACCAAAAATCATGAAATTGCACGCTCACATCGAGATAGGCATTGGGAATCTCCTCGTGCGGCAGCGAGATGTTGAGCCCCACAGAGAGNGCGCCGCCGTCTTTTGCGCCCCGATTCGCNGCTTCCATGATTCCATACCCGCCGCCCGTAACGATAAAATANCCGCGCCGCGCGAGCTCTGCGCTCATTCCGAGCGCCTCGATATAGCTTTGCGAACTCGCGCTCACACGCGCGCTGCCAAACACGACAACAGCCCGACTTTGCGCGNCCCCCGCGCGCATGCGCACCCAATCCTCGACTTTTTGCACCTCATCGAGGTTTTGCAACCAAATCTGCTCCATCGTTTCCCTTTTTATTGCGATTCTAGCCTTTGTGGGCTTAGAATGCCATGACTTGGGCAAAGGCGGCGAAAGATTCCTAGCTATCATCATTTCGTTAAAGCGATTATTGAAGATGTGAGAATCGCCCCTGCCGCAAGCGGCAAAGGGGCAAGCAAGATATTATGGAACAAGTTCCTTGTATTATTGCATAGACTCTTTACATTTGGCTTGATANCCNACAAAGACATTTCCAGANCCACTGCATTCATANCGNTTGTTGNCNCATGTTGCTTGCCAATAGTCTGTTAAGGTTGCCGTTCTCGATTCGCTGATGATGATGTCATCAGGTTTGCAGCCAATCTCGCCAGCTGTGGCATTTTTTGCGCTTACGCAGCCTGTTCCAAGCAACAACATTNCAACNAACAAAGTGGCAGTAAAGCCTTGCCTTATCATACGAGAGCGGTTGTGAGAGCACCGCAAACGATGAGGGTTGAAACGAATTTGGTCATAACGACTCCTTGTAATGTAGAATTGTGATACGATGGAATGATAGCATTTTATTNTTAAATAAAATTGAAATTTTAACAAAANGAAGACTATTTTCTGTATGAACTGCAATTTTNCGGCGATTTTCGTATGAAATTCCATATTTCATGCGCTCTATTTCGCAGTTATGCGCGTCATGTTGGGGNGATAGAATCCAAGAGATGTTTCGCTTCGCTCAACATGACAATGGATATTTTTTGCACACTGCCTCTCGTCATTGCTTTGGCGTTGCCGAAGCAATCAAACGTCTTTGAATGCTCGACACGGTTGGTTGCCGCGCGTCCTAACGGACGCTCGCAATGACAAGATGTTTCGCTAACGCTCAACATGACAAATGAAATCTTTGGAGGTGCGGTTTTAACCGCACTTTTGATGTGTGATTCCCATGTGATGAGTGCGACTAAAGTCGCACCTCCAATTTTGCCATTTTTGTTATTGTGGGATTCTGCCCCCTCCCTTGCGGAGGGGGCAAGGGTGTGGGTCATTGCGAGCGAGCAG
>JAAVGZ010000035.1 GCA_014799985.1 Helicobacter sp.
ATAGACGTGCGCGCTGTGGTTGGGAAGATAGANTNANGAGCAATGGAGAATCANANATTGCANNATNCAAAGCGGCGCTGTGCTNTGGCTTCGCCATAGCTTTGCGCGCGCTTTTTCTAGTGATTCGGAGGTGCGACTTTAGTCGCACTCNTTNTGTCNTTGCGAGCGAGTGCAACGAGCGNGGCAATCAACCGTNTGCAAAGCTAGANTCATGCAAGATTCCATGCCGTTAGNTTGCNNCGCNTANGCTCGCAATGACACAAGAACACGTCATTACGAGCGCGCAAAGCGCGCCACATCGAGCGCTAGCGAAACATCGCGACCTTATGCTATAATGCCAGCAAGATTCCTTCAAAGGAGCAGATGTGAGGACTCACCTATGTGCGGAGTTGGACGAAAAGGACATTGGCAAAGAAGTCAGGCTGTGCGGTTGGACAAATAGCTATCGCGACCACGGNGGCGTGATTTTCATCGATTTGCGCGACAAAAGCGGGCTTGTGCAGCTCGTTGCAGACCCCGAGAATGGGCAAAGCATCGAGACGGCGAAGCTCGTGCGCAACGAGTTTGTGTTGATTGCGCATGGAATCGTGCGTGCGCGCGGCGAGGGGCTCGAGAATCCGAAGCTNAAAACAGGCAAGATTGAGATTCTGTTGCACACGCTACACATCGAAAACAAGAGCCTCACNCCGCCGCTTGTCGTGGGCGATGAGAATGTCAGCGAGGAGCTGCGNNTGCGCTATCGCTANCTNGATTTGCGCAATCNGCGCGCGTATGAAATCTTCGCGCTGCGCAGCAAGGCGGCGATTGCGGCGCGCAACGCGCTCGCNTCTCTCGGATTCCTCGAGGTCGAAACGCCGATTCTGACGAAAGAAACGCCCGAAGGCGCGCGCGACTATCTCGTCCCGAGCCGAATCCACAACGGCGAGTTTTTCGCGCTGCCCCAATCGCCGCAGCTCTTCAAACAAATGCTCATGGTCTCGGGCTTCGACCGCTATTTTCAGATTGCCAAATGCTTCCGCGATGAGGACTTGCGCGCCGACAGGCAGCCCGAGTTCACGCAAATCGATGTCGAGATGAGCTTCTGCACCCAAGACGATGTGATGCGCGTTTGCGAGCAGCTTCTGGGCGCGATTTTTGGCGCATGCGGCGTGGAGATTCCGCAACAATTTGAGCGCATGACATGGCAGCATGCGATGGAACATTATGGCTCGGACAAGCCCGATTTGCGCTTCGACATGCCGCTTGTCGAGGTCAAGGAATGCTTCATCGATTGCGAGAATGCCATTTTTGCCAACATCGCCAAAGAGGCAGACAGCCGCATTAAGGCGCTCAAGGTCAGCGGGGGCGACACATTCTACACGCGCAAGACGCTCGGTGAGCTCGAAGAATTTGTGCGCAAGTTCGGCGCAAAGGGGCTCGCCTATTTGCAGTTTCGCGAGGGCGAAATCAAGGGACCNCTGCTCAAGTTTTTGAGCCAAACATCGCTCGCACGCCTGCGCGAGCTCGTGCAGCCGCAAAATGGCGACATCGTCTTTTTTGGCGCGGGCGCGAAAGCNGTNGTGTGGGACTACATGGGCAGGCTGCGGCTCAAGATTGCNGACGACATGAAGCTNTTTGACCCCAAAAGCTGGCGCTTCTTGTGGGTTGTCGATTTCCCGATGTTCGAGTACAACGAAGAGGGCGCGCTCACGCCGTTGCACCACCCNTTNACNATGCCCAAGAATCTCGACGTCTCCAACCCAACAGCCGCGCTCTCGCTCTCGTATGATGTCGTGCTCAANGGNGTNGAGCTCGGCGGCGGGAGCATCAGGATTCACCACGAAGACATGCANTCGCAAGTNTTNGAGCTGCTCAAAATNAGCAAGGAGCAAGCCGAGCTCAAGTTNGGATTCTTGCTCGAGGCGCTGCGCTATGGCGCGCCGCCACATGGGGGCTTCGCGATTGGATTCGATAGGCTCGTGATGTTGCTTGCGCGCGCGAGCAGCATTCGCGANGTCATCGCGTTCCCCAAAACCCAAAAGGCGACATGCCTGCTCACGGGCGCGCCGAGCCCTGTGGGCGAGACACAATTGCGCGAGCTNCANATNCGNTTGCGCGAACNCAACAAAAAGGAGAGTTGAGTATGAAAAAGAAGCTGTTTTTGATTATCGGCGCGCCGGGCAGCGGCAAGACGACAGACGCCGAGCTGATTGCCAAGCGCAATAGCGACACGACCGCGCATTATTCCACAGGCGATTTGCTGCGCGCCGANGTGGCGAGCCAAAGCGAGCGCGGCAAGCTCATCGAGAGCTTCACGAGCAAAGGGAATCTCGTTCCGCTCGAGATTGTTGTCGAGACGATTGTGAAAGCGATTAAGAACGAGGCGAANAATNTTGTCGTGATTGACGGCTATCCGCGCAGTGTCGAGCAAATGGAGGCGCTCGATGACATTCTCAAAGACGAAGAAGACATCGAGTTGCGCGCCGTGATTGAGGTTGTCGTGAGCAAAGAGGTCGCCAAAGAGCGCGTGCTCGGGCGCGCGCGCGGCGCTGACGACAACGAAGAGGTCTTTTTCAACCGCATGCGCGTCTATGAAGAGCCCTTGCATGAAATCGAAGGNTTNTATGGCGGGCAGGAGCTGCTGCACAAAATCAACGGCGAACGCGCGATTGAGCCCATTGTGGACGACATTGACGCGTTCATCAAAACACGAATCTAAGGAGAAAATATGGAAATTGGCAAATTGCAAGCGGGCNCGCCCGACAAACTGAATGTGGTGATTGAGATTCCGTATGGCTCGAATGTCAAATACGAGCTCGACAAAGAGAGCGGCGCGGTGTTTGTCGACCGCATTCTCTTTGGCTCTGTCGTCTATCCCGCCAACTACGGCTTCGTGCCCCAAACTCTCGCTGGCGATGGCGACCCTATCGATATTCTTGTGCTCTGCCCTCTGCCCTTGCAGGCGGGCAGCGTCATTAAAGCTCGTTTGATTGGCGTGCTGCTCATGGAAGACGAGAGCGGACCTGACGAAAAGCTGCTCGCCGTGCCTGTGAGCAAGACCACGCCTTTGTTTGATTCTGTTCAAAGCTATGAGGACTTGCCTAAAGCACAGCTTGAGCAGATTCGCAATTTCTTTGAAGTCTATAAAATGCTCGAGCCGGGCAAATGGGTGAAGGTCAAGGGCTATGCCGACACCAAAACCGCAACCGAGATTCTGAATAAGTCTCTTGCTGCTTATAAGGGCTAGAATGAATCTCCTCTATGCCCCCGCTGCCCGCGCTCGCGGCGCGAACGCGCTTGAACACAATGTGTTTGCGGGCTTTGACGTGCAGATTCTCGAGACGCTCGCCGCTTGCGCCATTGCACACGACAAAGCGGCGAAGATATTCTATTTGCCCCCCCCCCCCAAAAAAATTATGAGCCTTGCTGCCTAGAATCGCTTGCGCATTTGCCCATTCTGCCCATCGCCGATATGCGCGAGGCGGGGCAGAGCATGGCAATGGTTACTGATGTTTCGAGCAGAATCTGGGAATACGCGTTTGCCTTCAAAAAGCCCGCAATTCTCTGCCTGCTCGGCTTTTCGGGCAAGGCGAGCGGGGGCGATAGGCTCTCGCAACTCATCGACCTCTTCAGCGTCTCTGTATTCAGCCTCGCCGAGCTTGCCGAGCAGATTGCGAATCTCCCCGCGCTCGTGGACAGCACACAAAGCAAACTTGAAGCTTATCTTTCAGGAACAATCGTATGAGCCCCACCAAGCAAGAAATCGAGAAAATCAAGTTTTGGGAGCAGGGCGCTCGCGAGGCAATCGCCGCGGCGCTCTCGCGCAACAAAAAGAACATTGTTGTGCTGTGTTATTATGCAACCTACGAGAAGCAGTTTGGCGCTTTGTTGCCGATTCTTTCGCAAAAGCATCATGTCGTGGTGATTCCTTGCTATAAGGAAAGCACACTGATTGGCGCGGGCAACGAATATGTGCGCGACATACATTGGCGGCTTTTGTGTAGCGATGGCAGCTACTATTACCCGCAGTTGGACATCGCGGGAATCGATTTGATTCTAAGCGCCGATGAAGTTTGTTATGAGAATGGGCGCATCGACCGCGAGTTTTTGAGCAAGAGCGCGAAGCGAATCTATTTTCCGCATAGCCTTCTTGAGCCAACGGGTGTCCATTGCCCGGCGGATTATTATGTTGTGCCATCAACTTTGGTTTATCGGCAGCTTTGCGAGAATGCAAAACGCACATCGAAGGCAGAATTGTTGCAGATTGGTTACCCAAAACTAGACGAATCGATTGCGCGCTATGCCTATCAGTCGCAAAACATGATTGCCTACTGCCCCACGTTGCATTCAGACAAAGAGAACCTTGGCGACCTCAATGCTATCATTGGCTTTGACGCGAATTGCATCGAATGGCTGCTCGCAAACACGCGCTACACAATCCTCGTGCGCACACATCCGCTCGTTTTTACCGCCCAGCAGCGCACCTTTACGCTTTTGCAGTTCAAGTTCGCGCAAAATCCGCGCGTGGTTTTCGACACAAGCATGGGCAGCGATTTTTATGATAAGATTGATTTTATGGTTACAGACGCGAGCACCACGGGCTTTAGCTTTGCTTTTAGCACATTGCGCCCTTGCTTTTTCTTTATGCCGCGAAGCACGGGCGGCGCGATTGCGGAGAATGCGCATCGAATCGGCGGCGTTGCACGCAATTTCACCGAGCTTGGCGCGCTCATCGCCCGCGCGGGGCAGGACGACTTTGCCCCACGCATGCGCGCGTTTCGCGATGAGGTGGTGTATCATGTCGGCAATAGTGCGCAGATTCTTGCTGATAAGATTGATGCAATTTTGGGGTGATTGATTTGCTCGCTGTTGCTTGCTCGCAAGAGGAATGTGTCGTTGACGCTTGGTATGATAATGAAAATTTTATGTACGCTGCTTCTCGTCATTGCGAGGCGGCAGCCGAAGCAATCAACAGGCATAGAATCCCCATGATTCTAGCTTCATATACGATTGATTGCCACGCTCGCTTTGCTCGCTCGCAATGACACAATGTCATTCTGAACCTGCTTTGCAGGTGAAGAATCTCGTGTTGTGAAGATTTTGAGATGTTTCGGCTTCGCCTCAACATGACAACCCACCCCCTTACCCCCCCTCCGCAAGGGAGGGGGAAGAATCCTACAATAACAAAAATGGCAGAAATGGAGGTGCGACTTTAGTCGCACTTGGTGTGCGATTCTTGTTTGAGTGCGGTTAAAACCGCACCTCCAAAGA
>JAAVGZ010000036.1 GCA_014799985.1 Helicobacter sp.
CTTAATTGCGAAGCAGCCCCCTATCCCCCTTTGACCCCCAACCCCTGCACGCTTTTTANNNGTTTGTGCTCCGCACGGANNATGTCATNNTCCACAGCGCTTCGTCTATGTTAATANGAGAACATAGACGTGTGCGCTGTGGTTGGGAANATNGCANTNNTGAGCAATGGAGAATCAAANATNNCAATNTTCAAAGCGNNGCTGTGCTNTGNCTTNGCCATAGCTTTGCGCGCGCTTTTTCTGGGGATTCTTTGTTGGGGGATTCTATGCCTGTTGATTGCTTCGAGGCTAGCGCCTCTCGCAATGACAAAAGACAACGATGTATCAAACATTCAACACGNCTGATTGCAACGCTCACGCTCGCAATGACACAAGACTATCATTGCGCCAAGCAAGCGGAGAGCGGCGTCATAAGNGTGCGAAACAAGGTGGAGCAGCCGTGCGGAGCAGCCGTTGGCGCGTAACCTTAGAANANNCGGGCTTGCGCGGGGCTTGTTGGCGCAAAACAACCCCCGCCTAACTCCCCGCGATTCTCGCAATAATCTCCATCGTCTGCGCCGCGTTTTTGTCGATTCCAAACTCAAGCGAGCGCGCATAGTTCTCGTCTTGCACGCGCTCAAGNAGCGCAGAATCCGACAAGAGCGCGTCTATCTCGNGCGCAATGCCATAATCTGACGGACTTTGCATGAGCCATCGCGGAGCGAGCAGCTCNCCGCCGCCGCATTGCCGCGTGGTAACCACCGCGCAGCGGCTGTGCATTGCCTCGAGAATCACATTTCCAAACGGCTCNTAATGCGTTGGAAACACAAACACAGACGCGAGCGCGTAGAATCCCCAAACATCNCTCCGNGCGCCCAAAAANNGCACGCNCTCCTCGATTTGCAGCCGCTTCGCATGCGCCTTGTATGCGTCCAAATGNCGCTCTTTGCCCAAAATGAGCAGCCACGCGCGGCTTTGCAGGCGCGCAAAAACGTCGAGCAGCTCATGCACNCCCTTGCGCTTGTAGCCGCTGCCCACATACAAAATCACGGGCAGCTCGCCCAAGCAAAGCTCGGCGCGAAGCCTCTTTGCGCTTGCGCTGTGCGCCGCCTGCTCCTGCTCGCTATGCAGCGGGATTCCGTTGTACACCACGCTGATTTTTTCGGGCGCGACACCATAGCAATCGATGATGTTGCGCTTGACCATCTCNGAAATCGCGATGAGATGTTTGGCATGCGCGAAGCCGCGCGCCTCGATGTGCGTATAGGCGAGNTTTAGCGGCGTATAGGGGAATCCGCCCTTGATGNGCATATANTGCCGATGCACGCCGTCCCCNACACGCANCACATCGGCGCAGCTCACCCTATCGAGNGAGAAAAAAAACCGCGAGGAATCGCGCGCGAGGCAGACTTGCATATCAAACAGCCACGCGCGCAAGCCCGACAAAATCCACTTNGGAATCGTGGAATGCAAAATNTCATACTCGATTCCGTTTTTGCTAAGCTCCTCGCAGAGCCGCTCNAGATAGATTTCNGCGCCACCAAACGCGCGCTTGTTNGCGCGCACAATCGTGAGCCTAAGCATCGCGCGCCTCTTGCTCTGNCCTTTTGCCAAAGCACAGCTCGCCTTTGTCGTAATAGCACCCCGCGAAGCTGCCCTCGCTCATTTGCGAAAAAAGCGTNNGCAGTTGCGCGGCGACNTTTGCGGGGCAAAAGAACTCTTTGACAAGCGCGAGGCTGTTTTGCACAATCGTTTCGCAACGCGCAGAATCGGCGAGCAAATCGGGCAGCTGCTCGGCACAGNNGNNCTTCATCGCAGCGCACATAATGCACATTTTCCACGAAGCCAAAATCTTGCATGCCGCAAAACGGCGCGCACAAAAGCAGCGCGTGGTTTGCCGGAATCTCGAGATANTTGCGCACGAAAATGTCCAGATGGCTGCCGTCTGTGTAGCTCACGCGCGAGCGGCGCAGGGCATCGTTGAATAGCATGTTTAGTAGCGCGTTGCTCCAATAGCTGCGCTTGTGGTGGCGGTTGAGCGCCTTGCGCAGTTTGTGCAAAAGCCAAGGGTTGTAGAGGCGAATCTTGCGCATTTTTTTCGCGCTCTCATAGACGCTCTTGCGCCGCGCATAGAACACGCCAAGCACGGAGAAATCATAGTTTTTGCGCCGCACGGAGACATGCAGCTCCTTGTCGCTCAATACATGGCGAATCGGGATAATGCGCGAATCGTCAAAGTAGCTGTTGCCAAGCGTGGGGTTGATGTCCATATCGCCAAAGAAAAACTCGGGCTCGGGCGTTTCGTTGATGTAGGCGCGCTGAATGCCGCCGAAAATATAGGCGTTTTTTGGAATCGCCTCCCAGAAGGCTTTGGTCTCGGGATACCAATCGCTGCGCACATTGAAGCAGCACACGGGCTTGCTGCAATCATGCAGAATCTCGAGCACNCGCGCGCCNTGAATGATGAGCTCGCGATAGTTGGGCGTGTAGTAGCGGTAGTCGCCCCATTTCTTGCTGTGGCTCGCGGCGCGAATGCTGAAAAGATGGGGCAGCAAAATATCGTTTTCATCGATGAATGCGCGCACATAGCCGTTGTCATGCAGCTTGCTTGCGTCAAAAACATTGCAATGGAAATGCGCATGCAGCATATCAATCAAGACAAGCTCGGTCGGCAGGCGGTCGAAGCTTTTCTCGAAAAACAATCCGAGTGTCGGTTTATGTGCCATTGCGTCCCCTTAGAGCCCCAAAGAGCAGAAGTGCGAAAAGCGCGTTGCGCTCCCAAAAGTCGAACTCGACAAGCGCAAAAAGCAAAAACGACAGGCTCGCGAGCCAAAACGCCTGCGTGCGCGCCGTGCGTGGGGCGGGAGCGCCGCGCAACAAGGTGAAGAGAAACGCGCAAAAAGACAGCAACGCGAACAAGCCGTATTCAATGAGAATCTGTATGAAGAGATTGTGCGCATGCCACATGTTGCGGTATTCCTCGCCACCGAGAATCTCGGAAAAGTCGATGTCCATGAACGCGCCAGCGCCGAGCCCAAACAGAATCTGCCCGCTATCGAAATAGACGCGCAAGCCCTCGAGCCAGAGCGTGGGGCGTGGCTCGTTGCCATAGAGAATCTTGAGCATGAACACCTCGATGTGGAACACAAAAAAGCCCACCGCAAGCGCCGCGAGGCATGCGAGCGCGAGTAAAACGAATCGTTTGTTGATTTTCTCGCGCCGATTCCAGAGCAAAAACAGAATCGCGCATAGCACCATGATGGCGATTGCGGCGCGGCTGCCGAGCAAAAAGAGGCTCGCGCCCACCGCGGCAACGCCAACAATGGCGAGGGCGCGCACGCGCGGAAGTTGCGCCGCGCAAAAGGGCAGAAGCAGCGCGAGGCTTAGGGTCGCGAAGATGGCGGCGAGGTTGGGGTTGTCGTAGAAATAGAATCGCGAGACGAGCTCGCCGCTGCTGTTGATGTAGGTGAATTGCGTGTGCGGCGTGCAATAGAATCGCCACAGCCCGATTCCAAGCAGCAGCACGGAATGCGCGGTTGAGGGCACGAGAAATGTCCAAAAGAGCGCGGAATCGCCGAGCGGAAGCAGGCGCAAGAGCCAAAACAGCGCGCAGCCAAAGACGAGGATTTGCCCGAAATAGGCGAGGTGGAATCCCCAGAAATCGGGATTTGCCGCGTTTGGAATGACGAGCAGCGCGACAAACGCGAGCAACATCACGCTTGGCACATCGAGCGGCGCGATGCGGCGCAGAATCACAACGGCGATGCCGCAAACAATGCAAACGAGCAGCACGAGCGCGCACACCTTGCGCAACGGCGCAAGCGGCAGCATGAAAACCGCCAGCCCCAAACACACCAAGAAAGCGCCCCAAAAGAACGAGGCGAGGCGCTCGCGCGCGTCAATAGCATGAGACATCGATGTCAGCGACCATTTCGGTGGTGATTCCACCAATGGAGTGTTGGATAAAGAGGGGCTCGCCCGCGACAAAGGGACCACTCAGCGTAAGCTTGTCGACCATTTGCGGCTTGAGCACGGCGAGCAGCTTCGATTTTGGCGTTGTGGGCGGGGTGTTGAGCTTGGTTGTCATAATGCATGTTTTCATCGGCAGCTTGCCTGTGGGCGTGATTGTGCCGCTGATGAAAAACGTGGGCGCGTACGTGAGCGTGCGCGAGCTCAAATTCACATCGACAGGCATCAGCATTTTTTTGGACGCAAACTCGAGCAAGAAGGGCGCAACGGTCGGAATCATGCAGGCGCAAATGATGAGAATCTTGCGCGCTGCGCCATGCACCATCATGCCGAGCACGAAAATCAGCACGAACAGCACGAGCGCGCCGGCGAGAAACAGCCATGAATAGAGGTTGAAGCGCATGATGTAGGGGAGAAACGAGGAAAGAAATTCGAGCGCAGCGTCCATTGTGCCTCCTATGCCTTACGTGATGCTTTTTCGGCGATTCCGCTCGTGCCCATGCGGCGCGCGAGCTCGCCAAAGACATGCTCGGGCGCGACATCGACAGACGCGAGCCCGACAAGCAAGTGATACAGCACATCGGCAGCCTCATAGATGATGTCATGTTTGTCTTTGTCTTTGATTGCAAAGGCGAGCTCGGCGGATTCCTCGACAATCTTCTTGCCAATCGTGTTTTCGCCCTTGGCGAAGAGCTGCGCCGTGTAGGATTGCGTCTTGTCGGCGCTCTTGCGCGCACAAAGCGTGTGGTAGAGCGTCTCGATGACGCCATAGGTCGCAATCTGCTTGCTCACATCTTCGCTGTCATTTTGTACAACATCATCTAGCCCAATCTCGCGAAAGAAGCAGCTGCGGTGCAGCGTGTGGCATGCATCGCCCTTTTGTTGCACGCACAAAAGCAGACAATCGCTGTCGCAATCTACCCACAGCCGCAACAGCTTTTGCGTGTTGCCGCTCGTCTCGCCCTTTTTCCAAATGCGATTCTTCGAGCGCGAGAAATAATGCACCTCTTTTGTCGCGAGCGTGCGCTCGAGCGCCTCTTTGTTCATGTATGCGAGCATCAGCACGGCGCCGCTCTCGTCTTGCGCAATGGCGGGGATTAGCGGTGTGCGATTCCAATCGATTGTGTGCATTAGGGCTGTCCTTGTGTAGAGAGGATTTTTTGGCGCAACGGCGTATTCGCGCCGTCAATCCACAGATTGGGCGTGCTGCCGCCGGGGGCTAGGAAGATTTGCGCGTCCTTGTTGTTGCGCAGCGCTTCGTTGAATCGCCCCTGCGTCTCGATGGCGCGCAACTCCAAGAGTTTCTCGCTAAGGCTTTGCTTGATGGCGTTGTTCGCCTGCTCGCGCGCCTTTGCCTCAATCAGAATCGCATCGGCGATTCCCTCCGCATGAATGCGCTTCGCCTGTGCTTCGCCGCCCGCTTGCTCAATCATCTTTTGGGCTTCTTCTTTGACGCGGGCAATTTCTTCTTTGGCGCGCTGCGCTTCTTGTTGCGCGACTTGGACGAGCTGAATCTGCTCGCGCACGGCTTCGGGCAACAAGATATTTTTGAGCGTGAAAGATTGCAGCACGACAGGCGCGTTGGGAATGTCGGCAAGATAGGCGCGCAACGCGCCGAGAATCTCGGACGCGATGATGTCGCGCTTGTTGGGCAGCTCTTCGGCGCTATAATGCCCCAAAACATCGCGCACGATGCCCTGCGCTGGTCCCACGATGAGCCGTTCGTCCCAATCCTCCGTGTATTCGGAAATCGTTTGCGGAATCTCGCTTTGGTTGAGCGAGTATTGAATGCTCGCGTCAATCAACACGCGCAAGCCCGCCTTGTCGAGCGTTACAATCGCGGGGCGCGCGAGCATGGATTGGTGGGCTTGATTGCTCGCCATTTCCTGTTGGGGATTGTTCGAGAAATTGAGCAGCTTGACTTTGGAATCGATGATGATGATGCGCTGAAAAAGCGGGACATAGAAGTGCATGCCCGCGTTCAGTGGAACGGGGTCAAAGCGCCCAAACGTGGCGCGGATTCCTGTCTCGCCCGCGTTGATAATCGCGATGGGATTGCCAAAAAAGGCAGACAGAATGAGCAGCCCAACCACCACAAACAGCGCAATTCTCATTCTCTTTCCTACGGCTTGGCGCTCTTGCTGTCAATCCACAGATTCGGCGTGCTGCCGCCCGGGGTCAAGAAGATTTTCGCGTCTTTGTTCTCGCGCAACGCTTCGTTAAACTTGCCCTGCACCTCGATTTGGCGCAAGTCGAGCAGCTGGCGCGAGAGGCTATCGCCAATCACCTGATTCGCCTGCGCCTGCGCCTTTGCCTCAATCAGAATCGCGTCAGCATTGCCCTGTGCGTTGATGCGCTTTGCCTCTGCCTCGCCGCGCGCTTGGGCGGCGACCTTCTCGGCTTCTTGCTTCGTGCGCTCAACCTCGTTGCGCACGCGCTCGGCTTCTTGCTTGGCGACCTGAACGCGCTGAATCTGCTCTTGGACGCTCGGCGGGAGCAGAATGCTTTTGAGCTGAATCGAGCGCAGCTCGGCGAGCGGATTCTTGAGCGCCTGCAAATTTTTCGTCATCAATGTCGCGACTTTCGCGGCGATTTCATCGCGCTTGCCGGGCAGTTCTTCTGCTGTGTAGCCCCCTATCACGTTGCGTGCGATTTCTTGAATCGGCTCGATGATGATGCGCTGCTCCCAATTTTGCGTGTATTCCGAGATGGTTTCGGACACGAACTCGGGGTTGAGCGCGTATTGCACGGTCAAATCGATATACACGGGCAAGCCCTTGTTGTCGAGCGTCTGAATCGCGGGGCGAAAGATTGTCGCCTCGCTGCGCGCGCTCGCGCCTTCTTCGCCATTGCTAAAATTGAGGATTTTCACACGAGAATCGACAACAATGATTCGCTGGAATCCGGGAAAATAGAAATGGATATTGGGATAGAGCGGCGTGGTGTCAAACTTTCCCGTTGTTACGCGGATTCCGACTTCGCCCGCGTTGATGATTGTAAAGGGGCGCACGACAAAAAAGAGAATCACCAAGCCCACAAAAGCATAGAGAAGAACGAGCTTTTTTGTTGGGCGCATGTTCAGCTCAAAGTTGAAATTGCCGCCGCCCTTGTTGTTTTTGTCGCCACCGCCATTTGGGGGCTTCTTGTTGCCCCATATCTCGCTATCATCAGGTTCTTTGTCTTTGCGCTCGCTCCATTTTTTTTTGAGATGCTCGTTGAGGTCGATTGGCATGGCTTGCGTCCTTTATTTGACAAAAGTCAGATAATGTTCAAAGTCTGGATTCTTCGCAAGCACAACATCAAAATACGCGCTTTGCAGCTTTTGCGTGAGCTCACCGCGCGCGCCTTTGCCGATGGGGCGGAAATCGAGCTCGCGTATGGGCGTTACCTCCGCCGCAGTGCCCGTGAAAAAGGCTTCATCGGCGATGTAGATTTCATCACGTGTGATGCGCCGCTCTTCGACCGCGATTCCGAGTTTGCGCGCAATCTCGACCACTGTTGCCTGCGTAATCGACTCGAGCGAGTTGTCATGCGGGGGCGTGATGAGCTTGCCATTGCGCACGATAAACAGGCACTCGCCGCTGCCTTCAGCCACGAAGCCGCTATCATCGAGCAAAAGCGCCTCGTCAAACCCGCACGCAACGGCTTCGTATTTCGCCATTTGCGAGTTGACATAGCCGCCGATGACCTTTGCCTTGCCAAAGAACGACTTGACAGGATTGCGCACAAACGATGATGTCTTGACGCGAATGCCCTTTTGCAGCCCTTCATCGCCCAAATACGCGCCCCATTCCCACGCCGCAATCGCGACATTCACGGGCGAGTTTTTGTGGTACACGCCCATTGCGCCATAGCCAAGAAAGATAATCGGGCGCAGATAGACATTGCCATCGAAATGATTCTTGCGCAAAAGCTCGATTTGCGCATTCTCGAGCTGCTCTTGGCTAAACGGGCAATCGATTGCGACAATCTTGGACGAATTGAGCAAGCGCTTGGTGTGGCAAGCAAGGCGAAAAATGGCAAGCCCCTTGTGTGTCTGATAGGCGCGCGTGCCCTCGAAAACGCCGTTGCCATAATGCAGGGTGTGCGTGAGCACATGCACCTTCGCGTCTTTCCAAGCGACAAACTCGCCGTCCATCCAGATATATTGTGATTCTTTCATCATCGACTCGCTTATTGAGGTTTAAACCTGCCATTTTATCAAAAAAAATTTAATCGCGACAAACGCTCTCGCAAACACCTTTCGCGCCAATCGCCTCCACGATTCTTTGCGTCAGCATTTCTTTATTTTCATTGGCGCAAAGCGTGAGATAGCGCAGCCCCAGAATCTCGCATGCGCGGCGCATGTTGCGTTGCACATCGAGCAAATAGGCGATTCCACGACTTTCGAGCACATCTGCCTGCGCGTTGCGATGTTTCGCGCCAAGTCGCTCATGCAGGCTCGCGCTATCGAGCTCGAGCACAATCACCAAATCGGGCATTTTCGGCATCGCGAGGCGATTGAGCGCACACAGAATCTCGGCGTCAAACCCGAGCGCATACGCGATTCCAGAAACGAGGCTTCTGTCAGAAATCAGCAGAGAATCGGCGTTGGGCGCAATCACGCGCGCGTAGTGCTCGGCGCGGTCGGCGAGAAACAAAAAAAGCTCGGTTGTCTTGGCGATGTGGTGTTGCAACAGAATCTCGCGCAGCCTCGCCCCGAGCTCCGTGCCGCCCGGCTCTTTGGTGCAAATCGCGTTTGGGAAATGCCGCTTGAGCGCCGCAATCTGTGTCGTCTTGCCGCTCGTGTCGATTCCCTCAATCGCTACATACATTTGTAGCCCTTCTCGCGCAGATACGCGCAGGCAGGCTCGGGGACGAGATGTGAGATTTTGCCGCCGTGCTCGAGGATTGCGCGCACGATTGATGAGCTGATGAACGCGTTTTTGAGATTGGGCATGAAATAGATGGTCTCGAGCTCGGGCTTTAGCGATGTGTTCGTGTAGCCCATTTGCAATTCATACTCAAAGTCGCTCACGGCGCGCAGCCCGCGCACGATGACGACGGTGTTTTGCGCTGTGGCGAAGTCTGCCAAAAGCCCGCAAAAGCCCAGCACCTGCACTTTGCCAAGCGCCGATGTGCTCTTTTGTATCATCTCGATTCTCTCCTCGAGCGAGAATTGCGGCTTCTTGTTTGCGCTTTGCGCCACCGCGACAATCACGCGTTCAAAAATCAGGCTCGCGCGGCGGATAATGTCCAAATGCCCGTTGGTGATGGGGTCAAAAGTCCCCGGATACATCGCTGTTTTATACATTCTAGCCCTCCCATCGTTCGTAGAGATGATGCGGAATCTGCAACAAATCGAGCCATTTGCCGACCCAAAAACGTTCCATATCTTCGAGATTGCGCACATTGGCATAATACGCCGCCACAGGCGGGGCGATGAGCACGCCATAGAGCGAGAGGCGCTGCATTTGCTCGAGCGCGAGCGTGCCAAAGGGCATTTCGCGAGGGGCGAGAAGCAGCTTGCGCCGCTCTTTGAGACACACGCTCGCAGCGCGCGTGGTGAGGTTGTCGGCGATTCCGCTCGCGATTTTGCCAAGCGTGTTCATGCTGCATGGCACAATCGCCATCGCCTCGCACAAAAACGAGCCAGACGCGACCTTCGCGCCGATGTCATCATCGCGCAGCCATTGCACATCGCCCAATCCCTCGCGGCGCAAGACTTCGTGCGCGCCGTCTGTGGCGATGGCGTAGCATTCCCGCTCTTTGGCGAGCGCTTCGAGCAGCCTTGTTCCGAGCGTGATGCCGCTCGCCCCGCTTAGCGCAACGATAATGGGCAACACTAGCGCACCTCGACACGTTTTTCGTCAATCACAATCACCTCATAGCCCTTGTTCGTGCGCGGATTCTTGACGCGAATCTTCTTGCCCACCGCGCCGTCTTGTTGGGCGATGCCATCAAAGCTTAGAATCACGCGCCCGTCATTCACGAGCACAAACACCGTGTCGCCGCGCCGAATCACGATTTTGGGCGCGAGGTCGTTTTGGTGCAGAATCGTGCCCTTTGCCGTGTAGGACGCAATCGAGTATTGGTCAATATCGGCTTTCGTGGCGAGCTCGCGCGACATCTTGACGAACGGAATGCGCGTGATATTCACGGAATCGGGGCTGATGACATCGCCCACCTTGAGCTTTTTGGTCGTCTCTATCGCCTCGAGCGTGGCTTTGACTTCGTAGCGGAAATAGATGCGCTTCATCGTGCCAAGCTCGTCTAGGAAATTTGCAGGAAAGCTGCCAGTGGCGCGCTTTTGGAGCTTTTTGGGGAATTGGAAATCTTGGAAATGCAGCCCCTCAAGCGAGAGATTGTTCAGCGGCGTAACGATGACGTCTTGCACGAGGATATGGTATTTTGCGTACTCATCGACAAACAGAGGTCCGATTTTTTCTTCGAGGAACGGCACGCGGTCGTTTTGTGTGCGCACAAACTCGACAATGGTCGAGCTCGGAATCAAGGTGATGTTGTGCTGCTTGAACTTCTCGACAATCACAGACGCTTTGGCGCGATAGAGATTCACTGATGGCGCGAGCTCGAAAAGCGTGAATGGCGGCGCATCGGGCATGATGAGCTGCGAATCGATGATGTTGTCGCTAAATGCGTAACGTTTCTCTATTTTGTCGTTAGAAAGCGCACAACAAGCCAACAAGCACGCGAGCAAAAGGCGCAACAAAGGGCGCGGCAAAAGGAGCATGGCAGACCTCCGAACGAATTGCGTTGGAATTATTATATTGAAAATTAGTCATGTTTGGAATGTGCACGATTTTGGCTGCGCGTCATTGTGAGGGCTTGCATGAAGTAGGCAAATATGTTGGGATCCTGTGTTTGTTGGTTGCCACGCTCGCACGTTGTGCTCGCTCGCAATGACACAATGTCATTCTGAACCTGCTTTGCAGGTGAAGAATCTCGTGTTGTGAAGATTTTGAGATGTTTCGCTTCGCTCAACATGACAAATGGAATCTTTGGAGGTGCGGAATTGAGCGCACACAAAGTGTGCGACTAAAGTCGCACCTCCAATTCTGCTATTTTTGTTATTGTGGGATTCCGCCTCCTCCCTTGCGGAGGGGGCAGGGGTGGGTCATTGCGAGCGTAAGCGAAGCAATCAACCGTATACAAGGCTAGAATCATTGAGGATTCCTTGCCTGTTGGTTGCCACGCTCGCACGTTGTGCTCGCTCGCAATGACCCACCCCCTGCCCCCTCC
>JAAVGZ010000003.1 GCA_014799985.1 Helicobacter sp.
TAGTTTTCATCTTTCTTAGTGATTCTCCGCTTTGCTTTTTTCTTCAAGGGGGACAGGGGGACTACTTGCGTGCACCCCCCATTACATGCTTTGAATCGCAAATGCCTTGCATTTGCTACTCGTTTGTCGCTTTGCGCCAAACGCTGCTTTGACCCCCAACCCCTGCACGCTCTTCTTGGCTAGTAAGACAGAATCCAAAGCGGCGCTGCGTGAGCTACGCTAGCTTGCGCGCGCTTTTTCTAGCGATTCCAATCGTCATTGCGAGCATTCGTAAGAATGCGCGGCAATCAACCGTGCGCAAAGCTAGAATCATGAGGATTCCACGCCGTTTGCTTGCAACGCTAACGCTCGCAATGACCCACCCCTGCCCCTCCACAAGGAGGGGAAATGGAGGCTAGATTCAGTCGCACTCATTGCGCCATCGCGCACAAACGCAGCGCGTTTGCGGCAGCGATATGAGTTCGCACACATCAGCTGTATTTTATGCAGTCTGTGCTACAATACGCAACTTTATCAATGAGGAGAAAAATAAATGAAAAAAGATATTCACCCCAAATATATCCCCTGCAAAGTTACATGCGTAACCAGCGGCAAAGAAATCGAGGTGATGAGCACAAAGCCTGAGCTTCGCATCGACATTTCCTCGTTTTGCCACCCATTCTACACAGGTTCAGACAAGGTCGTGGACACGGCTGGGCGCGTTGAGAAATTCAAACAAAAATACAATATGAAATAGTGCTAGTGTTTTTGCCAACCCCCATCGGGAATCTCGAAGATATGAGCTTGCGAGCCCTTAGGGCGCTGAACGAATGCGACACGATTCTGTGCGAGGACACGCGCGTGGCTGCTAGCCTGCTTTTGCTGCTGCAAAAGCGCGCGTTGTTGCAAAAGCGGCATGTGCGCCTTGTCTCGGTGCATGCGCACAACGAAGAGGATTTCGTGCGCAATCTCGCGCCCGATTTTTTCGCGCAAAATGTCGTCTATCTAAGCGATGCGGGGCTGCCATGTGTGAGCGACCCGGGCGCAGCGCTCGTGCGCTATGCGCAACAAAACGGCATCGCCTACACCGTATTGCCCGGCGCGAATGCCGCTCTGTGCGCCTTTGTGGCGAGCGGAATGGGCAGCAAGGAGTTCCATTTCTATGGTTTTCTGCCCCACAAAAGGCAGCAAAAAGAGCGAGAGCTTGCGAAGCTCTTGGCGACAGGTGGTGTCGTTGTGTGCTACGAATCGCCTCATCGGCTGATTCAGACGCTCGAGATTCTCGATTCTTTGGGCATTGACGATGTCTTCGCCGCCAAAGAGATGAGCAAGCAGTTCGAGAGTTACTACCGCGCCTCGCCCGCCGCGCTTTTGGCGCAAATCAAGCAGCCGCGCGGCGAGTGGACATTGGTGCTGAACCTCAAAAAGAGCGCGCAAAAGGAATGGAATCTGTCCGAGTTTCAGGATTTGTTGCCGCCCAAAGTGTTGGCGAAGGTACAGGCGCGCATGAGCGGGCGCAGCGTGCGCGAATGCTACGATTCCTTGCGCGAAGAGGAATCGCGATGATTGTCTATGGCAAACAGGTGTGCTTGTATATTCTCAAGCATTGCCCGCAAAGAATCAAGGAAATCTTATTTGCCAAAGACATCGAATCCGCTGTATTCTCGCAATTTGCGAAGTTGCAGCTGCCGACATATCGTGTCGATTCCAAAAAGGCGCAGGCGCTTTGCAAAGGCGGCAATCATCAGGGATTCTTGCTTCGCATCGAGCCACCCGAGCCCACCGAGCTTTCCGAGCTCAAAGCTTGCACGCGGCTCTTGCTGCTCGAGGGCGTTACCGACACGCACAACATCGGCGCTGTGTTTCGCAGCGCCTATGCGTTGGGCTTCGAGGCGATTCTGCTGACCGCAATCCAAAGCTTCGCGCTTGAGGGCGCAATCCGTACGAGCAGCGGCGCGGCTTTGCACACGCCCTTTGCGCTTTGCAAAGACAGCCTTAGCGCTTGCAACGAACTCAAGCTCGCGGGCTTCACGCTCTTAGGCGCTGTGAGCGGCGGGGACGACTGGCACGCGAGCACACTGCCCCAAAAGCTCGTGCTCTGCCTTGGCAGCGAAGGGGAGGGCTTGCGCAAACGACTGCTGGCAAAGATGCATATCCTTGTTAGCATTGGTTTGCGCCACAATTTCGATTCACTCAATATCAGTGCGGCTGCCGCAATATTAATGGATAGGATACAAAATGGAAGATGATGACAAACAAAAACAAGAACAAGAACATGAACAAGAAATGCAGCAGGAACGTTTGCGCAAAAAAGAACAGCTCGAAAAGGCGCTAAGCGACCTCAAAGCCCAACATGGAATCCAAGGAATCCATGAACGAACCTATATCGCCGTTTTCAAAATCGAGGCTATTTTAAATAAGGATTATGAGCAATTTGATAGAACGACAGCCATTGGCTTTATCCGCATTCTCGAACGCGAATACAACCTGAATCTTGGCGCGTGGATTGAGGACTATGACGACTATTGCCAAGCGCATGGCTTGCTCAAGACCGATGAATACGACACGACCTTTACCGATGTGAATGTGAAAATCGACCATTACGAGAAACGCGCATCGCCCAAGTGGCTCAACATGGCGATTGGAATCATCGTTTTGCTCGTCATCGGCGGCTATCTCGCGTTCAACTATCTCGACACAGACAATGCGCTTGCAATCCTCGATTCCAACACGACCAAGCAGAGCCCAAGCGAGCTCAACGCCACGGACGCGGAAGTAGGCGATGACGAAGGCGAGGGCGAAGAGGCAACAAGCGAGGAAACCAACGCCACAGAGAGCAACGCGACAGCGCCCAAGACAGCCAAAGACGCGAATAGCACAGCAGCGACAACCCCTGCCGCTGCCACCACACCCGCCGCCGCTGTGGCTGCCACCACACCTGCGCCAAGCGCCACACCAAAGCCTGCCGAAACCAACGCGACAGCCAAAACGCAAACTCTGACATTCAATGTCGGGGACGACATCGCCGGTCGGCAGCTCTGGGTCGGCGTGCTCTATGTCAACAACAAGCGCCGCGTACATCAAATCGTTACCAACGAGCTCAATCTCCAAGTCAAAGAGCCCATGCTGTTTGTAACGGGGCATGGGCGCTTCAATGTCGGTGTCGATGGCAATCTCCAAAAGCTCAACTACGCCGCGCCCATCTATCTCTATTATGCGCCGGGCGAGGGCGTTCGGGTCGTTACCGAAGCCGAGTTTCGAGAGATTAACGGAGGCAGAGGGTGGTGAGATTCTGGCTCTTTGCGCTGCTCGCCCTGCCGCTTTGGGCAAGCGACATCGAGTGGACATTGCGCGCGCTGCTCGATAGGCAGACTTTCGACAAAAACCGCTCGTTCATCGTGGGCGGCTTGTTTCGCAATCCGCAGCTGTATTATGACGAATACGGCGTGGATTATCCCAAGATTCTCACGAAGCTCAAAGAAAATGGGCTGCTGAAGCTCACGACACAAAGCCCGCGCGCGTTTCGAATCCATATCCAAGCCAATGACGCGCCCATTTTCGTTACGCGCTCGGTACAAAACGCGCTCAAGGCGCTTGGGTATTATTATGCCACGCCCGTGCAGGCGGAGTTTGTCGATGGCAACTATCGCTTGGTGATGCTCATGAACGCCGAAAGCGCGCTCGACCCCGTGAGCTTCATCAACGAGATTCGCAAATATGGCTACCGCGTGAGCGAGATTGTGCGCGAAAACGACACATCGTGGCGCTATGTGATTGCGTTGCAATACCCCAAGCTGCCCGAAGCCATACCGCTTGAGTACGATGTCGAGGTCAGCAATGGCAATCTGCAAGGTGAATATTGGTATGCTATCAATCGGCAGGGCGGAATCTTGCAATTTGCGCCCATCGATGGCGGGGCAATCAGCCCGAAAGTCGCCCTCTATGACGCGTCTTTGCGGCTGATTGGCTCGCAAAGCCTGCAAAAAAGCGGGGGGGTCTATCGGCTGAAGCTCGACACCGATGTCGTCTTTGTGCGCCTAAGCGATGAGCACTCGCCCGCAGCCATCAAAACAGGAATCCGCACCGTGTTGCAACAATAAAGGAACGACAATGTTTGACGAAATACAATTTGACAAAATGAAACGGCTACCCAAGTATGTCTTTGCGGTCATCAACGAAATCAAGCTGCAAATGCGCCAAAACAACGAAGACGTGATTGACTTTAGCATGGGCAACCCCGATGGTCCCACACCACAGCACATCATCGACAAGCTCTGCGAGGCGGCGCAAAAGCCCAAGAATCATGGCTACTCGGCGAGCAAGGGAATCTACAAGCTCCGCCTTGCGATTTGCAATTGGTACAAGCGCCGCTATGGCGTTGACCTCGACCCCGACAACGAGGCATGCGTAACGCTTGGCAGCAAAGAGGGCTATGTGCATCTCGTGCAGGCGATTTCAAGCTTCGGCGACAACGCGATTGTCTCCGAGCCGATGTATCCGATTCATTATTATGCCTTTATCATTGTCGGCGCGAACGTTACCAAGTTTGCGCTGAAATACAACGAGAATCGCGAGCTAGACGAGGACGCCTATTTCCGCGACCTCGAGCATGCGCTCAAAGAGGCACTGCCAAAGCCCAAGTTCATCACCGTAAACTTCCCGCACAACCCCACGACCGTAACGGTCGGGCAGGGATTCTACGAGCGCCTTGTCGCGCTCGCCAAAAGGGAGCGATTCTACATCATCAGCGACATCGCCTATGCCGACTTGAGCTTCGATGGCTACAAAACGCCCTCGATTTTCGAGGTGCCCGGCGCGAAAGATGTCGCAGTCGAGAGCTTCACGCTCTCCAAGAGCTACAACATGGCAGGCTGGCGCGTGGGCTTTGTCGTGGGCAACGCCAAGATGATTGCCGCGTTGCAAAAAATCAAGAGCTGGGTGGATTATGGCATGTACACGCCCATGCAGGTTGCCGCAACGATTGCGCTCAACGAAGACCAAACATGTGTCGCCGAGATTCGCGACCGCTACTCGGCGCGCATGGACGTGCTGATTAAGAGCTTTGGCGATGCGGGCTGGGAAATGCAAAAGCCCAAAGCCACGATGTTCATCTGGACGCAAATCCCCGAAGTCGCGCGCCATCTCGGCAGCCTCGAGTTTAGCAAGCGGCTGCTCAAAGAAGCAAAAGTCGCCGTGAGCCCGGGCGTTGGCTTTGGCGAGAGCGGCGAGAACTATGTCCGTATCGCGCTCATCGAAAACGAAAAGCGCATTCGCCAAGCGGCGCGCAATGTCAAGCAGTTCCTCAAGACGCTTGAGAACGAGAAAAAAGCATGCGAGTAGGAATCATTGGGCTTGGCGTTGTGGGCAGCAGCGTTGCGCAGATTCTGCACAGCAACCAAGACGTGATTGCCGCGCGCGCGGGCGAGGAAATCATTCCCGTCATCGGCGCGGTGCGCAATCTGCAAAAGAGTCGTGCGGGCGTTTCGTTTCGACTTGTCGATGATGTCGATGCTGTCTTGAACGACCCAACGATTGACACCATCGTGGAGCTTATGGGCGGAATCGAGGACGCATACATTGTCGCGCAAAAGGCGCTGCGCGCGGGCAAAAACCTCGTTACTGCCAACAAGGCGATGCTCGCCTATTATCGCTACGAGCTGCAAGAGATTGCGGGCGAGATTCCGATTGGCTTCGAGGCGAGCGTTGCGGGCGGAATCCCCATCATCAAAGCCCTGCGCGATGGGCTTGGCGCGAACCATATCCTCGAGATTTGCGGGATTCTAAACGGCACATGCAACTTCATCTTGACAAACATGTTCTTGCACGACATGCCCTACGCAACGGCGCTAAGCAAGGCGCAAGAGCTCGGCTATGCCGAAGCCGACCCGAGCTTTGATGTCGGCGGTTTTGACGCGGCGCACAAGCTCCTCATTCTCGCAAGCATCGCCTATGGAATCAACGCGAAGCCCGATTCGATTCTGATTGAAGGAATCACCAACATTTCCGAAGACGAAATCGCGTTTGCGCGCGAGTTTGGGTATAGCCTCAAGCTGCTTGCGATTGCGCGCAAGGTCGACAACGAGGTCGAGCTGCGCGTCCACCCCGCGTTTGTGCCCCAAAGCGAGATGATTAGCCGTGTCGATGGCGTGATGAACGGAATCAGTGTCGTGGGCGACTGCGTGGGCGAGACGATGTACTATGGCGCGGGCGCGGGCGGCGAAGCCACAGCGAGCGCGGTGATTTCCGACCTCATCGAGATTGCGCGTTGCAAGAGCACGCCGATGCTTGGCTTCAAAAAGTCGCTCGAAAGCGGGCTCGTGCTGCGCGACAAAGATTCGATTTGCTCGCGCTATTATCTGCGGCTTGATGTCGCCGATGAAGCGGGCGTGCTTGCGCAAGTCGCACAGATTCTAAGCAGCGAGAACATCTCGATTCGCTCGCTTTTGCAGCCAAGCAGCCAAAAGGGCGCGAAGATTCTGCTTGCCACCCACCTCTGCAACGAGAAGCACATCAAATCCGCCATTGCCAAGCTCGCCGCATTGCGCTTCGTGCGCCACGCGCCCGTGATGATTCGCATCAAAGATTCGCAATGAGCCGCGCCAAAGGGAATCTCGCCGAGGACAAAGCCGCCACGTTCTTGCGCCACAACGACTTTCGCATTGTCGCGCGCAACTTCTACACGCGCTTTGGCGAGATTGACATCATCGCGATGAAAAAGGACGTGCTGCATTTTGTCGAGGTCAAGAGCGGCAGCAGCTTCGAGCCCATCTATGCGATTACGCCCAAAAAGCTCGAGAGAATTCTCAAAAGCGCACATGTCTATCTCAACGCGACACAAAGCAACCAAAACTATTGCATTGACGCGCTGCTCGTGCGCGGCGAAAATTGCGAGCTTGTCGAGAATATCACATTCTAAAGGAGCACCATGACAGCATTGATTCTCGCCGCTGGCTTTGGCTCGCGGCTCATGCCGCTCACGAGCAATCGCCCCAAATGCCTCGTCCATTATCAGGGCAGGGCGATTTTGGACTACGAAGTCGAGGCGTTGCGCGCCGCTGGGGTGCAAGACATCGCCATTGTCGGCGGTTATCTCATGAGCGAGCTTAGAGCGCATGCGCAAAGCTTGGGCATACAGACTATCTTTGAGAATCCCGAGTATGATTCAACTAACATGGTCGCGACACTCTTTTGCGCGCGCCCGCTGCTTGCGCAACTCTGCGAACGTGGCGAGGGGCTGATTGTTTCGTATGCCGACATCGTCTATGAGCCTTCTATCGTGCGCGCGCTGCTGCATTGCGAAGGCGAGCTGCGCATTGTCGTCGACAGGGCATGGCAGCGGCTCTGGCAAAAGCGCTTTGCAAATCCGCTCGATGATGCCGAGACGCTACGCTGCGATGGCGAGCGCTTGCTCGAGCTGGGCAAAAAGCCCAAGACGCTCGAGGAGATTGAGGGGCAGTACATTGGGCTCTTCGCATTTGGCGCGGGATTCTTGCGCGAGGTGATTGCGACCTACGATTCGCTCGACAAAAGCGCGCTTTATGATAATCAAAACTTTAGAAATATGTACATGACAAGCTTCTTGCAATGCCTGATAGACCGCTACCACAACGCGAAGGCTGTGTTTGTCGATGGCGGCTGGTGCGAGATTGATTGCAAAAGCGACCTTGAGATTGATTGGAAAAACCTATGAAACCCGATTCTACATTGATGTTTGAAGCGGCGCGAATCGCGCTGGGCGCGGGCGAACGCGTGATGCGCCATTATGGCAAGGCAGATGTGCGGCTCAAAAGCGACCAAACGCCCGTTACGCAGGCGGATATGGAATCGCACCACTACATCTGCGAGCAGCTCGCAAGCACGGGGCTGCCCGTTTGCTCCGAAGAGGGCATTTTGCCTTACGAAGCGCGGCGCGACTTGCCCGCGTTTTGGCTCATCGACCCGCTCGATGGCACGAAGGATTTCATCAGGGCAAACGAGGGATTCTCGATTTGTATCGCGCTTGTGCGCGACAATGTGCCCGTTGTCGGCGCGGTTTTTGCGCCCGCGCTTGGCTTGCTCTATGCCGCGTTTGCAGGTGGGGGCGCGTTTTTTTGGGCAGACGCGCAGGCACAAGGCGCGCGCCACGACAACGCGCAAAGGCTCACGGGCGAGCGGAGAATCGCCCAAGCTGGGCTCGTTGCCGCTGCGTCCATGTTTCATGGCACGGAGCAAACGCAGCGATTTTTCGAGAAATACCAACTCACGCCGCTTGCCTGCGGCTCGGCGCTCAAAATCTGCTATGCCGCCGCGGGGCTTGTCGATTTGTATCCACGATTGAATGGCACGAAAGAGTGGGACACGGCGGCGGCGGACATCATCTTGCGCGAAAGCGGCGGCGCGATTCTTGCTTGCGATTCCAAAGCGCCTTTGGCTTACAATAAAGAATCTATCAAAAACCCGCATTTCATCGCGTTTGGCAAAACGCAAATCGGCGGGCAAATCTACAACGACTTGTTGCAGGGCAGCGCGCTCGTTTTCGCCTAGACAGGGAAAACGCGAATCGAGCTGTCGAGGTGCTGTTGCAGAATCGATTCAATCGCAAAGAGCGTGCCTGTCGAGCTCGCCGCACAGCCCGAGCACGCGCCGAGATAGCGGATATAGATGTCGGTGTGCCCATCGCTTGAATCGCGAATGTCGATGACCTCGAGATTCCCGCCGTCCATCACCAACATCTGCCGAATCTGCTCGTCAATCACCTTATCGACAGCCTTGAGCTTTTGCACGGTCGTCATCTGCGCAAACGCGAGCGCGCCACCCTGCGCGAGGTTCGCCTGCTTGGCGAGCTCCTCGCTGCGCATCTCGCGCTGGCATTCCTCGAGAATGTCGACCAAATAATGCTCGCGCTCCTCGTGCCCGCCGGGGCGAATGCAGCTCTTGCAAAACGCGCCGGCTTTGGTATAAGCCGTGATTTGCTCAATCGTGGTGAGCTTGTTGAGCTTGATGACCTCTTTGAGCGTGCTCAAGGTAACGCGCGCGCATTCACAGACGATAATTTCGGGCTCGAAGCTCGTCATATCCACGCCCTTGTAGATAGACGCCGCCTTCTTAATCACATCATACGCCATCACCGAGCAGTGCATCTTTTGCCCCGGAACAGCGGGCGTGTCGGGGTCATCGCGCAACGCCCTTTCGACATCGATGTTCGTAATCTTCACCGCCTCGTCAATCGTCTTGCCAATCGTGAGCTCCGCCATCATATCCGAGCTCGCAATCGCCGTGCCACAGCCGAAGCTCTTGAACCGCGCCTCAACAATCGTATCGTTTTTTGGGTCAACGAGCCAATAGAGCCGCACGGCATCGCCACATGATTCTGCGCCATAGTCGGCGACAACGAGCTTACAGCCGCGTTTGTCGGCTTCTTCTTGGGTAATCACGCCTAAATAGGTTGGGTTGTCCATTCTTTGCGCGACTTTGTTGGAATATGCGTCCCACAAAGCGCCGCCGATGAGTTCATTTTTTGCCATATTTTTCTCGCTTTGTATTGTTAAAGTAGGTGGTTTGTAGCGCATTTTTGCTTAAAGAATGTTGAAGTGGCGGACAGGGAGGGATTCGAACCCTCGGTAATCTTAACGACTACGCGTCCTTAGCAGGGACGTGGTTTCAGCCAACTCACCCACCTATCCACATATCACATCATCAAAAGAAAGCGCATTATGGCACAAAAAACATTAAAAATAGCTGAAATTTTTGGGAAAATGCGCGAAAAATTTGTGCTATAATGCCGCAAACAAAAAGGAGGTTGCATGGCATCGTTTCGCCTTTCGTCTTGGTCGCCGTTTCGCGTTCCAGCGTGGTCGCGCCGTTGCGGCTCTTGCGGCTTTGTTTTCTGCGCCGCGCGTCCGCTCCCCGCGTCTCATCGCTATGCCTATACAAACATCTTGCTGCGCCTGCATTATTCCTATCTCGCTCTTCTCTGATTTTTTGCTTTCATAAGATTCTTGTTATTTGCAATCGGCTTGGGCTTTTCTTGATTCAGAATCGCCTCAATCTATATTTTATTGCTAAGGATTTAACATGAAAATTTCTACCAATCTCGCTTGGTTGCTCATCATCGCCGGCGGAATCGTTGAATGTTTTTGGGCGAGTGGGCTCAAATATGCGGACAATCTGTTGCTCTACACGCTCACGGGAATCGGGATTTTGTTCTCGTTTGCCGCTATGGCTTTGGCAATCAAGAGCGACATCGAAATCGGCGTGGCGTATAGCGTGTTTGTCGGAATCGGCACGGTCGGCATCGCGCTCGCCGAAATCCTCGTGTTTGGCGAGCCATTTTCGTTGCTCAAAATCGTGCTCATCTTGCTTTTGCTCATCGGCGTCATCGGGCTCAAGCTCGCGACAAGCGAGAAGGAGAGCGCGCAAGAGCGGGTTTCTGTCGAGGGGCTTACCCATGAATTGGGACTAGATGATGTTGTCCAAGAAATGCAGGCTTTGAATCGGAATCATGATTTGCGTAAGGATAGTAAATGAGTTGGGTTTATCTGTTCGTTGCGGGTTGTTTGGAGATTGTCGGCGTCATCACGATGAAAAAATACAGCCTAAGCGGCGCAAAGATTTTTTTGCTCGGCATGCTCATTCAGTTTATGCTAAGCTTCAGCTTTCTCTCGCTCGCCATGCAAGAAATCGCGATGGCAACAGCCTATGCGATTTGGACGGGAATCGGCGCAGCGGGGGGCGTGGCGGTCAGCATTTTGTTTTTTGGTGAGAGCAAGAGTTTGAAGAAACTCTTTTTTGTCGCGCTCATTATTGTCGCTGTTGTGGGGTTGAAGCTTGTGGGGTAGCGTCAAAGAATGTCGCATTTCTCTTTGTCGGGCGAAATGCGCTTGGCAAAGAGGCTGTAAAATGCGCTGCGCCAAAGCCTTAAGCCCCCTTAAAGCGTATGCGCGCTAGAATGGGCAAAAACGAGCGGGAGGAGACATGCGCTATTGCCCTAGAACATTGCACGATTTTGTGCAAAGCCATAGCCCCTTTTCTCCCGCAAAAGACGCGCTTGGGGAGTTTAGACAAAGCTTGGAATCGTATCTGGCGGGCATTGCGGATTCTAAGGGTGAATCGGAGGAGCACCAAAAGAATCTCTTGCGTGATTTCTTGCATCAATCGTTTGGTTATGATTGCAACACGAAAGATAGAATCGATTTGGCAATCTATGACGATTCTGTGCCAAAGGTGCTTTTTGAAGTTAAGAGCAGCAGCAATAGCCATGAGTTTGTGAAACCTAATGTGCAAAATCCAAATCTTGAATGCAAAGCCTTTTATGAATCGATTCTCTATTTTCTACGTGAGACGATCACAAACAAAAACAACAATTTAACACATATTGTCTTAACCGACACAGAGGACTTTTATATCATAGACGCTAAAGTTTATGCGGCTTTTGCCAAAGACAAGGTGATTCTAAAGGCTTTTAAGAATTGCGAGCACAAAGAGGGCAATGACGCAAGCACGAAGAGATTCTATGAGGAGCTTAGCAATCTCTTGCCTAATCTTGATATGGAGATTCAATATACGCATTTTCGGGTTGATAATTCTATCCTTGCAAGTTGCCATTTTGAACATTCCTCTTGTCATTCTGAACCTGCGTTAGCAGGTGAAGAATCTCTGGGCAAAAAATCAAGGGCTTCTAAAAGAGATGTTTCGGCTTTGCCTCAACATGACAAAATTAACAATTGTCATTCTGAAGTCTTGCAAAGCAAGGCTGAAGAATCTCTTCAAAATAATAGAGATGTTTCGCTTTCTATGAAAGCTCAACATGACAAACAAGATTCCGATTGTCATTCTGAGGCTTCAGCCGAAGAATCCCAACGCACCAACAACAAAGAATCCCATCATATCCTCCCACTCCTCTACCAAGTCCTAAGCCCCCACGTGCTGCTCAAGCGCAAAACCTATCTTGACGCAAACACCCTAAACCAAGATTTCTATGATGAATTGCTCTATATTTTGGGGCTCAAAGAAAATGTGCAGAGTGGCAAGGTGCTCATTCTGCCAAGCCTTGCGCCCAACACACTCCTTGATTCGATATGCTCGACATTTGAGCTTGAGAGAGACAAGGACTTTGAGATTCTCTTTTCTTTGCTGACAACGTGGAACAATCGCTTATTATTCTTGCGCCTCTTAGAATCGATGCTCTTAAGCTTCAAGCATATCCAAAAACCATTCTTAAACCTCGATTGCCTCAAAGACTTCCAAGCTCTCAATACCCTATTCTTTGATATTTTGGCAAAGATAGAAGAAAATAGAGATAGCAATATTCCAGAATCTCTAAGCTCTATCCCCTATCTCAACTCAAGCCTTTTTGAAAAAACAGCCTTAGAGATTGAAGGCAAAGAAATCAAACTACTCGAATCTAAGCCCATAATCCTCTATCATGATTCCATTCTCTACAAAGACAAAAACTTTTGTCAATCTCTAAATCTCAATGCTAAAGATAAAGATTCCACCTTGCCGCTCTTAGAATATCTCTTTGCCTTTCTGCATGCTTATGACTTCACGACCACAGCACAAGATATTCAAAACCATACAAAAATGAATTTTGACAAACTCATTAACTCCGCAGTGCTAGGGCTCGTCTTTGAAAAGCTCAATGGCTACAAAGAGGGTAGCTTCTATACCCCAAGCTTCATCACACGCTATATGTGCAAGCAGAGCCTAGAAAGAGTCGTGCTACAAAAGTTTAATGAATCGCAAAATTGGGATTGCCAAAATCTTGACGAACTCAAAAACAAAATCGACAAACTCACAGACAATAAAGAAGGCTACAAACAAGCAAATGCAATCTTTGATTCGATTCATATCTGCGACCCCGCTGTGGGCAGTGGGCATTTTCTTGTCTCTGCCCTGAATGAATTGATTTTGCTCAAGTTCAAGCTTGGGATTCTCTGCGATGAAAATCATCATAGAATCAAAGACATCACGCTAGAAATCTTACGTGATGAAATCGTGATACGAGATTCCCAAAACGCACTTTTTACCTATACCCTACCCGCACACGACAACATCGAATCCCACAAGATTCAAAGGGCATTATTTTTTGCCAAACGCAAACTCATTGAATCCTGCCTCTTTGGTGTGGATATTAACCCAAACTCATGCGAGATTACCAAGCTTCGCCTTTGGATTGAGCTGCTCAAATATAGCTATTATAAGGACATTCCAAACAAAAGGCTAGAGACACTGCCCAATATTGATATTAATATCAAGTGTGGGAATAGCCTTATCTCTCGCTTTAATCTTAGCGATTCATTACGCACGATTCCAAATATCAATTTCCAAATCGAGCAATACAAAAAGCTTGTCTTTGAATACAAAAATGCCGACCAAAACTTGATGACAATCTCCAAGAAAGATATTGAAAAGCAAATTGAGACGATTCAAGCAACCTTTACCCTAACACTCAAAGACCCAAAGACAAAAAAAGAGCTAGAAAAGGCGATAGAATCCCATATCAAACAATTCAACAATTATTTACTTGATGATGCAAGCTTACTAGAGGGCTTAGGTTCTTTGCAATTCAATCTTTTTGGCACTCCAACGTTGAGTGAAGAAGAGCAAGAGAGGGCATTAGAATCCTATGGCAAAATCCAAATCTTACGCAAAAAACTCACCCTTGCCCTAAGCGGTGCAGAATACAAAAACGCCTTTGAATGGCGTTTTGCCTTTCCTGAAGTACTCGATAGTAATGGCGACTTTCTGGGCTTTGATTTGGTGATAGGCAATCCGCCGTATATGCAAGTTCCAAAAAATATTTTTAATGCAAAGCTCTATCCTTTTAGTGAGGGCAAGGACAAGGGCAAACAGAATCTCTATAAAGTCTTTATTGAATTGGGCTATAATTTGGGGCATACAAACTCTATCATTTCTTTAATTACCCAAAGTTCCATAATGTGTGATTTATCAGCGCAATATACGAGAGAATTGCTCTTGAAAAACACACAAATGCACTACTTTGTGGAGTTTAAGAAAAATCAAAAAATATTTACTAATGTTATACAAGGCGTTTGTATCGTAGAATTTCAAAAATTCAAACCAGATAAATTGCATAGTTTTCAAATTGCTATCAACAATACAGAATCTCAAATGGACAAGATTCAATTTGAAAGCATTACCCAGCAACAGATTTTAGACTTTTTCCCACTCTATGAGATTCCCCTTATCAAAAAGGGCGAAATGGCAATTGTAGCTAAAGTTAAAACAGACAAAATCCTCTTAAAAGATTTGCTAGACTTTAGTTTGCAAGGCAATATCAACACAATTCACTTAAGCAAAATTCAAAGTAATAAGCCAACCGATATTTTGATTTATAAGGGGGCGCATTGCCATCGTTGGTATTTGGACAAAGAGCCTTTTTATGGGCTTGATAATGAAATGACAAGAAAAATTATTGAAAAGAATCAAAAATCATATATCATTGCTACACAGAATATTACAGGAACGACAGATAAATATCGCATATATGCGAATTTTACAGAATCCAAAAACACAAAAATTGTGTTTTTGCATTCTTGCAATATTTCATATTGCAAGAATGCAAGAGACGCAAAATTCTTAGTTGGGCTTCTAAACTCATTTCTTTTAAATTGGCTTTTTAGAATCACGAGCACTAATAACCATGTCAATCTTTACGAATTAGAATCCTTACCGATTCCAAAAATCACCAAATCAAACCAAAAAATCGTTGATAGAATCATCGCCTTAGTCGATGAGATTCTAGCAATCAAGGCAAATTGTCATTCTGAAGGAGCTTTAGCGACTGAAGAATCTCATACAAAGCCCAAGAGAGATGTTTCGGCTTCGCCTCAACATGACAAAATACCCGACATAAGCAACTTAGAATCCGAAATTGATAAATTGGTGTATGAGTTGTATAATTTGAGCGATGAGGAAATTAATATTATAGAAAATAAGGAGCAAAAATGACACTGCAAGTACAAATCAGCGACCAAAATAAAGAGCAAATCATTAATGCGATTAAGCTCATTAAGGGCGTGAAAAGCATTCAAAATGCGAACATCACAAAGGAAGTGATAGAAACCAAAGCTGACAGAAAGGCTTGGCTAAAGGCTCGTAAAGACTTGGAAAAAGGTGAGACCATAAGCCTAGAAGAGCTTGAAAGGAAATATTTATAATGCCCTATCAAGTGATAACAAGCAAGGAATTTGATAAATTCTTAGAAAAACATAGAGATTTAGCACCAAAAGTCTTAAGTAGCTTTCGGCAAATCGCACAAAACCCCTATGAAAACACACTCGATATAGCCAAGCTAAAGGGTGAGGAAAATAAGTATCGTTTGAGGCTTGGCAAGTATCGCTTTTTGTATGAGGTACTCGAAGAACAGATTTTAATCTATGCCTACAAGGCAAGCAGCAGAGGGGATATTTATAAATGAAAACATTGGAGAATTTCTTTTATCATTCTAGGTATTGTATTGCGAAAAATCTATTCAAGAGAACAGAGATGTTTGTCCCTGCGGAAATTTACTCGCTAATGCTCCCGCATCAAGCAAGCCCTCAACATGGCAAAATACCCGACACAAGCACCCTAGAAACTGAAATTGATAAATTGGTGTATGGGTTGTATAATCTAAGTGAAAGCGAGGTATTATTAATATATGGAATATAAAACATCATTAGATGAAGCTAACAAATTAACTATAAAAATAGAAAATAATAATTTAAAAATTTCTGAACTTTTTGAAACCTTACAAAGCGTTGAAAGAGAAATAAAAAAACAGACTTATGGGCAATCAGAAATATTTATACGAGAAGTTCGTAAGGGCTCTATGATATTTGAGCTGATACAAATTATTGCTGTCAATTCTTTGCCTTTTATGGAAAATGCTAATGTGATAGTTTCATTTATAGAAAATCTAAATAAGTATAAAAATGCTCTAATTGCTTCAACACAAAACAACCCTCAAAACCTAGATGAAGATATTGTTAAAAATATCAATGGTATAGGAAATGTTGTTTCTAGTCCTAATGCTAGCATTAGTATTTATAATGATTTTAGTAATGCTACCTTTAATCTTAATTTTGATGAAACTCGTATATTAAAAGAAAATAGCCTTAAATATTTACCAAATAAATTAGAAGAAAAAACAAATAGCGATTTTGTAAAAAATGCTTTGATTTACTTTGTCCAAACAAATATTCAATCTAAAAAAGCAGATAAGGCAATCTGTGAAAAAATATCAAAAAGGCCAATCAAAGTCTTAATTGAAAATGAAAATATCAGAAAAGAAATACTTCAAAATCCTTATCACTATAATTTTGCTGTGGATATGGAAGTGCAATATAGGGCAAATAAGCCAATACTTTATGTCGTTTCACAACTTAAAGAAAAATGGGAAAATGAGGATTAAGACTCATAAATAATATGAATTGAATAACAATAAAATAAAAATCACAAACAACAAGGAGAACCATGCATATCACACTAGAGCTATCACAAGAACTACAAGAACTCTATCTGCAATTTGCTAAAGAGCAGCATATCACAAAAGAAGAACTAATGCAAAAAGCGCTCGTGGCTTACATGCAATATCGGAGGGAGCAACAAATAATAGATGAACACGAATCGACTCTCAAGCCTAAACTGACTATTGATGAGCAAATTGAGTATATGAAACAACAGGGCATTAGCTTTGAGCTTTGCTCGGAACAAAAGGCGAGAGAATTTTTAGAAAACCACAACTATTTTTTCAAAATTAAATCCTATGCAAAAAATTATGAAAAGCATAATGGTATCTACAAAAATCTTGATTTTGCCTATTTGGTTGAGTTCTCGAAGCTTGATATGTACTTGCGAAGATTCATTCTGAATCTATGTCTTGATGTTGAACATTTGCTCAAAGTATCTCTCAACGCCCATTTTTGCAATAATTCTAGCGAAGATGGTTATCAGGTTGTCAAAGATTTTTTGCTTGAAAATCCTAATATTAAAAAACAAATTAACAAAAAAGCTAGTAGTGTTTCTTTTATCAAAAATCTCACCTCGAAATATCAAGAAAATTTTGCGTTATGGAATCTCATAGAAATTTTGAGTTTTGGGGATTTTTTGAAATTTTATCAATTTTATTTTAAACAATATCCCGATAAACAACATCAACAATTATATTCTTTAGCGTATTGTGCGCATAGATTACGCAATGCAGCTGCGCATAACAATTGCATTCTCAACACAATCAAGATTCCATATAATGAGAATTTTTCACCCAATAAATATCTGCAAACTCAACTTGCAAAAATGCCAAATCTTTCTGCCTTAGTAAGACAAAAAGTCTCGTCAAGCCCATTACTTCATGATATTGTAGCACTCATAATGCTTTTTAATGAACTCTGTGTTTCAGAAGAAATAAGGAAAATCAAAAAACAAGAAATCTTGAAGCTTTTAAAAAGATTCAAGAAAAATAAAAATTACTTTATTAAGAATGATTTTATAATTTTGCAATTCAAAATATTCCAAAAAATAACATACTTTCTATTTTTTAAACCAAATATCAGCAAAAAATGTTATCATTCTATCGCTGAACAAAAATGCGTAACAGCATTTAGCGGGGAGATAGGCCAGCTGCTTTCCTCCCCTTTTTTTGATATTTAAAAAATCATCAAAACATCAAATTGCTATATCAAAGAAAGCCAAAAGAAGTGGGGGCTTGTTCCCCCCTCGAATTTCGCCAGCAATTCTAGCACTTTTAAGATTAAAATATAATAAAAAATAATAGATTCTAGAAAAAATAAAAGAAAATATATGAATTTCCAAAAAGAACCCGCGCCCTCAAGGGCGCGGAGCGGAAGAAGAAAGCTAGATTTTCTTATACGGCGCTTGCCCAACCTCGTAATAGTTGTTGCCTTGCGCGTCAATCGCGACAATCGCGGGGAAGTTCTCAATCGTGAGCCGCGCCACCGCCTCGGGTCCAAGCTCGGGATACGCCAACACCTCGTATTTGGTGATACATTTCGAGATAAGCGCCGCCGCGCCACCCACCGCAACCATATACACCACGCTGTGTTTGACCATAGAATCGATGACTTCCTTGCTTCGGTAGCCTTTGCCAATCATTCCGTGGATTCCTTGCTCGATGATTGTCGGCGTGTATTTGTCCATGCGTCCGCTCGTGGTTGGTCCCGCGCTGCCAATCGCGTTGCCCGGCTTCGCAGGCGTTGGTCCGAGATAATAAATCGTCTCGCCCGCCAAATCCACAGGGAGCTTCTCGCCGCGCGCAAGCGCCTCTGTCAAAGCCTTGTGCGCCGCATCACGCGCGCAAAGAATCGTGCCGCTAATGAGCACGCTCTCGCCCGCCTTGAGGCTCTTTGCCACTTCTTTACTCAAAGGTGCTGTGATTTTCTTTGGTTCTGACATCTTTCCCTCCTTATAGCTCAATATCGGCGTGTCGCGCCGCGTGGCAATTGATATTCACAGCCACAGGAAGCCCCGCAATGTGCGTAGGATACCATTCTACATTCACGGTAAACGCGGTGGTTGTCCCGCCGAGCCCTTGTGGTCCAACGCCCGTTTTGTTCGCGATTTCGAGCAACTCCTCCTCGAGCTTCGCGTAACGTGGGTCGGGGTTTTTCGAATCAATCTCGCGCACCGCCGCTTGCTTGGCGAGAATCGCTGCTTTTTCCATTGTGCCGCCAATGCCAACGCCAATCACCATCGGTGGGCAGGCGTTTGGTCCGGCGAGCTTCACGGCTTCGGTGAAAACCTTTTTCACGCCCTCGATTCCGTCAGCAGGCACAAGCATTTTGAGCACGCTCTTATTCTCGCTGCCAAAGCCTTTGGGGCAGACTTTGAGGTGGAGCTTATCGCCCTTGACAATGCGTGTGTGAATCACCGCAGGCGAATTGTTTGTCGTATTCTTGCGCTCATACAGCGGCTCTTCGACAACAGACTTGCGCAAATAGCCCTCTGTGTAGCCCTTTTTAATGCCCTCGTTAATCGCGTCCTCGATATAGCCGCCCACGATATGCACATCTTGCCCAATCTCGACAAAAACCACCGTCATACCCGTGTCTTGGCAGATTGGCATCATATTGTTTTGCGCAATCTTGCCATTCTCAATCAATGTGTCCAAGATATTCTGCCCCAAAGCCGATTGCTCGGTCTTTTTCGCGCCCGCAAAAGCCGCCTTGATGTCGGGCGTCTGAATACAGCACGCGTCAATCGCAAGCTTTGCAACAGCAGATTTGATGTCTTCGTATTGCACCTCTCTCATCGTTTCCTCCTTATAATCTAAAACGCATCGATTCTACCTAAAACCATGTAAAATGTGCCTTAAGGGGCTAGCGCCGCGTGCTTGTTGCGCGTCATGTTTTGGCTTGGGTGCAATGACGTTTTTGGGGTCATTGCGAGGCGATAGCTGAAGCAAGCAAACGTGTCCAAGCGTTTAGAGACGGTTGATTGCCACGAGGCTAACGCCTCTCGCAATGACAGATAAGTAGAATCTTTCAAGATTCCAAGCATAGAGATGTTTCGCTTCGCTCAACATGACAGAATCCCCAGAAAAAGCGCGCGCAAAGCTATGGCGAAGCCACAGCACAGCCGCGCTTTGGATTCTGCAATTTTTGATTCTCCATTGCTCTTTAATCTTAACGTCCCAACCACAGCGCACACGTCTATGTTCTCATATTAACATAGACGAAGCGCTGTGGACGATGACATCGTCC
>JAAVGZ010000077.1 GCA_014799985.1 Helicobacter sp.
CTTGCTTTATGCAAGGAAGTTGCGCCAAAACTTGAATTGCATCTATCCACTCAAGCGAATACCACGAACAAGTATTCGGCAAAGTTTTGGGCGGAGCAGGGCGTAAAGAGAATAGTTCTTGCAAGAGAAACTCCGCTTGAAGATATAAAAGAGATAGACAAAGCCTATTTGGACGAAAACTATCGCAAAATCTACACTATCACGCAGCGCAACCTCCGCTATCCACAAGAAGCCGGGCGGCTGGGGCTGCAAGGTGTCAATCGTGTCGAGTTTTTTTTGCAACCCAATGGCGACATCACGGATTTGAGAATCACGAGTTCATCGGGCTATGAGATGTTCGACAAAAACAGCCTGCGCACCATCGAGATTTCGTACAAAGACTACCCGCGCCCCAAAAAGCCGCTCAAGATTATTTTTTATATCCANTACAAAATCAGCTACTAGGGCGCGGCTCGCGGCGGCTTGCANCTCCGACTATTGCAACGCATGAAAGCCGCGCAAGCTCTCAAGCAGCGCGAGCACCTTTTGGCTCGCGATGATGTCTTTTGCCGCGAAAAAGCCCTCGGCAATGCTTTGCGCTTGCCCNTANAGATAGAGCGCAGCGCCCATGTTCAGCGCCACGAGGTCGAGCTTGGGCGAGGGCAAGTTGCGGAAAATATCCATTGTAATGCGCGTGTTTTTCTCGACACTGCCGCCCGCAAGCAGCGAGGAATCGACATAGTCGAGCCCGACCTCNAGCGGCGTGAAGTCGAAGCTTTTGATGTTGCCGTCCTTGAGCTCCGTGATGTGCGTTGGGGCGCAAAGCGAGATTTCGTCATAGCCGTCAAAGCCGCTCACGACAAGCGCACGTTTGATGCCCAAAATGCTAAGCGATTCTGCCATAATCTCNGTGTAGCGCCTGTCGAACACGCCGATGAGCTGGTGCGTCACGTTCGCGGGGTTGCTCAAGGGTCCCACGAGGTTGAAGGCGGTTCTGAAGCCAAGCGACTTGCGCGCAGGGCTCGCGAAGCGCANCGCGGCGTGGTATTTGGCGGCATACAGAAACGCGAAGCCATGCTCGCGATACATCGCCAACGATTGCTCGGCGCTTAGGTTCGTGTCGATTCCCAAGCCCTGCAACAAATCGGCGCTGCCGCTCTTGCTCGTTACCGCGCGGTTGCCATGCTTGATGACATGCACGCCCCCGCTGGCGAGCAGCAGCGCAGCCGTTGTCGAGACATTGAACGTCTTTTGCGCGCTCCCGCCCGTGCCGACAATATCGAGCCGCTTGTCATGGCTATCGAGCACCCTAAACGACAGCGCCTTTTTCTTGAGCAGGCTCGCAAAGCCCGCGAGCTCCTCGCCGCTCACGCCCTTGACCTCGAGCAAACTCAACAACGCGCCAATCTGTGCGTCNGTCAGCGCGCCCTCCGTGATTTCGTCCATAATATGATAGGCTTCTTTGAANTTGAGCGACTCAAGACGCAGAATCTTTTGCAAATAAGCCTGNGTGGGCGGATTCTCGCGGCGATANTGCAAGAAGTTTTGTAGCATTTGCATGCCATGNTCTGTGCCAATCGATTCGGGGTGAAACTGCAAGCCCATGAGCGCGTATTCTTTGTGCTCAACCGCCATCACATCGCCGTCTTCGCTTGTCGCGGCGATGATGAAATCCTCGCCAATGCGCTCCCTTTGCCCCACAAGAGAGTGGTAGCGCGCGACCTTGACTTTGGGCGGGATATGCCGAAAGAGCCCCTTGCCGTGGTGGTCTATCGATTCGACTTTGCCATGCACGATGTGCTTGGCATTCACAATCGGCGTGCCAAACGCGGCGAGAATCGCCTGATGCCCGAGGCAGATGCCGAGAATGGGAATCTTGCCGCAAAAATGCTGCACAACGGCGATGGAAATGCCCGCNTCGCTCGGCGTNCGCGGACCTGGACCAATCAAGATATGCGTGGGTGAAAGCGCGGCGATTTCATCGAGCGTGATTCTGTCGTTGCGCACGACTTTGAGCGTGTGCCCGAGCTGCGCGATGGCTTGGGCGATGTTGTAGGTAAAGGAATCATAATTATCAATGAGCAGTATCATCGATTCTCCTCATTGTTTTTGTCGGCGGGCTCTTCGCTCGCGCCTTGCGTGATGGCGTAGAGCAAGGAACGCATTTTGTTGTGCGTCTCTTGCTGCTCGTTTTGTGGGTTGGAATCATAGACGATGCCCCCGCCTGCTTGCAGGTAATACACGCCATCGCGATACAACGTGGTGCGCAGGGTGATGCAGCTGTTGAGATTGTCTTTGTGGTCGATATAGCCCAAACAGCCCGCGTAGAATCCGCGCGCGTGGGTCTCGAGCCGCGCAATCAGCTCGATAGCGGCNATNTTNGGCGCGCCGCTCACCGTGCCCGCCGGAAAGGTCGCATGCAGAATGTCGCGAATCGTTTTGCTCGCGCTCAATGTGGCGGTGATTTCNGACGCAATGTGCGTAATGCGCGCCGTTTTTTCGAGCGTTTTGAACTTCTCAACGACAACCGAGCCCGGCTTGCTCACCTTCGCGAGGTCGTTGCGCCCCAAATCGACAAGCATCAGATGTTCGGCATTCTCCTTGACATCATTAAGCAAGCGCGATTCGAGCACTCTGTCCTCCTCGCGGTCAGCACCGCGCGGGCAACTGCCCGCAATCGGGCGCAAGGTGAGCTTATCATTATCGAGCTTGACCATAATCTCGGGGCTCGCGCCTAGCAACACAAACGCGTCAAAGTCGCAATAGAACATATAGGGGCTCGGGTTTTCGTGTCGCAAGTTTTTGTAGGCTTCGAGCGGCGGCAGGGTGGTGTGCACCTCGAGCGAGCGCGAGGGCACGCACTGCATGACATTGCCCTTGTAAATCTCGTCTTGAATCGTGCGCACGAAGTCCTGATAGGGAATCTCGTGGTCTATCACCTTCGCGCTGTGTTTCTGCGATGTCTTTGGCGCATCGCTTTGTTGCAGCAAATCACAAAGGGAATCGAGGCGCTGCTGCGTGGGAACAAACGACTCGCCCGCATAGCTAAGGCAGAAGAGATGAGCGGAATCGTACAAATGGTCAAACACGAGAATCTCGCGCGGGAACACAAACGCGCAATCATAATGCGCAACGCGCTTGGGCGCACGAAAGGCGATGTTTTCGATTTCGGAAAAAAACTCGAATCCCAAATAGCCGATGCCGCCAAGCGGGAGCGGGAAATCGAAGTCGGCTTGCACCTCTGGGGCAAACGAGCGAAAATGCGCGAGCCACTCGAGATAGTCTTTTGTGTTATCGAGCGCGCTCAAATCATGCCTGCCCGATTCATCGAGCAAAAAATATTGCCCCGCGTCTTTGATGAGCATGAAAGCGGGGGTGAGAACGAGCAAAGAATAGCGTCCGCGCCCGCTTTGCAGGCAGGCAGATTCGAGCAAAAACTTCCCCTTGAGCTTCTCAAAGGCGCTCAAGGGCGTGAGTGTGTGAGCCAAGATTTTTTTGTGAATCAACTGCCCACGTGACGTGGGGGCAAGCGGCAACATTAACTATTTGCCTCTTTGGGGTAGCAAAAGCGATAGCCTCTGCGGCGCACGGTTTCGATTGTCGCGATGTTGAGCGGCTTGTCCATTTTTTGGCGAATCTGGTTAATCGCCACCTCAATCACATTGGGAGTTACGAGCTCGGGCTCTTCCCAAATCGCATCGAGCAGCTGTTCCTTAGACACGATTTGGTCGCGATGACGTGCGAGATGTGTGAGCACCTCAAATGGCTTGCCCTTGAGCTCGATTTCTTCGCCGTTATAGGTAATTTTTTCTTCATCGGGGTTGATTGTGAGCGATTCGATTTCGATAAGGTTCGTGCCGCCAAAGCGCAATCGCGCCTCGATTCGAGCCACCAACACATCAAAATCAAAGGGCTTTTTGATATAGTCATCTGCCCCTGCGCGCAGCGCCTCTATCTCGCTTTCTTTGTCTTCGCGGTCTGAAAGAATCACGACAGCGGTGCGGGGAGACTTCGACTTCACGGGCATGATGATGTCGATTCCATTCCCATCGGGCAATGTCCAATCCGTGAGAACCAAGTCGTAATTGCGAATGCTGATGTAGTACTCGCCGTCTTTGAGATTCTCCGCCACATCGGCTTGATAATTGAGCTCTGCAAGCCCGTCTGCAAGGGTCTTGGTTAATGTGATTTCGTCTTCTATAATGAGTATGCGCATATAACTCCTTTGGCTCTAATGAGGTTGGTTGAATAGGAGCTATTGTAGCATATTTTTAGTTAATCTTAAACTTTTTTGCGCGTTTTTGGCAGAAATTCTTCGCCCCGCGCCGCAAGCCCTAGCGCCGCAAGCCTCCGACATCAAGCCTGCAAATCAAGCATCATATCCACGCTTGGCGCTCGGTTTATCGGCGAATATTCCTGCTCATAGAGATGCCCCGATTCAATCAACACGCGCCTGCTAAACAAACGCTCCGTTTCGGGCGCTTGCTCCTCGAGCCCCTCGCGCGCATATTGCTGCCGCTCCTGCTGTGCGCGGCGCAACGAATCGTTGTTGCCATTTGGAACGAGATTCTTCACAATCGCCCATGCGCCATAGCTCTCATCGAGGTCGACAAAAAAGCCCGAGGATTGCACGGAATCGTTGTCGGCATCGCGCAACATCTGCTGTTCAAAAATCCGAAAATCTTGCTTCAATGTCTCGGTGTAGTCGCTATCTTTTGCCATTTTTTGCAAGATATTCACGGGCAGCATGAGATGATTGTTGCCCTCGTTTTTAAAGACATTGTTGGCATTCGGAATCCCCACTTCAATCTGCATTCCCGAAAATCTCTGCTTGAGATTCTGTAAAAGCGCATTCGCCTTGGGCGAGATTCCCGAAAGGCTGTTGTAGCTTCGCATTGCTTTGTTGTTCCAAACTTGCATAGTCGCTCCTTTGGAAAAACTTTAGCAAAGAGTGTTCCAACACTCACCAACCAAAAGATTATCGTCGACAAACAGCGCAAAGAAGCCTAAAAATGTTTAGTCATCTTCGAGCACAATGGGTTGCACGAAGGGCACATGCGTGCCCACAACGGGAATCTTCTCTTGTTTGTATGTGTTCAAAAGCCGTGTGCGCGTGCGCGCAGCCAACGCGCCGTCATGGTCATAGGTTGTCGAAATCTGTGGCGCATGCGTCTGAACGGCGAAGTTGTGCAACAAATCGGCGAAGAAAACGAAGGTGTCGTCTTTGTAGGTGAATCGCACGGTGATGTGCCCCGGCGTGTGCCCATACGCCGGAGACGCGGAGACGCGCAACGTGCTCTGGGGGAACAAGTCGATGTTGTGCTCGATAAAAATGCGCCTCTCGCCAAAGCTTTCAAACGCCTTGCGCGCCGTGTCGTTGTCGCTCTTTGCCCAAAAATCGTATTCTTTCTTGTCTATCATCAATGTCGCGTTGGGGAAATTGTTCTCGCCCCTTTCGTTCAAAATCGCGCCGACATGGTCGCCATGCCCATGCGTGATGAGGATATGCGTGATGTCGTCAAATTGCAGCCCGAGCTCGCGCAAAGCGCCTTGTAGCACCGCTGTGGTGCTCGCAAAGCCCGTGTCGACGAGCAGATTGTAATTGGGCGCTTTGACAAGCACGATATTGTGCTCGTTTATCGGCGCTCGATATTGATGAATCAGGCTCTTTTCTGCGTCCGTCTGGGGCAGCAAAATGCTTGTGTTGATGTCGCGCTTGGTGAGCGAAAGCACAATCACCTCGCTGCTGCCCATTTTCGCATGGTACATCTCGACTTCTGCCCACGAGCAACAAAACAATAAACAAAACATAAGACAAGGCATAAAAATAGAAACGACACGCACAATATTCTCCTTCGCGCTTCTTTTATTGATTCCGATTATAACATGCAAGCGCCCACAAAATCAAGTTTTAAGAGACAAATAAGTCCATATTTGCTACAACTCTATATTTACAACAAGGATTCCAATGCGTTTTTTATTTTTGTGCCTCATTAGCCTCGCATTTGCCAAGCCCATTGTGAGCGTCAGCATTCCTCCACAGGCATATTTTGTGCGTCAAATTGCGGGCGATTTGCTCGAGATTCAGGTTGTCATTCCGCCCAACACCGATGAGCACAACTTCGAGCTCAAGCCCCAGACCATGCAGGCGCTCGAAAAAAGCGATGTCTATTTCACGATTGGCTTGGAGCTAGAATCTGTCTTGCTGCCGAAGTTGCAACAATATCAAAATGTGCGGATTGTCCCGACCAACGAGGGGCTCGCGAGCCTGCCCAACATGCACGGCACACATCATCACGAACACGCGCACAAACCGCATGAACATGGCACAGACGACCCGCACACATGGCTAGACCCAATATTGGTGCAACAACAAGCAAGAATTATCGCCGATTCTTTGGGCAGAATCTATCCCGAAAACGTCAAGATTTTTGAAAAAAACCTTGCCGATTTTAGCGCAAAACTTGCGCAACTTGACGCGCAGATTCGCGAGCAATTTAAGGGCAAAAGGTTCAGAGAATTTATCATCTACCACCCATCGTGGGGCTATTTTGCACATCGCTATGATTTGCGGCAGATTCCGATAGAGATTGAGGGCAAAGAACCCAAGCCGCGAGATTTGCAACGTCTCATGAAAACTATCGAAAGGGAGAACTTCCGCGCCATTTTTGTGCAGCAGGGCTTCCCCGATTCTCTTGCAAAAACCATTGCACAGAGTTGCCGAAGTTGCAATATCGAGATTCTCACGCTCGACCATCTCGCGGAGGATTGGGAGCAGAATCTGCTCGAATCGGCGCGCAAGATTGCCCAAAGTTTGCAATGATTTAAAGAGGAGACGATGCAGCTCTTTCATATCTCGCACCTAAACTACCGCTATGACAACGAGGAGGTTTTGCATGACCTCAATCTTGCGTATCATGACGCAGATTTTCTTGGAATCATTGGACCAAATGGCGGCGGCAAGTCGACATTGATAAAAATCATCTTGTCGCTTTTGCCAACCAAAAATGCTGTTTTTTTAGACAATATCCAAAAAAAAGACATGGGTTATGTGCCGCAAAATACTTTGGCAAATCCAAACTTTCCCATTTGCGTTCTTGATGTCGTTTTGATGGGGCTCATTCACCAAAAAATCTGGGGATTCTATACCAAAAGCGACAGGCAAAAAGCCCTAGAGATTTTGCAAAAAGTCGGCATGCAAGATTATTGGGACAAGCGGATTGACACCCTAAGCGGCGGGCAGCGCCAACGCGTGTTTATCGCGCGCGCGCTCGTGAGCAAGAGCAAGCTCTTGTTGCTCGATGAGCCCACAGCGAGCCTCGATTCCAAAAGCGCCATTCAAATTTACGAGCTGCTGAATACATTGCATAGCGAAGGAGTGGGAATCATCACAATCTGCCATGACATCAATCTCGTTCTTGCCTATTGCAACAAAATCGCCTATTGCAACAAACAGCTTTTTTTGCATGAAAACACCAAAGAACAATCCAAAACTGACTTTCTCAAACATCTTGAAAACAATCATCAACATTTTTGCTCTGTCGAGATGAGCCTAACAGAATCTCTTTGCGAAAGACATGAACATGGTTGAGATTCTGACTTTCGAGTTTTTCCAAAACGCTATTTTTGCGAGCGTCCTTGTCNGCATCGCCTGCGGAACAATCGGTTCTCTTATCATGATTAATCGCCTCTTTTCTATGGCAGGCGGCATCACACATGCCGCATTTGGGGGCATTGGAATCGCGTTCTATTTTGGATTGCCGCTGTTTTTTTCCACCTCTCTATTTACGCTTTTTATCGGATTCCTAGTCGCGTTTCTTACGCAACACAAACCCCACCGAAGCGATAGCATTATCGCTGTGATTTGGGCATTTGGCATGGCTCTTGGGCTCATTTTGCTCGACCTCACGCCGGGCTACAAAAGCGACATTATGGCATATCTCTTTGGCAGCATTCTAGCAATCTCGAAACAAGACTTAGCCACAATGCTCGTCTTAGACGGCATTTTTGCCCTACTTATCGCGCTATTCTATCGCCAATTTGAAGCCATCAGCTTCGACAAAGACTTCGCGCAGACAAAGGGTGTCGCGACAACCTTTTTCCATTATCTCCTCATCGCGATGATTGCGTTTTGCATCGTCATCTGCATCAAGGCTGTGGGGCTCATTCTCGTCATCGCCCTGCTCTCAATCCCGTGCTTCATCGCCGAAACCTTCACGAAAAAGCTCGGCTCGATGATGTGCTTGGCAAGCTGTCTAAGCCTGCTCTTTTGCCTCGTTGGGCTAGCCCTAAGCTATTATGCCAACCTCACGAGCAGCGCGATGATTATCATGGTCGCATGCGCGGGATTCTTGCTGTGTCTGCTGCCGCGCCGGCGCTAGTTTACAAACTCATGATAGAATCCACTATTGTTGACTGTCACATGGAGATTTTATGAAATATTTTGCTTTCTCGACCCTCTTTGCCGCCTTTGGGCTCATTGTCGCCTTTTTGTTTCTCGGGGGGGCAAACGCCGCATACATCGTCTTTTTGCTCGCATTGCTCGAAATCTCCATTTCGTTTGACAACGCCGTGATAAACGCAAAAGTCCTCGAACAAATGGACGCCAAATGGCGCAACCGCTTCATCGTGTTTGGAATCCCCATCGCCGTCTTTGGCGTGCGCTTCATCTTGCCCATCATCATCGTTGCGCTCGCGAGTTCGCGCGGAATCCTCGAAATCACCGAGCTCGCGCTCAATGACGCGAGCGCGTACGCGGCGTTGTTGCAGGACGTGATGGGCACAATCTATGCCTTTGGTGGCGCGTTTTTGCTGATGGTCTTTCTCGAATTTTTCTTTGATGAAGAGCGCGATGTCGTCTGGATTGCGCCGCTCGAGAAGAATCGCCTCGTGCAAAGAATCAGCAAAATCCACTTCGCCGAGCTGTTCATCGCCGCTGTGGTGGGCATCGCGCTACTTGCCGTGAGCGGGCAAATCGCCATCGGCATCGCCTATTTCATCGGGCTCGCACTCTATGCGCTCATTCGCGGAATCGATTCTGCGCTCGCCAAAACGGGCGCAAAGAGCGGAATCATCGGCTTTCTCTATCTCGAGGTTCTCGATGCGAGCTTCTCGCTCGATGGCGTCATCGGCGCGTTTGCGCTAAGCAACAATGTCTTTGTCATCATGCTCGGGCTCGCCATCGGCGCATTCTATGTGCGCTCGCTCACGATTTATTTTGTCGAGAAAAAGACGCTTTCGGAGTTCGTCTTTCTCGAGCATGGCGCGCGCTACGCCATCTTTTTGCTCGCAATCCTCATGTTCGTCCAAATCTTTGCCCATATCCCAGAATCGGTCGTGGGCAGCGTTGGAATCATCGTCATCGCGAGCGCGTTTGTGCACTCGATTCTGCACAAGAGGCGCGCGGGGTAGCCCTGTTTTGCCGCGCTCACACGTTGTGCTCGCTCGCAATGACATGCTCTTGTGTCATTGCGAGCGCTAGCGAAGCAATCAACGAGCAAAGAATCCCCAAAAAAGNGCGCGCAAAGCTATGGCGAAACCANAGCACAGNGCCGCTTTGAAGATTGCGATTTTTGATTCTCCATTGCTCTTTAATCTTGACGTCCCAACCACAGCGCACACGTCTATGTTCTCATTTTAACATAGACGAAGCGCTGTGGACTATGACATATGCAAGTGCAACGCACATTGAAGAGGCGTGAGGGGGTTTGGGGG
>JAAVGZ010000037.1 GCA_014799985.1 Helicobacter sp.
ATTGCTTCGCTTCGCTCGCAATGACCCACCCCCTGCCCTCTCCGCAAGGGAGGGGGAAAATGGAGGCTGGATTTAGTCGCACTCATTGTGTCATTGCGAGCGAGCACAGCGAGCGTGGCAATCAACCGTGTTGCGAGTTCAGAGACGTTTGATTGCCACGCGTCCTAACGGACGCTCGCAATGACAAAAATAGCGCATGCAAAATTTTCTATTGTCATGTTGAGCGAAGCGAAACATCTCTATGCTTGGAATCTCGAAAGATTCTACCTATCCGTCATTGCGAGCGAGCACAACGTGCGAGCGCGGCAAGCGACCGTGTCGGGCGTTCAGAGACGGTTGAATGCCACGAGGCTAAAGCCTCTCGCAATGACCCAATCAAACGTAGCGGGCAGCCCAACACGTTTGATTGCTTCGCCTTCGCTCGCAATGACCATAGAAACATTGGATATACACCCCTAATCGCGCCACCGATTCCGCCGTGAAAAATCCCATGTACAGGCGCTTGCAACGATTCCTGAAAATATTTAAGAGAATCATAAGCAAAATCATTTTATACTCCTGCAAATAGAAACAATTTCTATTTTAAAAAATGAAAGGTGAAATTGTGCGAAAATACTCCCTGATAACATTTCTTGTTGCCATTTTTGTCAACGCGTTGCTCTTTGCAAAGACCGATGATTACCAGCTCGAGGGCGAACAAATCAAGCAAGTGCTTGCGCAAAGCTTCGCGAGCTATCAAAACGGCGATGCGGCTTTGGCAAAAAAGCTTGCCGAGACGGCATATTTTCAACATTTTGAAAATATCGAGGGCACGATTGCGCGCAACATCGGCGCTCAAGCCTATCTCATCGAGAAAAGATTCAATCTTTTGCGCAATCTCTACAAAAATGGCGCAGATATGGAGAGAATCGAAGCCTTGATTGGCGGGCTTGTGTTTGAGCTCGACCTCGTTTTGCCGCTGCTGGATTCCTCGATGAAGCTCGTTGCCGAAGCGAGCGACACAAACTACGACAAGGCAGCGGCGGAGGCGGCATCGATTGCGGCAGAGAGGCAGCGCGCCAAAGAGGCAGAGGAGATGTTCGCGCGCCTTTTGGGCGAAGACAGCGCGGAAAGTAGCGCAAACACAGAATCGACCCCCACAGCGCCCGCCCCACAAAGCGCCCAAAACAACAGCAACACGGCAATGCAAGAGTTCGAGACAGCCTCGCGGCTCGATTCGAAGCTGTATCATCTCTATGAGCAAATCAGCGGAAAGTTCGACATCGCCGCGCTGCGCCTGCAAAAGCAACGACCGCTTGACGCGGCGAGTATGCTCGAAAAAGAGGTGCTGTTCGATGACTACCGCAACACGAAGCTTGAGATTGTGATGAATCAACACACAGAGGCGGGTGCGGGGCAGAAGTGGCAGGCGAAGATTCGCGAAATCGTGCGCAGGCTCAAGAATGGCGACATTGGCGAAAGGGAATTGCGCAGCGAGCTTGCCGCGCTTTCCGATAGGCTCTTCGAGCTCTTGCTGCTCGTTCCGAGCGAGGCAGTCGCAATCGTCCATGTCGAGGGCTTCGCGCAAGAATCGGCAGGCACGGACTACGCCAACGTGGCAAACGACATACGCATTGCGCTCAACGCGATTGTGGACAAATATGGGCAAGTGCCCGCGCAGGCGCTGATTGACGAGCTGCAAGGCGTGTATTTGGATATTTTCGAGGCGAGTCAAATGGAGAGCCACATCGGCGCGATGGATAGCAATCTGAAGCTCGCAATCGAATCGCGATTCACGCAGGGCGTGGCGCTGATAAAGGCAGACGCGCCCAAAGACGCGCTCCGCGACAATTTCGATGCGCTCGATGCGCTCATCGCAAGCTCGCTTGAGAAAATCCAAGACCTCTCGCCCGCCGCACTCCTTGCCGCCGCGCTTGTCATCATCTTGCGCGAGGGAATCGAAGCCATGCTCATCGTGCTCGCCATCACCGCCTACCTGCTGCAATCAGGCAACGCGAAACACATCGGAATCGTCCATTCCGCGCTCGGCGTGGGCGTTTTCCTAAGTTTCGTAACGGCGTTTGCCGTCTATTACCTCTTCGCGCAGTTTGCGGGGCAGTTCCGCGAGCTGCTCGAGGGAATCACGATGATAATCGCGCTGTTCTTGCTGCTGTATGTCGGATTCTGGCTGCTGTCCAAATCCTACAAATGGACAAGCTATATCCAAGCGCAGGCGCAAGAGGCGATTCACAAGGGCAGCGCGCGCGTGCTGTGGTGGACGGTCTTTCTCGCCGTCTATCGCGAGGGCGCAGAAACGGTGCTGTTCTACCAATCGCTATTTTTCAGCGCGAGCGATTCTGCTGACTTTTGGGCTATTATCGGCGGGCTTTGTGTTGGTTGTGCGATTCTGCTCGTGCTCTTTTTTGTGCTCAAGGCGGGCGCGGTGCGATTCCCCGTGCGCCTCTTTTTCCAATGCACCTCGTATCTCATCTTTGCGCTCTGCTTCATCTTTGCGGGCAAAGCCGTTGCCGAGCTCATCGAGGGCAAGCTGATATTGCCCACATTTGTGCCCTTTGGCTTTGAGCCCATCACATGGCTTGGAATCTATCCCTACTATGAAACATTGATTCCACAAATCGCCGTCTTGTGCGTGATTGTCGCGGGCTTGCTGCTCACACATCGCCTCATCTCACAGCAAAGGAGGCAATCGCGTTCGTTGTTGTGAATGAAATTTTATTTTAGGAGTTTTTTATGAAAAAAGGTTTCGTTTCTCCGCTTTTGGCGGGTGCAATCTTGGGCGGCGCTGCGTTTGCGGCAGAAGTGCCAATTGGCGATAGTGTCGAGCGCAACGGCATGGAGATTGCGGCTGTGTATCTGCAACCCATCGAGATGGAGCCGCGCGGTGTCGATTTGGCAGCGTCTTTGGCAGACATTCACCTCGAGGCGGACATTTCTGCGACAAAGGGCAACAAGAACGGCTTCGCCGAAGGCGCGTGGATTCCGTATCTCACGGTCGGGTATAAGATTACGAATCTCGACACCAAAAAGACCAAAAGTGGCAAATTCATGCCAATGGTTGCCGATGATGGCGCGCATTATGGCGCAAACATTGCAATGGAAAAAGACGGCTTTGGTCCCGGAAACTACGAGCTGATTTTTGCCATTGAAAACCCCGAACGGCAAGGCTTTGGTCGCCATGTCGATTCTGAAACGGGCGTGGGCAAGTGGTTTGAGCCCTTCACGGTGAAGTACAACTTCAAATACACCGGCGCGCCGAAGTAATTTTACCACAGCAGAGAGGATTCTCTGCTGATTCTATTTGTGGAGCGTTCATGTCGATTTATCTTGTGCAACTTTTGCAGGCTTTCTTGCCGTTTGTGTGCATTACAGCGCTGCTCCTGCCGTCATTGCAATGGCGTAAAGCCGCGCTTTGGGGCATTGCGGGCGTTGTTTTGGGCTATATGGCGTTTTTCATCTTCCGCGCAAACGCCGATGATTTCTATTATGGCATCAACTGCGCCCTCGCTGTGAGCTTGCTGCTCATGCTTGGAATCTCCTTTGTGCGCCTCAAAAGCTTGCACGAGATTCTGTTCTGCGTTCTCGCCTTCTTGTTCATGGCGCGCTATTGCTATATGAGCCGCCTCTATCCGCTCTTTAGCACCGATTTTCTCGAGACGCTCGCAATCAGCTCCATGGGGCTCATCGCGCTTGGCGTTGTGCTGTGCTGCGCCGCATTCGCGCTCTTGCGCATGTTCGCGGTGCGATGGCTCGGAATCCTCGTTGTGCTCGTCATGCTCAACGCGCTTGCGGGCGATATTCTCCTCAAACTCATGCAAGATTCTATCATCGAAACACACAGCCTTTTACTAAGCTATGTCGCAAAAACGATTCATTATGGATTCTTAATCCCCTATCTTCTTGTAGGAATCTTGGGCATTCTTGGAATCATACTGCTTTTCAAGCTGCCCCCTAAACCACGCAAACAACATTTTCTTGATACGACCTATCGCGCGCAAAAAGCCCTGCGCACCTCGCTCTTGTGCCGCGCTAGCAGCAGCGTTGCGCTGATGGTTTTTGTTTGGGCGAGCCTGCTGTACTTCGACCTCATCGCCTCGCGCCCCATCGTCATTGACGCGCCCACGATTGTTGAGCCCGAGCATGGACATTTCGTGTTCGATGTGAAAATGCTTGACGACAACAAGCTGCACCGTTACGCATACATCACGAACGAGGGCAAAGTCGTGCGATTCTTCTTGCTGAACCGCTTTGCCGAGCGCAGCTCGCCGGGTGTCGTGTTTGACGCATGCGCGCTGTGCGGCGACATGGGCTATGTCAAGCGAGGCGATGAGCTCATCTGCATTGCCTGCAACGTGCGCATTTTCTTGCCCAGCGTGGGCAAAATGGGCGGCTGCAACCCGATTCCGCTCGCGCATAGAATCGAAGAGGACAAAATCATCATCAGCGTCTATGATGTGCTCGAGGGCAGCAATTTCTTTAGCCAAACGCAGCAAAAAAGCGTAACCGACCCCGTGAGCGGCGAGGCGCTCATCAACTTTGACGCGCCGTTTCAATACAGCTTCAGGGGAATCACCTATTATTTTGCTAATGAACAGAATCAAAAGCAATTCATCGAATCGCCCGAACAATATGTCGATGACGGCGCACAGATTCCATACAAAATCCAAAGGCTTGCCCAATGAATATCCGTTTCATCATCGCCTCGCTCACAGGCAACAGATTCCAAAAGGCGCTCATGCTGCTCACGTTTATCTTGAGCACCATGCTCCTTAGCGCCATGCTCAACATCACGCTTGGCATTGGCAACGAAGTCGCTAAAGAATTGCGCAGCTTCGGCAGCAACATTGTCGTTTTGCCCAAAGGCGCGAGCCTTAGCATCGAGGTTGGCGACACGCTCTACACGCCGCTTGCCGCGCAAAGCTTTCTGGACGAAAGCAAGCTCAAGACAATAAAAGAAATCTTTTGGCGCAACAGCATCATCGCGCTTGCGCCGTTTTTGGAGCTTGCCACCAAAGCCACGACACAAGGCGGCGCGCCGTTTGATGTGGCTTTAAGCGGCAGCTATTTCGACAAGAATCTCGACCTTCAAGACGAGCCCGACTTCCGCACGGGTCTCAAGAGCCTCTATCCGCTCTGGCAAATCGCGGGGCAATGGGCGCTCGATGATAGCCTTGATTCTATTATGGTAGGCAGCGAGCTCGCCAAAGCGCGGAATCTCGAGGTTGGCGACAGCCTCTTTCTAAGCCACAACGAGCGGGCACGCGAGGTGCGCATTGTCGGAATCGTGGCGCATAGCGGCGCGTTCGAGAACAGAATCATTGCCCCGCTCGCGCTTGCGCAATGGCTTGCCAACAAGCCCAACCAATTCTACAAAGCCGAAGTCTCGGCGCTCACAATCCCCGAAAACGCGCTCTCGCAAAAGGCGCGCAGCAACATCGATTCGCTCTCGCAAGTCGAGTTCGATTCGTGGTATTGCAGCGCGTTTGTGAGCAGCATTGCATACCAAATCGAGGAGGATTTCAAGGGCACAAGCGCGAAGCCGCAGCTTTCGATTAGCGATGCCGAAAGCACGATTGTCAAGAAAATCCAAAGCCTCATGGCGCTCGCGAGCCTCATCGCGCTACTCGCCGCGACAGCGAGCATTGCGAGCCTGCTCGTTGGCGAAACACAGCGGCGGCGCGCCGAGATTGCGTTGCACAAGGTCTTGGGCGCGAGTCTCATGCAAATCTATCTCTTGTTCGCTTGCGAGGCGCTCTTTGTCGGCATGCTCGGCGCGAGCATCGGATTCTTGGTCGGGCAAGGAATCGGCGAGGGAATCGCGTGGCTCATCTTCGGGCATTTCCTGCCGCTCTCGTGGATTGCGCTGCCGCTTTGCCTCGCCTTTAGCGCGCTCATCGCCCTTTTTGCCTCGCTATTCCTCGTTGGCGCAATCGCCGACCTCCCCCCTGCGCAGGTGCTTTATGGACGCTAACAAACTCTTTTTCTGCCGCAGCATTGCGCGTTCCTTGTGCTTTTCGTGGCACAAGGTGGCTGTGATTGTCTTTGCGCTGTTCATCGGCACGGCTGTGAGCGCCGCGTTTCTCAACCTCTCGTTTGACATCACGAGCAAGCTCCGCCACGAACTCAAGGTCTATGGCGCAAACTTTGTGATTGCGCCCAACAACGCGCCGCTGACACCACTGACAATGGAGCGCTACCAAAGCGCGCTTGCCAAGATTCCAAAAGAATCGCTCAAAGCCGCCTCGCCCTTCTTGTTCGCGAGCCTTAGCTTGGAGAGCAACAGCGCGCTTGTCGCGGGCGTGAGCCTCGATTCGATGAAGGCGCTCCAGCCCTTTTTGCAGGCGAGCGCAGGGCATTTCGGGCAGAGCGTGTTTGCGGAGGATTCCATTTTTGTCGGGCAGCAGCTCGCCAAAGCGCTCGAGCTCAAACCCGCGCAAAAGCTCACAATCACCGACCCAAAGACGCTGAATGCGCAAACCTTTGTCGTGCAAGGAATCGTGAGCAGCGGGGGCGCGTTTGACGGCATGGCGCTGATTGCGATTGCGCCCATGCAGCGGCTGCTTGAGACGCAGAATCTCCACTATGCGCAAGCCGTGCTGTATGGCGATTTCGCATCGATTCGAGCCATCGCAGAGGAGCTTAGCGATGATTCCATTGTCGCAAAGCCTATCATGCAAGTCGCGAGCAGCGAGGGCGCGATTCTGGGCAAAATGCAATCGCTCATGCTGCTCGTGTGCCTTGTCGTGTTGGCGATTGCCTCGCTTAGCGTGAACAACACCCTAAGCGCGCTGATTTTCGCGCGCAAAAAGCAGATTGCGCTGCACCTAAGCCTTGGCGCGAGCATTCGCGACATTCGCTATATGCTTGGCGCTGAAGTGGCGGCGATGTGCGCTGTCGCGATTCTTTTGGGCGCGCTTTGCGGCTTTGGGCTCGCAAATATCTTGGGCTGGGCGATTTTCGATTCGAGCGTTCGTTTTCGATTCCTGCCCTTCGTGCTCGCGATTGGCATTGCCATGTTCTTTAGCTTCATCAGCGCCTATTATCCGCTCAAAAAGGCACTCAAAATCAATATTGCAACAAATCTAAAAGGAGAATAAATTGCTACTCAATCTGCACAACATCAGCAAGAGCTTTGGCGATGTGCATGCACTGCGCAACATAAGCTGCACGCTCGACAAGGGTGAATGGCTGACGATTATGGGACCAAGCGGCTCGGGGAAGTCTACGTTGCTGCACATCATTGCGCTGCTCGATTCGCCCACGAGCGGCACATACACTCTTTTTGGCAACGACATGACGCATTTGAGCGAAGAGGCAAAGATTGGCATGCGCCGCGAAAAAATCGGGCTGATTTTTCAGCAGTTTCATCTGATTCCATACCTTAGCGCTGTTGAAAATGTCATGCTCGCGCAATATTACCATTCGAGTATTGATAGAGACGATGCGCTCACAATGCTCGACAAAGTCGGGCTCTCGCATCGCGCACACCACCTCCCAAGCGAGCTTAGCGGCGGCGAGCAACAGCGGCTGTGCATCGCACGTGCGATGATGAACAACCCCGAGATTCTGCTTGCCGATGAGCCCACAGGGAATCTCGACAGCGAGAACGAAGCGCGCGTGCTTGCGCTCTTGCAGGAGTTCAAAAAAGAAGGCAAGAGCCTCGTGCTCATCACCCACAATCCCGAGCTTGGCAGCTATGGGGACAAAAAACTACTCTTAAAACATGGAGAAATGCAATGAAAAAATCATTCCTATTCATACTCTCGATTCTAGCGCTTGTTGGTTGCAATCCGCAAAGCAGCGCCGACGTTGGACAAAGCGCGCCCAAGATTGCGGCAAAACAGCTCGATGGGCGCACGCTCGCGCCCCATGTCATGCAGGGCAAAGCCGTTGTGCTCGCGTTTTTCAAAAATGGCTGCGCCTCATGCCTCAAAGATTTGCCAAAGCTCAACACAATGGCAAAAGAGCAGCAGGACAAGCTCGTTGTGCTCGCCATCAACGCGCTTGATTCGCCCGAGACGATTGCCGACATGGCGCAACGTTTTGGCTGGGATAGCATGATTTTGCTCAAAGACGAGCTCGGAATCACATCGAAACGTTACGATGTCGCCGTAACGCCCACGTTGATTATTCTCGACAAAAATGGTATTATTCAGGCGCGCGTTGTGGGCGAGCGCCCATGGGAGGGCACGCAAAGAATCTTCGATGCAATTTTATAGTTCTGTAACATTAAGAATAATAAACGCATTAAGAAACCTTTATGTTTGTTTTTTGTACAATGCTATCTTTTTTACTGCCGCGAACAAAGGAATAGCTTGTGCATGGGAAAATCGTAACGTTTCAAGACGCCACCGGCAAAGGGGTCGCCACCAATCATTTCAAAAAGCTCTTTAGCTTCAGCCGCACGACATGGCATGACCCAAAGGCGCTACCCACCAAGGGCTTGCTTGTCGAGTTTCGCGCCGATGGCGACCAAATCTTGGACATTCATGCTTCACGCTATCAGACCTTCACCGCAGATTCCCTCGTGAGCGAGAGCGACTTTTGGCACACCGACACAGACGATGAGCTCGCCGACAAAGAAGAGCGCAAACGTTTCGCCAAAATCAACGACATCTACAAATCGACCGACTACGCAACGCTCAACGATGTGCCCGTCTCGCTGCCCATCGCGCAAGCTGTCAAAAATTATTTCGTGCTCGAAAACACCGCGATTGCGATGATTGACGAGCTGCCGCAAGACATCGAACACATGCTCGACTATCTGCTGCTCAAGCGATTCTTGCTGCGCGCGCTCGACACATTGCTGTTTATGGACCGCACGCACACGCGCGATTATTTCTTGCGCTACACCACGACCATTACGCGGCTCGAAAACTCCTACCGAATCTTGGCGCGAATCAACAATTTCAATGTCGTGCCCGTTTTCGAGGAGTTTTTCTTGCGCTACCAAATCCATTACCAAGCCCTGTGCTCGGCGATAACGAGCAGCCGCGAGGGGCACACGATGTTAGAACGCCAAAAGCAGAGCGCGGCGCGAGAAATCAAGTTTTTGCAGAAGCAAATCGACACGAAACAGGCGAAACCAGACGCGCCAGAGCGAATCAAGGAGCTTAGCGACAACATCGGCGAGCAGCAGAAGCAGATTGCAAGCGCCCAGACACAGATTCAAAAGCTCGAGGAGCTGCGCGACAATTTCTACAAGCGGAATCTCGAGACCTTCGAGCTCGTGCTCAACACCTCGTATGAGCGGCTTTTGCGCAAACTCAAAAACGGGCTCAACATCTCCTCGACTTTGCTCGATGACGAGATATGGAAGCTCTCCGCAAACTCGAGCTCGATTAGGGTGCAGTTCTTTCGCAACGGCGGCGAGGAGAACATCTGTACATATAGTTTCGCCAAATTCTATTTGCGCCACCTCGACACAAAGATGTTGCAAGGCACAGACCACGAGCTCGAAGATTATTGCAAGAAGATTCACAAGACCTCGCAGAAATATTTTTTGATTGTCTCCGACAATCTTGACTTTATCACAAATGTTAAGGTGCAGATTCTGACGCAAGCAAAGTTTAACCAATGCAAGCAAGCCGAGAAGGTCATCGCGTTGCATAGCCTCCTGCGCGACTTTGCATTCACACAAATCATCATCGACAAAAACACGAAATGGCTCTCGACAAACGAAATCATCGCGACTATCGCCGAGTTTCCCAAAAACAAAACGACAGACATCAAGGTTACATACCTGCACGACAAGAGCTTTTTTCCGCTCAAAGCCGACACAGACAACAACGAAATCACATTCAACCTGCCCACAACGGCGCTCGCAAAAGCCGAAGAGCTTTGGGAGCAGATTCCCGAAGACAAGCATGAAATTTCAGATTTCACGCAATCAGCCGATGATTCAAGCAACTCTTAAGGTTTGTGAGCTATAATGTACATTCCGAAATTTTTTATTGATATAAAATTGGAATGAGGACAACATGCACGGTAAAGTCGTAAGCTATCAAGGTTCAACAGGTAGGGGTGTCATCACAACATTGGCGAAAAAGCTCTTCGAGTTCAACAAGGCTGCATGGCACGATAAACGCGTGATTCCAGCGATTGGTATGTTTGTCGAGTTTCGTGCCGAAACCAACTTCGTGAGCGATGCGCATGCTTCAAAATTCCAAATCTTCGATGAACGCACCGTCGTGAGCGAATACGACTTTTGGCACACCGAAAGCGATGAGGAGCTCGAGACGCTCGAGGAAACCAAGAAATTTGAATATGTCGAAAGCATTTATAAAAAAACGGACTACAACGCGATTGAGGAGATTGTCTCGCTCATGACCGTTGCGGACGCTGTCAAAGGCTATTTCTTCGCCGAGAGCTCGTCTGTCGCGGCGATTGACGACCTCGCGCATGACGACCACATGATTATCATCGACTATATCCAGCTCAAGCGATTCATCAACAAAGCCCTCGAAACCCTGCTTTTTTCCGACAAAACCATTCAACGCGACAAATTCTCGGAGTTTTTCGCCATTCTCACGCGGCTCGAAAACTCGTATGAATCGATGGTCAAATACCAGAATCTCAACATCGAGAACATCTTCGAGCAGTCGTTTATCCGATTCCAATTCCACTACCAAGCGTTCTGCTCGGCGATTGAGAATCACAAAGACCGCCTGACGCTCGCCAAAAAGCAAGAGAAGGGCTATGCGTTTCAGGTGAACACATTGCTCAACCGCATTCAGAGCAACATGGGCAATGTCGAGGCGAACAAAGAGAAGCTCGAGAAAATCCAAGTGCAATTGCAAGCGAGCATCAAAGAGCGCGAGCGTGTGGGCGAGAATCTCGCGCGGCTCGAGGCGATTCGCAAGAACTTCTACGACACCCACCTCACCGCCTTTCAGGTGATTTTCCAGACCGCGTTCAACCGATTCTTCAAGAAAATCAAAAACGGGCTCGACCACTGCGGCTCGCTGCTCGATGACCAGATTTGGCGCTTGGCAGCGAACTCCAGCTCGCTCAAGAATCACTTCAAGGGCGGCGGCGAGGAGAACTATTGCGCCGTGAACTTCGCGCTGCAATACCTCAACCGCCTCAACAAAAGCATGCTCCACAACGCCGACCAAGACCTATGGCGCTATTGCAACGCGTTCCAAAAGCAGCAACGCACCTACGCGCTGATTGTCTCGAGCAACATCGACCTCACGACCGAAGTCAAGGTGAATATCCTCGCGCGCAAGAAATACCTTGTCGTCAAGCATGCGCCCAAAAAGATTAACCTGCAAAGCCTCTTACGCGACTTCAACTTCGCGACCATCTATGTCGACAAAGACCTCGATTGGGCGAGCAACGAAGAGGTGCTCAAGGAGATTCAGGGCTTCAAGAACAATGTGAATGCGAAAATCGAGGAGATTGACGCCGCCGTTGTGCTCAAACATGTTCGGAGAGTGCCATAATGAGGCTGCTCGCTGTCTTTTGCCTTTTTGCCATGCTTCCGCTCATGGCTCAAGATTCTGCCCAGCCAACAGAGATTCCGACTGAAACGCTGCTCAAAAGAATCGGCGATTCCTACAAAAACCACAACTATGCCGAAGCCATTAGCTTCGCCGAGCTCGCCTGCAATCAAGGCAACAGCATCGCATGCGGCGCATTGGGCAACCTCTACTCGAGCGAGCTTGACGCCATGCGCAGCTTCAAAGACCTCCAAAAAGCCGCCCATGCCTATTTCAAGGCATGCGAGGGGCGCATTGCGGCGGCGTGCTTCTATCTCGGCGTTTTCCACGCAAATGGGCAGGGCGTGCAGCAAAACTATGGCTCGGCTCGCGGATTCTTCGCGCGCGCATGCGAGCTAGGCGATGCGGACGCATGTGATGCGATGGGCAATTTCTATGCGAATGCCAACAGGGACATCATGCCCCAGCAAGACTATGCCCAAGCGGCAAACTTCTACCGCAAGAGCTGCGAATCCTCGCGCGCGCCCTCGTGCTTCAAGCTCGCAACGCTCTACCGCATTGGGCAGGGCGTCAAAGCCGACTTCGCAATGGCGAAAAAATTCTATGGCAAATCATGCCAGTTGGGCGACCCGCAAGGCTGCGAGGCATGGTGGTCTATGGAAAATGTCCCGAAACAATAGACAATCCAAAACCTAGCAACACCCATGCCCTCGCGCTTGCGCGCTGTTGCGCGGCGCTGTGGCGACCAATGCGGCGGCGCGCGTTGCGGCATAGCGCCTAGCCCTCGTCCTCGCGCTGTTGCAGCGCCTCATAGGTTTGGCGCGCGCTACGCGCATCGAGAACCTGCCCCAGCTCCTCGAGGCTCGCGCGTGAAAGCGCCTCGAAGCTGCCAAAAAAGTCGAGCAGCCGCTTCAGCTTCGCCTTGCCCAGCCCATGAACGCGCAACACATCGAGTTGCAAATCCTGCTTGCGCTTCTTGTTGCGATGATAGCTAATCGCGAATCGATGCGCCTCGTCTCGCAACTTTTGCAAAAACTGCAAGCGCTTATCGGACGGCGCGAGGCGAAAATCCTCGCTTTGCGTATAAATCACATCAAAGCTCGCGCCCTTCGCCCTGTGCGCCTTGCTGTCGAGCTTCTCTTTGGCGATTCCAAGCACCTCGACATGCGCGCAAAAGCTTTGCAGAATCTCAAGCGCGATAGCAACCTGCGCCTTGCCGCCATCGAGCAGCCACAAATCGGGCGGCGGCTCGGTCGCAAAGCTCTGCGCACGGCGGCTCAACATCTCGCGCATATTGGCGTATTCATCGAAATGGTGCAGCTCATAGCGGCGATACGATTCCTTATCAAACTCCGTGCGATTGCTGACAATCATACTCCCCACAGCGGCTTGCTTCTGGAAATGGCTCACATCGAAGCATTCAACGCGCAGCGGCATGCTGCTAAGCCCAAACGCACAGAGCCCCTCGAGGACGGAATCGTCATCACGGCTCGCAAGCAGGCGCAGGTTTTCGAGCGCGTTTGCCGCACACAGCGCGAGCAGCTCCTTTTGGTAGCCCGCGCGCGCGGTGGTCAGGGCGATTCTGCCGCAATGTTCGTGGATATGATTCTGCAAAATCTCCTTGTCTTGCAGCTCGATAGGCACAAGAATGCTCTTGGGCGCGAGCGGCAGCGGCGCGCTGTAACGGTTCAGAATCGCGCGTACGAAGAGCTCTTCTTGCTCGAACTCGCCGCGCAGGCTCTCTTGCGCACTTGAGACAATGCGCCCGTTGCGCATAAAGAGCCACACGAGCAAGGCTTGGTTGCCGTCTTTGGCGATGTTGAGAATGTCGATGTCATGCAGCTTGGCGAGGTCGATTTGCGAGTGAATCTCGAGGCTTTGGAGCACGCGGATTCTGTCGCGCAGCTCGCATGCCTCCTCGAATCGCTCTTGTTCCGAGTACGCAAACATCTTCGCTTGCAGTTGCGGCAGCAGCAGCGCTGGGTTTTGCAACCACGCGAGCGCCTGCTCGAGATGTTTGCGATATGCAAGTGTTTCGATTCTACCCTCGCATGGCGCGGAGCATTTTTGCAGCTGGGCAAACAGGCATGCCTTTTTGCCGCGCAGGCAGCTCTTGCTTTGCGCAAGCGGCAGGAGCTCGTAGATGGATTTGAGCAAATCGCTCGCGCCCTTTGTGTAGGGTCCAAAATAGCGCACGCCCTTTGCCTTTAGAATCTTGCGCGTGATTTCGAGGCGCGGGAAGTCGTCCTTGTCGTTGTAGTAGATATACGGATATGTCTTGTCATCGCGCAACAAAATATTATACTTGGGCTTGAGCTGCTTTATCAGCGAGTTTTCGAGCAAAAGCGCGTCATGCTCGGTGCTTGTGAGCAGATAATGCAGACTCTCCGTCTCGCTTATCATCTTGTGGATTCGCGGCGAGAGGTTGGGCGCGGGCGCAAGCGGGTTTTGGCGAAAATAGCTATGCACACGTTTTTTGAGATTCTTCGCCTTGCCGACATACAAAAGTCGCTGTGATGAATCGAAAAATTCATAGACGCCACTTGTTGTCGGAATCTCGTGTAGAAGCGTTTCGAGGCTCATTTTTTACTCATTGATGCGGCGATAAAAGTCCTCTTCGCCCTCGAGCTGCTCGAGGCGATGATGGCGCAACACAATCGCGCGCCATTCCTCAAACAGCCGCGCAATGTCAGAATCTGTCGCGAGATTCTCAAACATGCCCTCGGCGTTTTCGCAATAGCGAAAGCCCTTGTCGCTTTGCGCATGTGCGGCATTGTCGCGGTTTGGGACATAGCGGCTATCAAAGACAATCAGCTTTTCGATTCCGCGCACAAACGCAAGCTCTTCGGTTTTAATTGCTTTTAAAGCCTTTTTTATTGTATTCTCATGGTATTTAAACTCTTTGATATAGGCAGGGTGGCGCACGGCGATTTTGAGCGTTTGGGATTCGAGCTTGAAGCAAAAGACTTTGGGCGCAAGAGACGGAAAGAAGCGCTCAAACAACAGCTTGAGCAGATGATGCTCTCGCAGCTTGCGCAACGAAGGGGATTGATATAAATGCTGGATAAGATGATATGCTGTTTTCATATTGGTATTATAGCCTATTTGAGCCTCTTTGTGCTTGGCTGCGGAATCAAGCAAAATCCCTATTACAAAACCCCGCCCGAAACCCCGCAAGAATTGTTCCGCCTGCCCACCAACGAAACGGGGATTCAGAGAGTTCCGAGCGTGCCGCTGCTTGACGAAAACACGCTCAAACCCAAAACGCGAGAAGACAATGGCTTATCATTATGATGTGATTATTATCGGCGCGGGTGTCGCAGGGCTCTATGCCGCACTGCAAATCGCGCGCCACAAGAAGGTTTTGATTCTGTGCAAAGCACAGCCATGGGATTGCAACACGTTCTATGCACAAGGCGGAATCGCTGTTGCGAAAAACAAAGACGACATCATCGCACATATTCAAGACACGCTCAACGCGGGCGCAGGAATGTGCGACACACAGAATGTCGAGATTATGAGCATTCAGAGCCTCGAGGTGCTCGATGATTTGATTGCACGCGGCGTGCCGTTCGACAAAGACGAAGATGGCAACCTGCTATTCACGAAAGAAGCCGCGCATTCGACAAACCGCATTATCCACGCCGGCGGAGATTGCACAGGCAGGGTGCTGCATAGCCATTTGATTACGCAGATTCCGCACACATTGTGGAAAAATGCGACCGTAACCGAGCTGCTCATTCACGACAACCGCTGCTATGGCGTGAATGTGCTGACCAAGCGCGGCAACTACAACCTCTATGCGCGCGATGTCGTCATCGCCAGCGGCGGTGTCGGCGGGCTGTTTGAGATGCACACCAACGCGCACACGGTCGCGGGCGAGCTGCATGGCATGATTTTGGAAAACGGGCTTAGGCTCTGCGATATGGAGATGTTGCAGTTTCACCCCACCGTGTTCGTGCAGACCACCCGCGCGCGCAAGCCGCTGCTTAGCGAGGCGCTGCGTGGCGAGGGCGCACAGATTGTCGACAAAGACAAGCGGCGATTCTTGTTCGACTACGATTCGCGCGGCGAGCTCGCCTCGCGCGACACCGTTGCGCGCGCCATCTATGACTATCAGCAAAAATACAATGCCGAAGTTTTCTTGGACGTGTCGATGTTTCGCGAGCATTTCTTCGAGAAGCGCTTCCCCAATATCGCGCGCACATTGCATGGATTTGGGTATAGCTGCTACGACCCGATTCCGATTTCTCCTGCGTTTCATTATTGCATGGGCGGAATCGCGACTGACGCAAATGGCAGGGTTTTGGGAATGGACAATCTCTATGCGATTGGCGAGGCGGCGCACACGGGCGTGCATGGCGCAAATCGGCTCGCGAGCAACTCGCTGCTCGAGGCGCTCGTTTTCGCGCGGCGCGCCACGCTCGAGATTCTGGGCAAAGAGGCTGCGACATGGAAGATGCGCGAGTTTCAGCCCCGCAACGACATTTTGGAATGCGAGTATGACGGCAATCTCAAGCAGATTCTGCGCAAACTCATGTGGAACAAGGTCGGCATTATCCGCAGAAAAAGCGCGCTGCTCGAGGCGCTCGGCGGGGTGGAGGTGATGCTCCAAAGCCACATCGGGCGGCTTTTGCGCTTGCGACTGCTTGCGGCAAAGAACATCATCGAAAGCGCGCTTTTGCGCGAGGAATCGCTCGGCGCGCATTGTTTGGTGGAGTAGATAAGGGATAGATAGTGCGCTTTATGCGCTTTTATGTTGGAATGAAATGTCGATTTGGTGAAAAATGATATAAGGTAGACACATGACAGCTCAAAGAGAAAATGAAATTGCTGCGATTGCAGAACGGATTCTTATGCAATATGGTAATCATACGTTTCCGATTGACCCAATTCCTATTGCAGAAAAAATAGGGCTTAGTGTTTGGCAAGCAACCTTACCACGCGATGTGTCGGGGCAAATCCTCTATGAAGAGAAAAAAATTTTTATAGAAAAATCAGACCATATCTATCGACAAATTTTCTCAATAGCGCATGAATTGGGACATTTTTTGTTGCATAATGATGGCACGAGCCATATCTCTAAAAGAGATTTAACAACAAAACAAGGCACAGATTCTAAGGAAATTGAGGCAAATCATTTTGCGGCATGTTTGCTCATGCCAAAAGATGAGGTACAACGTATGGTTAATCTAGGCTTTGCGCTCGATTCGATGGCAAATTATTTTGGAATCTCGGCAATGGCAATGAATGTTCGATTAAGCAATTTGGGAGTACGAACGTATGTGTAGTATAGCCAAAGATGCAGAACAAAAGCATAGTGCTCAAGAATTATTAAAATCACGAAAAGATATTGAACAACTCATTATTGATAATCAATATTATAAGGAGCAGATTAAAGAAATCCATAATCAAAAAAGAATCGATGATGAACAAGCGCAGCTTGAAAATTCACGCATCATTAATGAACTTGGAAAATTTCTTGTAAAAATATTTTTTGGGAAATTTTGGAAAATTTATATTGTATTTTTCTGGATAATACTCTATGCAATATTCTATTTCTATTGCAATGATGCCATCGAATTTATCAATCAAATTGGCTTGTTTTTAATTGTATTCATTCTCGGCAAATTTCTAAAAGATGGACTAGGTATATTTTTTAACGTAGCAGGCAAAAAATAGTGCATTACAACTCAAGATGCACCTCCACAAAGGACACACATTGGAGGTGCAACTTTAGTCGTTATTGCGCCAAAAATGTCGTCTAGTTAAATTTATAGACAATATCTTCGACCCATTCGGCGATTCTATCTTCTGTTTGGTCGTCTTGGTTGACTTCGTCAATCATCAGCCCAATGAACTTGCCACGCACAACGGATTTGCTCCACTCAAATTGATAGTCATCTGTGCTGGTTTTTCCAACCACTATCGCCCTATGCGCGAGCTTTTGATAAATATGCGAAATCCCCTCGCCAAAAGTTTCGCCATAGCCGTCTTGGTCGCCAAGCCCGACAAACGCAATGGTCTTGCCCGCAACATCGTTGGCGCTAAGTTTGGGAAGAAAATCTTCCCAATCAGACTGCAAATCGCCCTCGCCATAGGTTGGCGAAGCAAAGATGAGATTCTCATATCGGCGCAAATCATTTCTACTCGCCTTTGCAACATCAAAAATCTTGACATCGACATATTCCCTCAATTCTTCTGCAATTTGTTCGACAACCTTTTCTGTGTTGCCACCATCTGTGCCATAGAAGATTCCAATGGGCTTTTTGCAAACATCATTGGGCAATTCTTATTCATCAACCCTTTGGTGCATTTATTATTTGCCGCATGCAAGCAATTTGGATTGTGGCAGGAATCGTAACGCGATACGCAGGTCCCGCAATGTCCAAAGCCGTCCAAAGTGCTGTAATAATCCAACCTATGGGTCCCAAAAAGACTCCTATGGCTCTTGTTAGGGCAGCATTGGTAGCAAGAGATAGTCCATGTCCCAAAATAGCCTTAGCAATCATATTTGCAATAATCACAGCCGTTTGATAAACCATAAACCCTGAAAGCTTCATCGCACCTTGTATTGCAATTGTTACTGCTTGTGGGGTAAAACTTGTAACATTTTTAAGCCCCAAGTCATTGCTTATTTCTTTAAGCTGTTCAGGCGTCATCTTTTCAAGAGAATCTGTTAAAATCTTGCTCAATAGATTAATTTCGATAAAATCTATTGAAGCATCACTGTTGTAATTCACCTTGAGTTTGTCGCACACATCGCACAGAATCTCTCGATACAAAACGCCACCACCGCGCACCATATTCACAAACGTATTGCCGCCAAATCGTTGATACGATTCCGCAATATCTTGCCAATAGCGCACATGATTGGGGTGGTACATCTTATAGCCATTAGACAATGTCAATGTTTCTGTCAATCTCTCCTCGCCCTTATCTTTTGTCAGAATCTCCACGAGAACGCCCAAGAGCTCGTTGTCGCATTGACTCAAAAAATCCAAATCGGTATCGTTTTGATACGCCATGTTGTCTCCTTATTTCAAAAATAAGGAAATATTCTACCCCCCCCCCCGCTGAAATTTAGCTGAAAAATTGGGGAATTTTGTGGGTTTTCGTGCGCAGAATNNATGNCNNAAAATAAAAATTACATTTCATAAGGNANTTTTTATAATAAAAACATNTCNNGCCNCTCTNTGNCTTTTTCTCTAGCAGNGATTCTAAATTCTTCTNTGATTCTGCCCTTATTCTTCAATCTATCGAGTATCATTTCATAATAGGGCTTNTGCANCTCACAGCTTATCCATTGNCGCTTGAGTTGTTCGCATAATACAATCTCGCCCCCNCTACCACCAAAAAGAATAAAGANGGAATCTCCCTCATTTGTGCAAGACTTGATGAGCATTTCGACAAGNTTCAATGGAATCTGGCATGAATGAAATGTTTTATCCTTGCTCACATTTTTGACCAAATCAAAATAAAACCATGAATAGGGCATTCTGCCTTTATGCCCCTCTGCTAGTCTTTGTATNATTCTCTTATCTGTTGGATTTTGGTANGGCATTGCAATATTGTCTTTATAGAAATGATTCTCCTTNCTTTTTGTGGCATGCAAGATACTTCTGTGTGCTGTTGTTAATCGCCTCTTGCTATGCCCAACATTTGTATTGTANACCCAAACATAATCTTGCACATCATACGCAATAGAATCCAAGCATTNAACACGCAAATATGCGTTTTGTTTGGGATAGTTCATCATAAAAAGATTCCCACTAGGCTTGAGCACGCGCATNGATTCTGTNGCCAATNCGCAATACCAAGCAATATAATCGTCCCATTTTTGCGTGTATTTTGAGCCNTTATANTTAATGCCGACATTATAATCAGGGTCGCCATAAACCATATCGAGNCTNGAATCGGGNAAGCNTTTAAGCACCCTTAACACATCATTATTGTAGAGTTTGTTGAGCTGCATATCATTTTCTTATTAAATTATATTCACATGATTTTAAAAATCTTATAGAATCTAAGCACTTTGGTTCATTAAAAGTATAAGCCCATAAATTGAGACTATCGGCATTACGCACAAGATAAACACATGTGATTTGTTTAATTTTTAAGCCCGAATCATAATAATACAAAAATGGGTGATAAATTTGGCAGATATTAAAATCTTTTGGTGTACCATTTTTTGCTTCAAACACTCCAATAGTGCCATTATATTCAAGAGTTAAATCAATTTCTATTTGTTGATTTTCTGCAATAACTTCTTGTTGGTTAAAATAATAACTCAAGGTAGTTTTTGTTCGATGAGGAAAGTAAGTTTTGGGACGATTTTCAATTTCTACATTCTCAAATTCCAAATCTTCTCCAAACAAAAAATGATGCAAGATTCTTTGATTATTTGCCACGCTCAAAATATTACTTTCGCTATCATTATATTCATTGAGCAGGCTCTTTTTATATTTCCATTCAATGGAATCTTGCATAGATTCAAAGGNATGGTATAGTTTATCAACACCATGAACAAACCGATGNCNACCNTTNCCNAAATGNAANAAACAAATATCTTNTNNCAAAAAAGAANNCGGCAATTTATCCTTAGAATCAAGNTTTGTTATATCAAATGGATTACCAAAATGATATTTTCTACAAATCTCTTTGACTAAATCATTATGAANAACAAATTCNTTTCTCTNTNGACATNNCCTTAATAATTCTTCTAAAATTAAATATTTTTTATTGATTCTTTCTTGNTTTTTATCTTCTTGATTCATTGTGCGACTCCATTCCCAACAATTACCTATGCCGATACGACAGCGCCTCGAACACATGCGGCTTTGCAATCAGCTCGCAACCCTCCAANTCGGCAATCGTGCGCGCGACCTTTCGTGTCTTGATATTCGCGCGGTGCGAGAGCCCGAAACGCTGTGTCGCTTGGGCGAGAATGCCGCTCGCCTCCTCATCGAGCACGCAAAATTGCTCGACCTCGCTATCATGCAAATGCCCATTGAGCCGCNCTTGGGCGCGATTNTTCTGCGCACAAAACGCCTGCAACACCTGCTCGAACATCNCGGCAGAATCCACGCGATGTTCCTGCGTNCCCTCCTGCATCGGCACATACAAATCGATTCTGTCCCAAAAGGGCTCGGAGAGCTTGTTTTTNTAGCGCGACAAAGCGGTGTCGGAGCAGCGACACTCATGGACGCTNCTCATCAGATTNCCGCACGGGCAGGGATTTTGCGCGCAAACGAGCAGAAAGGCAGTGTCGCATTCAACCTTGAGATGTGCGCGCGAGAGCGCGAANCGGTGATTNTCGAGCGGCTCNCGCAGCGATTCGAGCAGCGGCGTTGGGAAATGCGCGAGCTCATCGAGAAACAGAATCCCCTGTGTCGCGAGCGCGATTTCGCCCGGCTTGAACTCGTTGCCAAGACTGCTGCCAAGCAGCGCGGCGCGCGAAGAGGACGCATGCGGCGAGCGGAACGGGCGCAGGGGAGAATATTGCAATCTNCCGCTTTCATAGAGGCGCATTTTGGCGTTTTTCAGAATCTCCTCTTCGGAAAGCGGCGGCAAGATGTAGCGCATGCGATGCGCAATCATGCTCTTGCCACAGCCCGGGCTGCCCTCGAAGATGATGTTGTGGAATCCGCTCGCGGCAATCAGCGCGGCGCGNTTGGCGACACTCTGCCCGATGATGTCGCGAAAATCCTCCTTGAAGTCGCGCATGAAATAATAGGTCTGCCCGCCAATCGCGAGCGTCTCGAACGGGAGCTGATTCTGATATAATGCGACATCGAGTGTCGTTTTGGACGCGAAGAGGTCGAGCGCCTCTTGCAGGCTCTCAAGCCCAATCAGCCGCAGGTGCGGAATCTGCTGGTAAAGCGCGAGATTCTCTTTGGGGACAAAAATAATGTGCGGATAATGANGTGCACTCAAGTCGAGCAAAATGGGNTAGCAGCTCTCCGTTGCCTTGATTTTGCCATCGAGCCCGAGCTCGCCGAGCGCGAAATAGGTCTCTTGCAAAAACGGCGGAATCTCGAGGCTGTGCAGCGCGATGAGCAGGGCGATTCCAAAGTCAAAGTGGCTGCCTTGCTTCGGGAGGTCTGATGGGGAAAGGTTGATATTCACGCGCAAGGGCGGGAACTGGAATCCAATCGCCGCGAGCGCCGAGCTCGAGCGGTGTTTCGCCTCTTGCACNGATTGATTNGCGAGCCCGCTAATCTGAAACGCGGGCAGCCCGCGCACAAACGCGACTTCGATNTCNACAATCTTTGCCTCAAAGCCAAAAATCGTGGCGCTTTGAAGCTTGCTAATCCCCATTTTCTCGCCTACGCCGAGCAACGTTGCTGTTTCTTAAACGCCTTTTCGAATCGTTTGCGTTTGAGCAGTGGCAGGCGGTCGACGAAGAGGATTCCGTCCAAATGGTCGATTTCNTGTTGCAGCGCCACAGCGAGATAGCCTTCGGCATCGAGCGTGTGCTGGTTGCCAAATCTGTCTTGATAGGCAACGGTTACCTTCTCGCTNCGCTCGATGTCGTCATAATATTCAGGCACGCTCAAGCAGCCCTCGTTGAATAGAATCTTCCCGCTGTGCTCGATGATTTGCGGGTTCAGCACCTCGAGCAGATTCTCNTTGTGTTGCTCGCCCTCCTCATCAGGCAGGTTAATCACGAGNGCGCGCAAGCTNTGGCGCACCTGCGGCGCGGCGAGCCCCACGCCGTTGCGCTCAATCATCAAGACATACATTTCATCGAGCANCNTGTGGAGCTTCTCATCAAAGCTTTGCACAGCCTGCGCCTTTTTGCGCAAAAAGCTATCGGAATAGTACACAATGTCCAACATCTCTACCCTCCTACGACCTTGATAGCCGATGTTTGGGCGCTCAACTCTTTGAGCGCGGCGATGCCGTTTGTGAAAAGAGTTTCGGGCTCGGAATCAGACTGGAGCGAAATGAGCGCGATGTTGATTTCGAGCGTAACGCGTTTGCTGTCGATAAACGTGCTGCTGCTTTTGACGAACGAAAAGAGCCGCTTGCACACGGCTTGGGCGTTTTCGAGGTTGGAATGCCGCAACAAAATGGCAAAAACGCCATTTTCATAGTGCGCGACAACATCGCTCCTNCGCGAAGCTTTGAGCAGGATTTCGGCNACGTTNTTTTGCAACATCGTGAGCACATTCACATCGTCAATCTCTTTGGCAACATTGTTGGCGAGCTGCAAAATGAGCAGGCAGGCGCTATAATTTGGTCCTAGCATCGTGGTTTCTTTTGCCACGCTCGTGATGATGAAGTGCTTGTTGTAGATTCCATATTGTGCGTCAAAAACCGTNCTGCTATCGGCGCTGTTAATCACCTTTGCGCTCGCCTGATAGAGGTTCTTGAGCTGGTCGCTCTGTTTGCGCGTGATGTCCCTTAGCCGATTGATTTCGGCGACCATGTCCTGCACGATGTTGCGCGATATTGCGGGGTTGTCGACCGACTTGAGCTCGGCGGTGCGCTTTTCGAGCATTTCAAAAAGCAGAGTTTGGTTGCGATAAATCACCGCGACAATGTCGAAAACCTGCTTGATACTTCGAAAGCTGCTGCGCAAGTGCCGCTCGAGGTCGATGTAGTCATCATATCCCACCTGCTGCCCGTGGTTGAGCATTTTCAGCGCAACCTCCTTGAGCTCCTCGCTCTTGTTGGCGAGCGCACGTTCAAAATAAATCTGAAAGTTCAAAGGAGTGGCGAGAATGCCATCGTTCTTGACCTTGTCCACAACCTCATCGCAAAGCTCGCGCAACTCCCCCTCAAGAGCACCATTCGCCTGTTCGTCTTGAAATGCTTCAGATTCGTTCTCATCTCCAAGTCGTAATCGTTGCATATCCATCGCTGTTTCCTACCTTATTGTAAATTTTCCTTGAAACTCTTCTCCAAAACACTATCAATCAGCCCATATTCCTTTGCCTCAAAGGCGCTCATGAAAAAATCCCGGTCGGTGTCGAGCGCGATTTTGTCGAGCGGTTGATTTGTGTTGTGTGCGAGAATCTCATTGAGAATCTTCTTTTGACGCAAGATTTCTTTCGCCTGAATCTCGATGTCGCTTGCCTGCCCTCGCGCGCCGCCAAGCGGTTGGTGAATCATGATTCGGCTGTGCGGCAACGAGTGTCGCTTGCCGCTCGCGCCGCAGCTTAGCAAAAACGCGCCCATGCTCGCCGCCTGCCCAATGCAAATCGTGCAAATGTCGGGCTTGATGTAGTTCATCGTGTCGTAAATGCTCATGCCGCTCGTAACGACACCGCCGGGCGAGTTGATATACAAATAAATATCTTTCTCGGGGTCTTCTGCCTCGAGAAACAAAAGCTGTGCCACAATAGACGCGGCGAGCTCGTCATGGATTTCGCCGCAAAGCATGACGATTCTGTCTTTGAGCAGGCGCGAATAGATGTCGTAGCTGCGTTCGCCGCGCCCCGTTTTTTCGATGACATAGGGGATATAGTTCATCGCCGCTACTCCTTATCTATGCTCTTTTCAAGCAAAAATGTCAAAACTTTGTCTTCGAGCATCGCCATTTGCAACGCGGGCAAATAGCCGCTTTGTTGGTAATACTCGAGCAATGTCTTGGGGTCTTGGCGCAAGAACATCGCCTCGTTGTAAAGCCGCATGAATAGCTCTTGCTCGGAGATTCCGAGCTTGTTTGCGCGTGCGAGCGCATCGACAATCAACGTGAGTTTCACATTGCGTTGCGCCTTTTCCTTGTGCTTCTCGCGCCGCTCTTTGATTTCCTCGCGCTTGCCTTGCAGCGCCTCGAGCTCTGCGCGCTCCATCGAATCGACCTCGCTGCGGAACAATATGTCCATTTCCTGCTCGATGATGTTCTCGGGCAAATCAAACGCAAAAGCCTGCAACAAATTCTCGATAAACTTCTCTTTGAGCGTGTCGTTGTAGAGCTTTGCCTTTTTGTCGCTCGCAATCTGCTCTTTCACGCGCTCCTTGAGCTTTTGCAGGCTCGCCTCTTCGTCTTTGGGCAACAGCTTCTTGGCGAGCTCATCGTCAAGCGGCGCAGGCGTGCGCTCCTTGATAGAATGCAGCTTAATCGCGAAACGTGCGTCTTTGCCCGCGAGATTCTGCGCGCCATAGTCTTTGGGGAATGTTACAGAAATATCTTTGGAATCGCCGATGCGCATGCCCACGAGCTGTTCCTCGAATCCGGGGATAAACGCCTTGCTGCCAATCTCGAGGTTGTAGCCCTCTGCCTTGCCACCCTCGAAGGCTTTGTCGTCCACAAAGCCCTCGAAGTCGATGTTGGCAATATCGCCCTCTTGCAATGCCCTATCTGTAATATCGTGCAACTCGCCATAATTTTTAGCGAATTTACCGAGCTGCTCGTCTATTTCTGACTCGCTCACAGAAGGCGCGTCAAAGCTTGGCACAGCGGCTTTCGCGGGGGCGACATCAAACTCTGGGCGCAACGCAAAGCGCACCTCGACGTCGATTCCGTTCTCGTTTTTGTCAAACTTCAAAAACATCGGGCTGCCAAGCGTGTCGTCCTCTTTCACACCCAATTCCTTGAACGCTTCGTTGATGAAATCTTTGATTGCCTCTTGTTCGGCATCTTCGGCAATCTGTTTGCCATAGCGTGCACGCACGATGCTCACGGGCACTTTGCCCTTGCGAAACCCATCGATATGCAATGTTTTTGCTGCCTTTTGTGTGAGAGATGATGTCTTAGAATCGAGCGTTTTTTGCTCGATAACTCCGCTTGCGAGCGCATTTGCTGCGTCATTTTTGGTCGTTTGAATCTTCATAAATGCCCCTAGATATTTTGACGTTGTGCTACCTTCATCGATAACTAAAGGCGTGATTCTAGCAGACAAAAACTTTATTTTTGGTTATTGCATAGCGTTTCTTCAATGCAAAACAAGCAAAAGCGTGGTATGCTTGACTTTTCGCTTGATTTTTCAGAGCAAGGACGGAATCGTGGCACTAGAACAACTGCGCAAAAAACTCGAAATCTCGACCCTATCGCCCGCCTTTGGTACAATCACAAAGGTGATGTCCAATAGCATTGTCGCAACGGGGCTCAAGCCCAGCGTGGGCGACATCGTCAAAATCGTGCGGCACGAAGACGGCGTTGAGAGCATGGGAATGGTGACCGTTGTCGACACGCAAACCTTCAGCGTCTCGCCATTCTCGTTTGTCGAAGGCAACCGCGTGGGCGATAGAATCTTCATCAACAACAAGGGCTTGCAAATCCCCGTGGGCGAGGCGCTGCTCGGGCGCGTCATCAACCCGCTTGGGCAACCCATTGACGGCAAGGGCGAGATTCTCACCACACAAAGCGCGCCGATTATCCGCCCGCCGATTGTCGCGATGAAACGTGGAATGATTGACGAAGTGTTTAGCGTGGGCGTGAAAACGATTGACGGCTTGCTGACATGTGGCAAAGGGCAAAAGCTCGGAATCTTCGCGGGCAGCGGCGTGGGCAAGAGTACGCTCATGGGAATGATTGTCAAGGGTGTCGATGCGCCGATTAAGATTGTCGCGCTCGTGGGCGAACGTGGGCGCGAAGTGCCCGAGTTTGTCGAGAAGAATCTCGGCGGCGATTTGAGCGGCACGGTGCTCGTTGTCGCAACGAGCGATGACTCGCCGCTCATGCGCAAATATGGCGCGTTTTCGGCGATGAGCGTGGCGGAATATTTCAAAGACCAAGGGCATGATGTGCTGTTCATGATGGATTCTGTTACGCGTTTCGCGATGGCACAGCGCGAAATCGGGCTCGCGCTCGGCGAGCCACCAACGAGCAAGGGCTACCCGCCCTCTGTGCTCACGCTCTTGCCGCAGCTCATGGAACGCGCGGGCAAGGAGGAGGGGCGCGGCTCTATCACGGCGTTTTTCACCGTACTTGTCGAGGGGGACGACATGAACGACCCCATCGGCGACCAAAGCCGCAGCATCTTGGACGGGCACATCGTCCTAAGCCGCGAGCTCACCGACTTCGGAATCTACCCGCCCATCAACATTCTCAATTCCGCCTCGCGCCTCATGAACGATTTGTGCTCGGAGGCGCATATCCTCGCCGCGCGCAAGTTTCGGCGGCTCTATTCGCTGTTGCGCGAAAACGAAGTGCTGATTCGCATTGGCGCGTATCAAAAGGGCAGAGACAGGGAGCTTGACGAGGCGATTGACAAAAAAGAGGCGATGGAAAATTTCCTCAAACAAGGAATCGAGGAAAGCTGGGGCTTTGAGCAGAGTGTCGAGGCGCTCGTGGTGCTCATGGGCTAGCGCGCCCGTTTTGGCGCTTTGTGGCATTGCGATATGCTATCAATCAAAGGAAACCTACACAGAATCGAGGCAGATTCAGAACATTTGGCGCTTTGTTACCAAACGAAACAAACAGGGGGAAACAGCAGCTGCCAAAAACCATAGCCCAAACGGAGACGACATCAAGTTTTTGGCATCCACTCTGCTATAATTCTGCCCCCCCCCCCCGCACACTTTGGGAAAAGGGAAGCCCCAAAGCGGCGCGGGGGAACAAAGAAAAGCTGCCAAACCCAACAAATTGGCATGAATACTTTCCATTACAGCGGCGACATTATACAAGATTTTTTCATAAGTGCAGATAAAAACCAAGCGCGAAGGAATTTTGCTATAATACATAGCACATACCAACCCAAAGGAACGTTTATGAAAATCACCTATACCCTGACCGATGAATCCCCAGCGCTTGCGACCTACTCGTTTTTGCCGATTGTCCAAGCCTTCTTGAAGCACGCAAATGTCGAGGTTGCCACGTCTGACATCTCGCTCTCTGCCCGCGTGATTGCGCAATTCCCCGAGCTGCTCAAGCCCGAGCAGCGCGTGCCCGATGCCCTCGCTGAACTTGGCGAGCTCGTCAAGCGCCCCGAGGCGAATCTCATCAAGACGCCCAACATCTCCGCTTCGATTCCGCAGCTCAAAGCCACGATTAAAGAATTGCAGGCAAAGGGCTATGCGCTGCCCGAATTTCCTGACGAGCCCCAAAATGACGAGCAAAAGGCGATTAAGGCAAAATACCAAAAAGTGCTTGGCTCTGCCGTGAATCCCGTGCTTCGCGAGGGCAATTCCGACCGCCGCTGCACAAAGGCTGTGAAAGAGTATGCCAAGAAGAATCCCTATCGCGTTGCGGCTTTCGACAAGGCGTCTAAGTCATGCGTTTCGTATATGGGCGCAGGCGACTTTTTCGAGAACGAAAAGGCTGTGCTGCTCGAATTGCCCACCACAGCGCGCATCGAGTTTGTCGACAACAGCGGCGCTGTGAGCGTCTGCAAAGACGGGCTCAAGCTCGAGAAAAACGAGATTCTTGACGCAACCTTCCTCGATGTCGCCGCGCTTTGCAAGTTTTATGACGAGCAGATTGCGTTCTGCAAAAAAGAGAACATCTTGCTCTCGCTGCACCTGAAGGCAACGATGATGAAAGTCAGCGACCCCGTGATTTTTGGCTATGCCGTCAAAACCTATTTCAAGGAGTTGTTCGACACCTTCGCAGACGAGCTGCAAAGGCTCGGCGTGAATCCCAACAACGGCGTTTCGGAGCTCTTGAGCAAGATTGAACAAAGCCCCAAAAAGGCAGAGATTCTCGCGAAATATCAAGAGATTCTAAACAAAAGCGCCAAGATTTCGATGGTCAATTCCGACAAGGGAATCACCAATTTGCATGTCCCTAGCGATGTGATTGTCGATGCGTCTATGCCCGCAATGCTCAAAAACGGCGCGCGGTTGTGGGACAAAGACGGCAAGGAATGCGACACCAACGCCGTGATTCCCGACAAAACGTATGCGACAATCTACGAAGCCGTCTTGGACGACATGAAGCAAAACGGTGCGCTGAACCCCGCGACACTCGGCAGCGTGGCGAATGTCGGGCTCATGGCACGCAAGGCGCAAGAATATGGCTCGCATGACAAAACATTTTTCGCGCCAAGCGATGGCGAGTTTCGCATTGTTGATGAAGGCGGTAAGGTTTTGCTCTCGCATAAGGTACATAAAAATGACATTTACCGCGCGAATCAGGCGAAGTTTGACGCGGTGCAAAATTGGATTGATTTGGGAATCGAACGCGCCGAGCTCACAGGCAGCAAGGCGATTTTCTGGCTCGATTCTAAGCGCGCGAGCAACAAGATTATGATTGACCTCGTGCGCGCGCGGCTCAAAGAAAAGGGCAAAGACATGGAGATTCTCGCGCCCAAAGAGGCTTGCCAGCTCTCGCTCAAGCTCATTCGCGAGGGCAAAGATGTGATTTCTATCACAGGGAATGTGTTGCGCGACTATCTGACCGACCTATTCCCAATTCTCGAGCTTGGCACGAGCGCGAAGATGCTCTCTGTCGTGCCCATGCTAAACGGCGGCGCGATGTTCGAGACAGGGGCTGGCGGAAGCGCGCCCAAACAGGTCGAGCAGCTCGTAAACGAGAATCACTTGCGTTGGGACAGCTTGGGCGAGTTCCTCGCGTTGCAGGCGAGCCTCGAGTTTTATGCGCAAAAGAAAAGCAACAACAAGGCGAAAGTGCTCGCAAATGCGCTCGACATCGCGATTGGCAAGTGGCTCGAGGCGAACAAAGCGCCTTCGCGCAAGGTTGGCGAGGACGACAACCGCACGAGCCATTTCTATCTCGCATTGTATTTCACGCAGGCGCTCGCCGCGCAAGGCGATGATTCTGCAATCGCTGGATTTTTCGCGCCGATTGCCAAAGAGCTCGCCGACAACGAGGCGAAGATTCACAAGGAGTTTTTGGACGCACAGGGCGTGAAGGTTGATTTGGGCGGATATTACAAGTTTGACGACCCCAAAACCGAAAAAATCATGCGCCCAAGCGCGACTTTTAATGCGATTCTGGCTAGGATTGCTGGGTAGAAGCGGTTAGCTGCCCTGCCCCCTCGCCCGAAGGTGGAGGGGGGAAGACTCAAAAATATCTATTTAGGAGGCACACAATGGCACGAAGAGTTTTCTTTAGCTTTCATTATGAAAATGACATAAGTCGCTCTATGGTAGTGCGAAACAATTGGGTAACACAAGGAAAAGAATCTGCTGGCTTTATAGATAAAGCAGAATTTGAAAAAATGGAACGTCAAGGAGAAAGAGTAATATACAATTGGATTGATAGACAACTTGAGGGTACATCAGTGACTGTCGTTCTTATTGGATCAGAAACGCTAGAACGTAAATTTGTTCAATATGAAATTTATAAAAGTTGGGAAAGGGGCAATGCTATTATTGGAGTATATATTCATTCCATTCGAGATTTTAATTCGAATACATCTAGAAAGGGTGATGTATGCACCGTTATTGGAAAATACAATAACAATCCAATATGTTTTAATGAAATATGTTGTGGAATATATGATTATGTTGCACAGGATGGATATAATAATATGGGAATATGGATAGAAAATGCAGCTCGCACACGTAATAAATAAGCAAACAAGATGAAAAAAATGATTTTATAGTCTGTTTACAATATGAATATGGGGTATGAAAAATGGAAGAAAAGCAAGTGGAATACAATGATTCTGAGTTAAAATTTTTAGAATTTATCCAAAATATCATTACACGCATGAACAGCAATTCTTTTTCTATTAAACAAATGACAATAATGATTCTTTCAGCTATTTTGGCAATATATGCTAGTGTAAAAAATACAAATATATTATTTATCACTTTTTTACCGATTATTGTTTTTTGGTTTCTTGATAGCTATTATCTGCAGCAAGAAAGAATTTTTAGAAAATTATATGATAGGGCAATCGAAAGAGAAACAAAACTCTTTGATATGTCTGCAATTAAAAATATTTCGGAATGCTATTGTGGAGTTCTTTTTTCAAAAACAATATTATTATTCTATCTTGGGACATTTATACTTAATATATTTATTATTATTATTATTATTGGAGCTTAATTATGGAACAAGTTAAAAGACGCGTATTTTTTAGTTTTCATTATAAAAGGGATAGTTGGCGAGTGCAACAAATTAAAAATATGGGTGTTGTTGAAGGGCAAAAAATTTGTTCTCCAAATGAATGGGAAAAGGTAAAGAAAAATAATGATAATGGAATCAAAAAATGGATAAATGAACAAATGCGATATAAAAGTTGCGTAATTGTTTTAATAGGGCAAGAAACTTATGGACGAAAATGGATAAATTATGAAATAGAAAAAGCCTATAACGATGGAAAGGGATTGTTTGGAGTCTATATACATCATTTAAAGGACAAAGATAGCAAAATAGATAAAATGGGGAGAAATCCATTTGATTATTTTTCTCTCGATAAGGAGCCCTTATCAAAATTATTAAAACCTATAATCCATCTAATTATAGCTGCATAAGAGAAAATTTAAGCGATTGGATAGAAATTGCTATTAGTGAATCTAATTCTAGATAAGAGCCATATGCCTCGGCCCAACACCAAAAACTGCCCACTGTACCAAAGTCAAGCAAATTTTGAATGACTCTTTACGCTATTTGATTCTATACCCAATAAAATGCAGCTTGCAAAGTTTAAACTATCATAAGCATAATAATTTGCGTGATATTCCACGTATTTATATAATATGAGAGAAACTGCTACTGTGATTATACATGATTCAATATACAATTTTAATGAGGAGATAAAAAGCCATGGTACAAAAAGCAGATAAAAATGATTTAGCAATGTTAGCAAATTTGGCAGCGTTAATGTGGAGTCTTTCTACGATTGATACGTTGTTCCATGAATTTTCTGAAATGATGCTAAAGGAAAACGTTCAATTCTTTTTGAAATTTGCAAACAATGTGCCCGTTGGCTTTGCGCAATGTTCGTTGCGATATGATTATGTAGAGGACACAGAAACAACTCCTGTTGGATATTTAGAAGGGATTTTTGTCAAAGAATAATTTTGCCATAAGGGCTATGCCAAAGAGCTATTGGCAGCATGTGAAACATGGGCAAAAGAAAAGGGTTGCAAAGAATTTGCAAGCGATTGCGAAATAGACAACATAGATAGTTTTTGCTTTCATAAGGCTATGAATTTTACAGAATCCAATAGAATTATTTGTTTTAAGAAAATGTTATAGTTTCTGTTAAAATCTTCAAATAATCAATCTGCTTGGTATGCCACATAAAAGCTATTGCGTGAGCGCGACTTCAAGCCATTATGATTTGGCAATAAAGCTGATTAAGAAGCATTTAAGAACAACGAAATGACACAGAGCGGCGCATAAATTTATTTTTTAATGCGTTTTTTGTGCTATCATATCGCATACCAACAGAGTGAGGGCAGAGGGAATGGCGACTAGTGAAAGCTTCAAAGATTTTGTGCTCGAGGCGCTCGATAGCGCGTTGCAGGGCGAGCCATATCGTTTCAGTGCCAAGAAAATGTTTGGCGAGTATTGTATCTATGTGCTCAATTCGTCTAGCCCTGCGCCCACACCCAAGCCCATTTTCTCGCTTTGCGATGAGGTTCTCTATGTGAAGCAGCACAAGATTCTTAATCCTATCTTAGAATCTGCCCCCAAGGGTTTCCCTTACTCCGGCGCCAAAGAATCCTACATTCTCGATGTAGATTCGCCGCAAATTTTGCGAGACGTCGTTCTTGCTCTCGCCCCGACTCTGCCCACTCCTAAACCCAAAAAGCCAAAAGGAAAAGGCAAGCATAAAGGAGAAGAATCGTAAAATGGAGGAAATAGCGTTGAGTCCTAATAATATTCTTTCTTATTGCTTATCTCACATGGAAGATACTACGCTAGTAGAGAGTTGGGGCGAAAAGGGTATTTTTTATAATCCAAACGGTGTTTTAAAACGAGGCGTTTATGTTTTGACTATCAAAGAAAAAGATGGCGATAATGACAAAGCTTCTTTGCTGAATCGTGATAATGTTTATCGTGTCAATGTCGGACTAAGAAAGCAGACTTTTATTGAACATTTTGGGCATATCCCCAAACGTCCGTCTGCCGGGAAAATTGTAAAAATGAATTATGACTTTACCATTTTGGATACCATTATCCCCCACCCTGTTTATGCATGGATGGGGTGGGTATGTGTTTTAAATCCCTCCGATAAAACTTTTGAAGAGTTTAAAACAATGATACGAGAATCGTATGAGTTTGCAAAGGAAAAATTCACCAAAAGAAGAAAGGACAGATTAGGCAATGCAAAAATTTGATTTAAGGGGCAAAATTGACTGAAGAAGATATAAAAACGCGTTTCATCACGCCGAGTTTGCAAAAATCGGGCTGGAATTTAGAACAGCTTAATATGGAGTTTGCCTACAAGCTAAATAATGAATTTAGCGATGGTCGCGTAGACTTTGTGGGCTCTAAGACAAAAAGAGGCAAAAGAAAAAAGGTAGATTATCTTTTGCATTTGCCACAATGCCAGCTAAAACTTGCCATTATTGAAGCAAAAGCTGACGATAAACCCTTAAGCGAGGGTTTATCCCAAGCGCAACATTATGCCAAAGATTTGAATGTGCCTTTTTGCTATTCTAGTAATGGCAAGGGCTTTATAGAATATGATTTTTTCACAGGACAGATTCGAGAATTAAAGCTTGATGAATTTCCTACACAAAATGAGCTTTATGAGCGATATATAAAGGGCAAAAATTTTGATGAAAACCAAGCCAAACTCATAAAAACTCCTTATTTTTTAGAAGAAAAATCACCGAGATATTATCAAGCGAATGCAATCAATCAAGCCTTTGAAGCCATCATCAAGGGGCAAAAGAGAATCTTGCTAGTAATGGCGACAGGCACGGGCAAAACCTATACAGCATTTCAAATTGTTCATAGGCTCTATAAGGCAGGATTGGCTAAAAAGATTCTCTATCTTGCCGATAGAAATGTGCTTATAGACCAGAGTGTGCAAAACGATTTTAAATCTTTGAGCAAAATTTCCACAAAAATCAAAAATCGTAATTTTGATTCATCGTATGAGCTTTATTTTGGAATCTATCACCAATTTATAGAATACAAAGAATCAACAGGAGAGCAGATTAATCATTATAAAAAGTTCCAACCCACTTTCTTTGATTTAATCATCATTGATGAGTGCCACAGAGGCAGCGCAAAAGCCGATTCAACATGGCGAGAGATTNTAGAATATTTTGAATCTGCTACACAAATAGGGCTAACTGCTACTCCAAATATTAAAAAAGTGCAAGAAGACAATGGCACAAAAAATACCTATGCCGATGTTCAAGGCAATNTTTTTTATCATTCTTCTAATTTTGATTATTTTGGTGAGCCCGTCTATACATATAGCCTAAAACAAGGCATTGACGATGGTTTTTTAGCTCCCTATAAAGTCGTGCGATATATGAGTAATCTTGATGTTTTTAATTATCGCCCCCAAAAAGACAAAAGAGACAAAGAGGGGCAATTAATCCCCGATGAAGAGTATTCTACGATAGATTTTGACCGCAGAATCGTTATTGATGAACGCACCCAACTAGTCGCGCAAACAATCAGCCAATTTCTCAAAAATCACCTCAAAGACCCCTATGCGAAGACAATTGTATTTTGTGATGATGAAGAACACGCTTTGCGGCTAAAAGATGCGCTTATACGAGAAAATAGCGAATATATGAAAGAAAATCACAAATATATCGTACGCATTACAGGAAGCGATAGCGAGGGAAAGGAGGAATTAGAAAATTTTATCTCTATCAAAGAAACTTATCCCGTGATAGCCACAACTTCACAGCTTTTAAGCACAGGAGTAGATACGAAAATGGTTAAACTCATTGTGCTTGATAAAACCATTTCAAGCCTTACAGAATTTAAACAAATCGTAGGACGTGGCACAAGATTAGTGCCAAACAAGAAAGATTACTTTACGATTTTGGATTTTAAAGGTGCTAGCAAACTTTTTGCCGACCCTGAATTTGACGGCGATTTTGAAAATTTCACCCTAACACAAGAGGGCGAACTCATCATAAACAATCCAGAGGACAAACAAACGCCCGCAACGCAAGCAGATTTTCTACCGACACAAAATCCGCTAGAACTTCCCCAAAATTGCTCAAAAAACAAAAAAATTTATGTTGATAATGTCGAATGCTTTATCAACTTTGAGCAAGAACAAATTTTAGACGCGCAAGGCAAGTTGATTAGCAATGATTTTAAGGCTTATAGCAAAGCAAAATTTCAAGAAAGATTTAAGAGCATAAAAGAATTTTTGAATCAATGGAATCAAGGAAAGCTCAAAAATGAAATTTTACAAGAATTTCAAAAATGCGGCATTCTCATAGAAGAGCTAAAAACAAGAGAGGAATTTAAAGACCTTGATGAGTTTGACATATTGCTTTCTTTAGGGTTTAATCAATCCACACTCACGCGCAAAGAACGAGCAAAGAGGGCAAATAAGATTCTGCAACAATACGAGGGCAAAGCAAGAGAGATTTTAGGGCTTTTGCTTGAAAGATATGCCCAATATGGCATAAGCGAGATAGAGAATCCAAAAATCTATGAAACCGAGCCTTTTGCCTCTAGCTTTGGCAATTCAAAAAATATTATAGAAATTTTTGGCGGCATTGATAAATATCAACAAGCTATTATACAGCTCAAAGCCGAAATTTACGCACAAAGTGTTTCATAAGGAGAATGAATGCTCAATATCAAAAAGATTCAAGATATTATGCGCAATGACGCAGGAGTCAATGGAGACGCACAGAGGATTGAACAGATTGTGTGGATTCTGTTTTTAAAGCTTTATGATGAATACGAAAAAGAATGGAAGCGAGAATCCCAAATGAAATTTGGTAACTATACCTCTATTATCCCTACTGATTTATCGTGGGATTCTTGGGCAAAAGACAATAAAGACGGCAAAGCAAAGACGGGTGATAATTTGCTTGATTTTGTCAATAACGACCTGTTCCCTAGCCTTAAAAATCTTAATTTTAGCAAAGATGCGCCACTTCATCACCGCATTATAAAACAAGCCTTTGAGGATACCAATAACTATATGAAAGACGGAATCCTTTTGCGTCAAGTCATCAATGAAATTGATTTGATAGAACTAAAGCACAGCAGAGAAGACCAAGCCAACCTAAGCAACACCTATGAGACGTTCCTAAAAGCCTTGCAGAGTGCGGGTAATGCGGGCGAATTTTACACNCCNCGTGCNGTTACAGANTTTGTCATGCATATCTTAAAGCCACGTTTAGGAAATAAAATCGCAGATTTAGCGTGTGGGACAGGGGGATTCCTGATTTCGGCATATCATTATTTAGAACCCCACAGCCATACCGCACAAGATAGAGACACACTCAATAATGCCTTTTATGGCATTGAGAAAAAATCCCTGCCCTTTATCCTTTGCGCCACAGGATTCTTAATCAACGGCTTAGAGTATCCAAACTTAGAGCATGAAAGTGCCTTTGATACATTTAAAAACCCCGATGAATTAGGGGCTTTGCCTAAATTTGACATTATTGCAATGAATCCACCTTATGGCGGCAGCGAACAAAAACAGATTCAAGAACGTTTTTCCAAATCCTACCGCTCCAGCGAAACGGCGGATTTATTTATGGCAATCATCACCGAGCGATTAAGCCAAAATGGCAAAGCCGCAGTCGTGCTTCCCGATGGATTCCTTTTTGGTAATGACACNGCAAAGATAAATCTCAAAAAGAGGCTTTTAGAGGAGTTTAATTTGCATCTCATCGTGCGACTTCCAGCAGGCGTGTTTGCGCCCTACACAANCATTACAACCAATCTTTTATTTTTTNATAAATCTCCNCTTGGCACAAAGCAGACNTGGTTTTATCGTTTGGATATGCCAGAGGGNATAAAAAGTTTTGGCAAAACAAAGGTGATGAAGCTAGAACATTTCGCNCCATTTTNNNAATGGGANAAGAATCGNATNNCCATAGAAGAAGCAAATGGCAACTTCAAGGCACAAGTTTATAGCAAAGAAGAACTTGAGGCGAAAAATTACAATTTTGANTTATGCGGNTTTGTGAGCGAAGAAGAAGAAATCCTAGAACCCTTTGAGCTGATAGAGCAAATCAAATCCGAGCGAGAGCGGCTCAACGCCACCCTAAATAGCCTAATGAATCAAATTTCTGATATTATCAAAGATAACGAATGAGGGGATAGGCACAGATGAAAACAAGTGTTTTGAAAAAATCTTTGCTAGACTATGCGATTAAGGGGCATTTGAGNGCGAAATGGAGGAGAGCCAATCCAANCCCCAATGCCTTTGACGAGATAGAATCNNACAATGCGCAGATTCTCAAAGACAAAAAANCNAAAGAACAAGAGNTTAAAGAGNTAGAATCCAATCTCAAGANAGAGAAAGACAAAGAGACAAAGCAGGCTTTAAAACAAAAAATACAGAATCTCAAAAAAGACATTGCGAAGCTNAAAANGATTGTGCCTTTAACTTGCCCTCTTGCTTGTCATTCTGAGGGCGACAAGCCCGAAGAATCTCAAAGAGATATTTCGGCTTGNTNCACAAGCCTCAATATGACAATGTGGATTCTTGTCATTCTGAATTCTCCTCTTGTCATTCTGACCTTGAGTGCAACGAAAGGGAAGAATCTAAGAGATATTTCGCTAACGCTCAATATGACAAAGATGCTTTCATTCCGCCCTTTGTGATTCCAAAAACTTGGGTGTGGGTAAGATTGGGGGATATTTGTGAGAGCAATATAGGCTTAACCTATACCCCCCAAAATATCAAAAATTCAGGCATTCCTGTTTTGCGCTCAAGCAATATTCAAAATGGAATAATTGATTATAATGATTTAGTATATCTTGATGAAAAACTACAAATCAAAGAGAGTTGTTTTGTCAAAATAGGCGATATTTTAATGTGTGCCAGAAATGGTAGTTCGAAATTGGTTGGAAAAGTAGCCATTATAGAAAAAGAAAGAATGGTATTTGGTGCATTTATGACGATAATAAGAAGCAAATATAATCCATTTTTGAAAATTTATTTTGAGAGTGCAATTTTTAGAAGACAATTAGAGGGAGTTAGCACAACTACAATCAATCAAATTACACAAGATAAACTCAAAAACTTCCTTATCCCCCTCCCACCCCTAAGNGAGCAAAAGCAAATCGTTAGTATCTTGGATTCTNTGATTGGGCTAGCAGATAGCTTTGACAAAACCAAAGAGGANTTAAAGAGGATAGAAAAGAGGATAGAAAAGAGTCTGCTCCAACACGCGATTCTTGGTAAAATAAGTAGCAAATGGCGCAGGGATATTTCGGCTTCGCCTCAATATGATAAAATCCCCAATGCCTTTGACGAGATAGAAGATTACAATGCACAGATTCTCAAAGACAAGAAAACGAAAGAACAAGAGCTTAAAGAGCTAGAATCCAATCTCAAGATAGAGAAAGACAAAGAAGCAAAGCAGGACTTAAAACAAAAAATACAGAATCTTAAAAAAGATATTGCAAAGCTTAAAACGATTACGCCTTTAAATTGCCCCTTTGCTTGTCATTCTGAGCGTAGCGAAGAATCTAAGAGATATTTCGCTAACGCTCAATATGACAAAATGACCTCCTCTTGTCATTCTGAGGCGTTAGCCGAAGAATCTCAAAGAGATATTTCGGCTTTTTCAAAGCCTCAATATGACAAAGATGCTTTCATTCCGCCCTTTGCGATTCCAAAAACTTGGGCATGGGTGAGATTGGGGGATATTGTAGAAATTGTTAGTGGAACTTCTTATGGCAAGGGAGATATAACTAATAATGGGATTAGAATTTTACGAGGTGGAAATATAAATAAAATAAGCAACAAGCTAGATTATTTTACAGATGATGTAATCTTAAATAAAAGATTATTCAACAAAGAAAAGAGCATTGTTGAAGGCGATATTATAATAACAGGCACGAATGATATTTCTAATATCGCAAAATCAGCCTTTGCATATAAAACATTAAAAAATACTCAAATTGGTGCTTTTTTAAGAATTGTAAGAAGTAAAGATAAAAAATTTTCAAAATATATATTTTATATTTTTTTAAGTATATTTTATGAAAAATATATACAATCTTGTGTTAGCGGAACTGTTTCAACTTTATTAAATGTCAAAAATGAATATTTGGAGAATTTTATTATCCCTCTCCCGCCCCTAAGCGAGCAACAAGAAATTGTCCGAACTCTTGATACACTTTTTGCACTCACGAAAGGTTTGCGTGTAGAATGAGAGTTTCTGTCAAATTAGAATCTGCATTAAAAGAAATGAAGGAAACAAATATTTATCTAATGTTTATATTATGTTTAACAATTCCTATTATAATGCGCCTCTGAAATGGGCGACAGAAAGTGTCCAAACCTAGCAGTTAAAGGAACATCAATGCTGCAAGAACAGGCGATACGAGGAAATATAGAGAAGCAAGAATCTCATGACAAAAAGGGTGTTTTGGGCTACTTGCCCGTGAGCTTCTTTGGCGCATGTATGGGGCTTAGCGCAATGTGTGTCGCGTGGCATGCAATGTCGGAACTAGGTTCATTAAGTTTGTCTTATTCTGCAAAGTCGCCCGAGCACGATATACTTTGCGTTATCCAAGCCTCTCTCGTGCCTTTTGCCGAACTATTATCGTTCGCTTTTGCCATTTTTGCCGTTGTGGCTTTTGTAGCGTTGGGTATCGCATATAGTGTTAAGGCTATGACGAGTTTTGAAAGCTGCAAACAAGAATTTCTTTCGCCAATCACGCGCCCTTTCTTTGGCACAATCTGTATTTCTTTGCTTCTTTTGCCTTTTGCGCTCCAGAGGCTTGGAATCCCCGAAACAATTAGCCTCACTGTATGGATTCTTGGCGCTGTATTGATGCTTGTTTTTAGNGTGCATATCGTTCAATTTTGGATTTGCCATAAATTTGAACTCGCNCATATNACGCCNGCNTGGATTATNCCTGTCGTGGGCTTGCTCGACTTNCCNCTTNNCTTGCCTNTTTTTTCGCAGATACAAGCCCTACCTGACTTAGGTTTTTTCATCACAATCTTTTGCATGGCTGTGGGNTTTTCTTTNACANTNGTNCTTTNTACACTTATCTTTGCACGCATTGTCTTTTTTGCCAAACTTCCCGATAAACTCATGCCCACCTTGGTTGTTTTACTTGCGCCCTTTGGCGCAGGCGTGAGCACACATGCGGTATTTACNTCTATGCANGCACTCATGATGAANGTTGATGCCCATATTTTTGCAATCGATTCTATGCCCCATATTCTCTTTTTGCTTGGTTTCTTTTTATTATTGGCACTATTGCCTCAAATCGTTCAGATTNGGAAATGTTGCCCCTTNAGAATNNCNTGGTGGGCAATCAGCTTTCCNTTNGCNGCAATGTGCATTGCGAGTATAAAAATCAACGTGAATATTTTACAACTCTCCAGCACAGATTTACCGATTNCTTCTTCTATACATGTTCTTGACNCTCTTTTTGCGCTTCTTTCGTTNTTTCTCTTATTGTCTGTAACGCTTNTTTTTGNGTGGCTCATTGTNCGCACATNGCTNGGNATTTTTCGGGGCGAGTTGCAGAATCTTGCATAGGTTTTAATATGGAACGTCAAAACCATTTAGATAGACAACAAACTATTCATCTTGGGGGTTTTTATACTCCTAACCATATTGTGCAAATTGTTTCTCGTATGCTTTCAAGCGCCATTGAAAACCCTCGAGAATATATTTTACTTGATAGCGCATGTGGCTATGGTGGTTTTTTGCAATTGCAAGGTTTCAAACGCAATATTGGTGTCGACATTGATGAGCAAGCTCTTGTCCGTGCTGCGAATCATTTGAGAGAGCTTCAGAACCAACTGACACAGCCTCCGCTACTATTGCATAAAAATGCACTCCATCATGTCTGTCGGGATAACTTTAAAATTTTAGAGACAGAAAATTTGGTTATTGTCGGCAATCCGCCCTATAATGATAGGACATCGATTGTGCAGAATCGCTTGAAAAATAAAGAGGTTTGCAATATCGATTCTGGATTGAAAGCACGCGATATTGGGCTAAGTTTCTTGCTTTCTTTTAGTGAATTACAGGCAGATTTTATTTGTATTTTACACCCTCTTTCGTATCTTATTAAGCCATCAAATTTTAGAAAGCTTAAAAATTTTGTTCAACATTACCGACTGATTGATTCTGTGCTCATTAGTTCAGAAACTTTTTGCCCGAAGTCGCACTCATTTTTCCCAATTATTATTGCATTATATCAAAAAGATATGCGAGGCATGGACTATCATTTTATCCAAAATTATCGCTTTAAAACTCTCGATGGACAGAGCTTTTGCTTGAATAATTTTGATTTTATTGCGCATTATATTGATAAATATCCTAATAAAAAACGTGTTTTAGAATCTCAAAAAGTTGCCATATTTTATACAATGCGCGACATCAACGCATTGCGACGTTCGAAAACGTTCATTACCAAAGATTGCGCAAATGCCGTGTATATATCANATGATAAATATAGCCTCTATTGCTATGTTGATGTCTTTAAGATGATGCTTGCGCATGTGCCATATTATTTGGGGAATTGCGATATTCCTATCGATTGCNCCTCTTTTAAAAAGCTAGAATCGTATTTTATTATTGCTTCAGAGACAAAAAAATTGAGCCATGAAGTACGGGAATATTTCCAAAATTTATTAGGNGAACATTACCAACAATAGGAGATGAATATGAGAAATTTTGACATTGATTTTCAGACAACGAGGGCTTGTGTCTATCGTGGTGAAGTTGGGCGATTTGGGGGTTATTTGCGCCCCATTACGGCGNTCGATAAGACTTCTCTGGAAGCGTTTGTGGGCATAGACGAGCAGATTGCTCTTTTAAGGACAAACACNCAGAATCTGCTTGNTGGACGTCCCTATTCCCATGCTCTTTTTTGGGGTGCACGTGGCTGNGGCAAAACATCNAGTATGCGCGCGATTCTAAGCTCTTTTTTGCATGAGACGGGGACAAAATTGCGNGTGATTGAAATCGATAAGCAAGACTTGCCAATTTTGCCTTTTATCTTTGATGATATACGCGATTTGCCCTATAAATTTGTTTTGTTTTGCGATGATTTATCGTTTGCACGTGATGATGAAAGCTATAAACCGCTCAAGCGAATCCTTGACGGGGGCTTTGAAAAAGTTGCAGANAATGTGGCTTTCTATGCCACGTCTAATTTGCGCCATCTATTGCTTGAAGAATACGTGCAGGATACATCNCAGATTCTTCATCAAAATGATATTTGCGATGAAATTATTTCGCTAAGNGATAGGTTTGGAATNNCGATAGGNTTCTATACTCTNGGNAGNGCNGAATATCTCGAATTGATTGCACATGAACTTGGAAAGATTTCTCAAGATTCTCTTTGGAAACAAAAGGCGCTCAATTATGCNACACAAAAAGGCAGCCGCAATGCACGCATTGCNCGAGAGTTTATTAATCTATATAGAGGAAACTTGCTATAATTGTAGATTGGCTATTTGAGTTTTAACAGAAACTATAACNTTTTCNTAAAACAAATAATTCTATTGGATTCTGTAAAATTCATAGCCTTATGAAAGCAAAAACTATCTATGTTATCTATTTCGCAATCACTCGCAAATTCTCTGCAACCCTTATCTTTTGCCCATGCTTCACATGCTGCCAATAGCTCTTTGGCATAGCCCTTGTTACGAAATCCTTCTTTGACAAAAATTCCCTCCAAATACCCAACGGGAGTTGTTTCTGTGCCCTCTACGTAATCATATCGCAACGAACATTGCGCAAAACCAACAGGCACATTGTTTTCAAGCTTCAAAAAGNATTGAACATTTCCCTTCGTCATCATTTCAGAAAATTCATGNAATAANNTNTTAACAGTAGAATGACTCCACATCAATGCTGCCAAATTTGCTAGTATTGCTAAATCACTTTTATCTGCCTTTCGTACCATAATTCTTTATCTCCTCATTCAAGTTGTATATTGAATCATAATGCAATCATAGCAGCAGATTCTATCATTCGCATAAATGCATAAGAATGTCACGCAACTTGTTGCGCTCATCATAGTCAAACTTTGCAAGTCGCATTGTATCGGGCATAGAATTTATCAGCGCAAAGAGTTGCTCAAAATTTGCTTGACTTTGGCACAATAAGTCGGTTTTAGTAGCTGGACGAGGCATGTAGTGCTCCTTGTATGATATAGACGAGAAAGCTCATGGGTTTTTATGCACCAAACAATAAAGTATTATTTTTAGTAATTGTAAAATTGCTGATTAAAAGTTCTTTTCCTGCATTTGCCTTCTCTTGCTTGTAATTATTCATTCCATATTGCAAAGTCCATTCTTGAAGATAAAAATCCTTATAAAGCTTTCGTATATAATCACTATCATCATACGTAAGTAAAAACTTATGTTTAATATTTTTAAGATTTTCGTAAAGAGCTTCATGATTAAAGTTCGTGTGCAAATCTCCTCTTTTTCCATATAATCTTGATTTGCTTGCGCCAAAATAGGGCGGGTCTAAAAAAATAAAAACATTTTCCCCATTTTTATATAATAATTCTTGGTAATCATTAAATGTAAAAGAAAAATTATCAAAGATACCTTGCATATTCCTCAATCTTTCAATGCAACTTTGCGTAAAACGAGACTCGAAAGCCTTTTGTGAATAACCTCCGCAATCTACGACACCAGAAAAAGTAATGCGATTAAGCACAAAAAAATCGACTGCTCTTTGAAAATCATTCAAGGGTTGATTTCTACGCTCGAGCAACAATCTATAAAGTTCTCGCCCATTTTTATAATTCTTTTTGATGTCTTGAATCGCTTGAATAAGGTCGTTATTTTGCGTTTTCAAAATCTGCCAAAAGCAATATACATCATAATTTAAATCATTCGCAAAAAAATTTATTTCATTATGAGAATATATCTGTGCTAAATATATTCCCACACTTCCGCCACCAAAGAAAGGCTCACGATATTCTTTAAAGTCTTTTGGAAAGTAGTCTTTTAAGAATTTAATAGCTCTTGATTTACCCCCTGGATAGCGAAGAGGAGATTTAAGATAGATTTTATTGCTCATAATTTATCCAAACTTCAAAATGGTTATTTTGAGATTCTATATTTAAAGCCTTAAGTATTGATATTTGAGTATTTGAAAAATCATGATGGGCAAGAATAGAATCTACATTATTATTTGGAAGCGAAAAACTATCTCGCAAAAGATTTGAGGTAAGCCTTAATATAATCTTGAATTTTTTATATCCAGCAATAGAACTCAAATTATTGTAAAGCATTAACTTCAAGAGTCCATCTTTAATATCATCACTACTTGGCAATAACGAACTTTTAGTATGTTTGCTTTCGCATAAATACAATATTCCGTTTTTAAAAAGAACATCATCAATTGTAAAGAAATATTGCCCTCCTAAATAATTACTTATAGTGATTTTGGCTTTTTGTCCTATACCTATCTGTTCTTTAGGTTGTATAGTTAAAGATTCTCTATTTTGTGCTTGTTGGGCTTTTTGTCGTGAAAATTCTATAAAGGTTTTTCTATCTTCAGAAATTTTTTGTGCAAACTTATCGATATTTTGGGTATTATGCAGTTTTACATTTAAAGAATCTTCTATTTTTTTATAGGAATTTTTGGCAATCTCGACTAGAGCTGAAAGATTCTTATTTTCCAGCTGATTGAGATTCCAATGAAGTGCGGATTGGTGGTAACTAATGAGATTGGTAAGCTGTTTTACAATATAATTATTGTTAAATTTCTGCTTAGTAATTTTATTTTTTCTTGTCGGGTGAACCTCTGCGTAATCATAAAAGCCTAAAATCACATAAACATTGAGTAGGCTCATCAAAGAAATCGTATCCCATTGCAAATAATCCATATCACCACTTAAGCCCTCGTCTTTGATAATTGGGATAATGGTAACAACTTTATTTGCCTTAGGGTTATCAAAGGTATCATACACCCTTGCATAAGGATAAGAACGTGTGCGTTTAGGGCTAACCCATTTGCTTAGGGCTAAAGTTTTACCACCAAAATTTATTAAACATTTGCTTGATAAATCGTTAACATTTTCAAAATTAAATTCTTCTAAAACATCTCGCCAACATTTTTGATATGAAAAATTTTGAATTTGCGCCTGTAACATCAATTGTCCTACCTATATACTCATTGTTCTTCAATATGTTTTTCTTTGAGATATTTTTGCATGTCTTCGTCACTTAAAATATCATCAAAATTTGCTACAATTTTTGTATCTATGCCTGCTTTAATTTGTTTATTAATGTCCTGAATAAAATGCTTAAAATTTGGATTTTTATCAAGAAGCATATCTAAGGTTTGTATGTCAAGATCTTTTTGTCTAGAACTTAGCAAAATTTTAGAACTTAAAATATCACTCTCAAGCTTTATCACTCCTATGCCAAAAATCTGATTTAAGCGTCTAAGCTCACTTAAAACTTCATCATCAATCTCTTGAAAAACAACTAAATACCCCTCGTTAGCCCAACTTGAATTACTTACAGCTTGGAAATAGCTTTCCTTTAAATTTGAAAAATCAAGGCTAATTTTAAGTTCAAAAGAAAAGAATTTATAATGGTTTTGATTAATATTATGCAAAAGATTTAAAGTTTCTTTTTGATAGTCTTCATAAGGAAAATACACTCCAACTATATCAGGATAATTCCACTTGTCTTTACCACTTACAGCTTTTTTGCTTTTTTCATGGTAAATAGTTTTGCAACGAAGATTAAAATTAGGATTTTCATCTAAATATTTTACAAGTAAGGGATGCAAATCTCTTTCACAAAATTGATTTTTTTCTTGTTTGATTTTAATATTCATCAACACATTATTAATTTTTAAACGTGTTAATTCATGTTCTCTGGTTTTCAACCAAAAGGTTGTTGGTCTTTTAGAAGCAAAGATAAATTGGTTTTCTTTTCTTTTAATGTGTGTATAAATAACAGCCCCAATAGTTGCAGTGGGTGTCTTTCCTAAGCTCGAAAGTTTTTTATCAAGTCCAAGCTCGCAAGCTCTTGCCCAAATTTGCTCGCTCGTTAATGGTTCTTTTGCTCGTTGTAAAATTTCTACAATTAATTCTTTATAGGTCATTTTTGCTCCTTTTGGTTTCTGTCAGTCTCACTCCCACTCAATCGTACCCGGGGGTTTGCTTGTGATGTCATACACCACGCGATTAATGCCCTCAACTTCGTTGATAATACGATTAGAGACAGATTCTAAAAAGTCATGCGGCAAATGTGCAAAAGTCGCCGTCATGCCATCGATTGCTTCAACTGCTCGCACACAAATCGTGTTGTCATACGTGCGATTATCGCCCATCACGCCCACGCTCCGCACATTGAGCAGCACACAAAATGCCTGCCACACTTTATCATAATGCCCTTGTTTTTGTAGCTCCTCTATAAAAATAGAATCTGCCTCGCGCAACAAATCTAAATCTCTTTTATTCACCTCGCCCATAATGCGAATTGCGAGTCCTGGTCCGGGGAAAGGATGGCGCATCAACATCGATTCGGGCATTCCTAGCTCCCTTCCTAATGCCCTTACTTCATCTTTAAACAACTCCCGCAAAGGCTCAATAAGTTCAAATTGCATCCATTCAGGCAAACCGCCGACATTATGATGCGATTTAATTGTTTTACTNGGTCCTTTCACGCTCACCGATTCAATCACATCAGGATAAAGCGTGCCTTGTGCGAGGAATTTTATCTCGCCTCTTTGATTGTATTTCTTCGCCTCTTTCTCGAAGACTTCAATAAAGGTTTCGCCAATGATTTTTCGCTTTTTCTCTGGGTCTATCACGCCTTTAAGTCGCTGCAAGAATAATGCACTTGCGTCCGCAGTTATCAGGGGCACTTTGAGATTTTCCCTAAACATTTTCTCTACTGCTTCTCGCTCGCCCTTGCGCAAAAGTCCTGTATCGACAAATACAGGAATCAGATTTTCGCCAATGGCACGATACAAAAGCGCGGCAACAACGCTAGAATCTACCCCGCCACTAACGGCACATAAAACTTTATTAGCTGTCCTTTTAGATTCTATCTTCTTAAAATCTGTGCGACAAGGACACGAAAGCAAATGGTCATTCACCATTCCAATCGCCTGCATATACGCATACATCATTGTACTACCAAGAAACCTAAAGCCTCGTTTTTGCAAATCTTTGCTAATCTTATCTGAAAGCGGCGTTTTTGTGGGCAACTCACTCATAGACGCAAAATGATTGACAATTTGCTTGCCTTCCACAAAGCCCCAAATATATTTATCAAAACTCCCAAATTCTTTTTGAATCTCCAAAAATAACTTGGCATTGTGAATCGCCGATTCTGTCTTGAGACGATTACGGATAATGCTCTCATTAGTCAATAGCTCTTGAATCTTTACTTCATCATATTGCGCAACAATTTTTGGGTCAAAANCATCAAATGCTGTCCTAAAAGCTTCGCGTTTTTTTAGAATCGTAATCCAACTAAGCCCCGCCTGCATAGTCTCAAGCACAAGAAATTCAAAGAGTTTATTATCATCATGTAATGGCACACCCCATTCTTTGTCATGATACTCTTCATAGAGTTTACGCAATTGCTCATTCTTGTCAGTTGCCCACTCGCAACGTTTTATTTCTGTTTCTTTAGCTTCAAATCCTAAAGATTTTTGCAAATCTTTACATGAAATACTCATCGGAATNAATATAAAATGTCCCGTATCATCAACAATGGGTTTTGCCTCTGTTTTTCTAAAGCCCAAACGATGATAAAATTCCAGAGCCAATTCGCGGCTATTAAGCTTGATGGTTTCAAAATTTCTCAAGTAGTGCCTCATTGCCTCTTTGATTAACGATTTTCCAATTCCATTTTTAAAATATTTAGGTTCAACAAAGAGCAAAGTAATTTCATTTTGAACAATGGCTATAAAACCAAGCCATTCTTCATGTTTTTGAAATATCAAGATTTCTTCGGCGGATTTAATGTATTCTCTCATTTGTTTTCTTCGATATTGCCATAACTCTTCACTTAAGTATTGATGTGTAGATTTTGCGCTTCTTTCCCATATATCAAGAAGTCTTGTTGTTGCTTTTTCTTCCTCCATATCTCTGCAAATATCCCTAAAGTGGATAAAATCTTGGGGTGATTCAATACCCACAATCTCCCGCAATTTAGCAATTTCATTCTCTGCAAAATGACGCATATTCCAACTTGTGTCGCCCCTACAAATCTCCACTGCGAAGTTACGTAGAATCTGCCCACCACATTCACTATGCACAACTTCAGGGTGAAATTGCAACGCATAAATCTTGCGTTTCAAATCTGCAATCGCACAATAAGGTGTATTGCCGCTTTTGGCAAGCTCAATAAAGCCCTGCGGAACAGATTCCACCTTATCGGCGTGGCTCATCCATACGATAGAATTTTGCTTAACATCTTTAAAAAGAGAAGGCGTTTGAGTTAGGCTAGAATCTGGCATTATTTTCTCCATAAAAACAGCCCTTACAGGAATATTTTGTATAAACTCTCTTTTATGCTCCACAAAACCTAGTTTTTGATATAGCGCAATATTCTCAAAACTTTTTTCACTCGTGAAAATCTCATATCTCTTTGCAGGCAACATCGCACAAAGAGCCTCAATCAGGGCGCTTCCAATGCCTTTCTTGCGATAAGCAGAATCCACAAAAAGTTTACCTATATATGCGGTATCATTTTCTTTATGCCCACGTATAGAACCAACGATTTTCCCATTTTGCACACATTTAAGAAATAGCTTTTGCTTAAAATCACGATTCATGCTTTCAATATCTTGCGTCAATGGTTCAATGTCCATTTTNCCAACACGTTTCGCCTCGTCAACAAAAGCGACATGCTGAAGAGCAAGGATATCTTGTAAATCTTGTTTGCATGCAGGGATAATGGCATAATTGGGAGTATCTTGCAGCAAAATTGACGATAGCTTGTCCGTGCGCACCTCTAAATGCACAATCGGAAAATTTCTACCCGCAGAATCTGTGGGACTTTTGCCAACAATTTCAAAGCCAAGATGTTGGTAGAATCCTAAGGCTTGGGGATTCTGCTCGTTGCAGTCAACCTTAATCGTTTGGTAGACATTTAGAAACCGTTTCAGAGCTTCTTTGATGAGCGCTTTTCCAATGCCCCGACTAAAAACAAGCGGCGAAACAAATAACATTTCAATGCAATTTTTTTCAACTCCAATAAATCCCAATAAAACCTTTTTTTGCTTTGCGACAATCACATGTTCCACAGTTTGCAAAGCCTTCTTGGTTTCGCGCTGAATCGATAAAATATCTTGCTCATTCAAAAAATGATGACTTGAGCGCACAGAGCCTTCCCATAACTTAACCACATTCTGAAATATTGCCTTATCAAACAAATCATAAGAGATTTTTTGCGCCTCAAAAACTAAATGCGGCAGTTCCTTGCCCTTGTAAGATTTGATACATTCATCAACTTTTTTCATGCCCAATCTTTGTGCAACCTTGATAGAGGCAAGATTATCTTCTTTGACAAAACAACAAAGCTTTTCAAGCCCCAATACTGAAAAAGCATATTCTATGCATGCATTCGCACATTCTGTCGCATAACCTTTACCCCAAAAATCATGACGCAAGAGATAGCCAATTTCAATAACTTTTTGAGGCTGCTCTTGCGATGTTTTGTGCGCGTGGATTGCTGTATAATTTAACCCGGCATTACCAATAATTTCGCCACTCTTTTTATCAACAATTGCCCAGATTCCAAAGCCATTTTGTTCGTAACTTTTTATCTGTTCATCAAGCCATTCTTGCGTTTCTTGAGCCTCGAAGCCCTGCCCCCACGCATACATCGTTCGCGAATCGCCCAAAATCGTGCAAAGCGCCTCGAAATCCCTTTGTGTATACTCACGCAAAATCGTGCGCGGTGTCGCGAGAATCGTGCGCGTATCGCTTTCACAACCTTGCTGCCCAAAATTGCGCGATTGGGGCTTACGAATCTCTAATATTGCCTTGCCAAACTCCTGCGCATCGGCTTTGATGACCTTGCCGCCAAAATGATGCGCTATCAAATGCAAGCCATAGCAAATCCCAAGAATGGGAATCCCGAGCGTAAAAATCGCGCTGTCAGGCTTGTATGCGCCCTCCTCATACACGCTCGCGGGACCACCGCTTAAAATAATGCCTTTGGGGTTTTTCGCCCGCACCGATTCGATGCTTTCAAAATAGGGCACAATCTCGGTATAAACCCCATATTCTCGCAATCTCCGCGCGATGAGCTGTGTGTATTGGCTGCCAAAATCGAGCACTAAAATTTGCACATGCATTCTCAATTTCCTATGAATTTTTGCGGCATTATAGTCTATAAAACCTTAAAACAAAATTAATCTACCCCNAATCGCCGCATTTCTNTTAAGGCAGATTCCAAATGAGAGCAAATCTCGNTTNCTAAAACCTCCGGACTTGGCANATTTTCTACNTCTTCTAAGCTCTCATCTTTGAGCCANAATATATCCAAATTTGTTTTATCTCTCTTTTGAATTTCTGCAATGCTAAAGGCGCGGAATCTTTCGCTTTCTTGCCGCGATTCTATCGCGCCCACTTTGTAGCAATTTTCAAAGTCTTTCAAATGNTCCTCGCTCAAAGGATTACTGACAAGACTTAGGTTCATATTTGTGCGCATATCATACACCCACACTTTCGAGGTTGCGTCTTTTTCTGAAGCGACTTTGTCAAAAAACAGCACATTCGCCTTGACGCCTTGCGCATAAAAAATTCCTGTGGGCAGGCGCAAAATCGTATGCAAATTAAAATCTTCCAAAAGCCTTTTGCGCACCTTTTCGCCCGCACCTGCCTCAAAAAGCACATTATCGGGCAACACAACCGCCGCCTTGCCCCCATTTTTGAGAATATTCATAATATGTTGCAAAAAATTCAGCTGCTTATTAGAAGTTGTCGCGAAAAAATCCTCGCGATTATATTCCTCTTTTTGCGTCTTGACTTTGCCATTTTCTGCCAGAATCTTTGCCGCAGATTTCTTGCCAAAAGGAGGATTTGTCAGCACTCTATCAAAGCGCCGATTCCCGCGCTCACTTAGAGAATCTCCAACNTCTATAATGCCATCATCGCCCCCGATTCCATGCAAATAGAGATTCATCGCGCACATAGACGCGACTAAAGGCGTGATTTCTTTGCCATAAAGCCTTTCGCTCTTTAGTTTTCTTAGCTCCTCTCTGTCTTTTGTTTGCGCCTTCATCACCTCATACGCGCGTAGCAAAAACCCGCCCGTGCCACATGCCGGGTCGCAGANTTCCATATCGGGTTTTAAATCCATTAAAGATACGATAGAATGAATCANNACGCGAGGCGTGAAATATTGCCCCGCGCCCGCCTTTGTCTCTGTGGCATTTTTGGCAAGCAATCCTTCATAAATNGCGCCCTTGACATCGACNTTCAAGCCTAGCCAAGTTTCACTATTTATCATCACAAAAAGCTTCTTGAGATTCGCNGGTTCTTTGATTTTGTTTTGTGCGGACTTATAGATGAGCCCTATCACACCATCAGATTCCGAAAGCTCTGCAAGCGCGCTATTGTATGCAGTCTCTAGCTCTAATCCATCAAGTCGTATCAGCCGATTCCATTTACAATTTTCAGGGATTCTGCTATGCTCGCCAATCTCTTCTCTTTCGTTTTCCATTTTCAAAAACAGCAGATAGCTAATTTGAGCAACATAATCTGTATAGCTCACGCCACTATCGCGCAGAATCGTTGCGAAATTCCAAACTTTTGCGACAATTGCTTTTTCACTCATGCTTATTCCTTTTTATGATTTAATCTTAGCCTTAAAAACACAAAANNTCTAGCTTATTCCCTTTTTGAANAATTCAAACAATTTAATATTTACATAATACTTATTTCTGCCAATATTAACGCAGGTTAAAATTCTCAATTCTTGNCAAATCTTTAAATATTTCGAGGCAGTTTGCCTTGATATTTTCAAACGTTCCGCAATATAATCTATTTTAGTATAAGGGTGNATAAATAAGGATTCTACAAAATCTTTACTATAAATTTTTGGTTCTTTTGTTTGCAAAATATTTTTAGTATTTGCNATTAAATTTTTAATCTCATTTATAATTTTAATTGTGTTAGAAGCGGTTTGTGAGACACCTTCTAACATATATAAAATCCACTCTTCCCACGCGTTCTTATCACGTACTTTTTGCAAGAGTTCATAATAAAGGGCTTTATTTTTGACAATATAGCCGCTCAAATACAAAATAGGCAAATCTAATAACTCTTTATAGACAAGATATAAGATATTAACAATCCTTCCGCTTCTTCCATTGCCATCATAAAAAGGGTGAATGCTTTCAAATTGATAATGAATCATCGCCATTTTAATGAGCGGGTCTATATCATGCAAGCTATCATCGTTAATGTATCGTTCCAAATTGCTCATTAAACGCACAATATCATCATAATGCTGTGGTGGAAGATATTTTATTTCACCCTCTTGATTTTGGAGAGTTGTGCCACTTTGTCTCCTAAAGCCTGCATTATTGCGTTCAAGTCTTTTTTGAATTTCTAAAATATGTGAATTTTTAAAAACTTTATCTTGTTGAATTAAATTAAAGCCTTTCATTAAAGCACTTTGATAGCTTTGCACCTCTTTAGCAGCTTGAGTTATTTTATGTTCATCAACTTGAGCTACAAAAAGTTCATCGTGTATTGTAATAATATTTTCTATTTCGCTCGAATCCTTTGCTTCCTGCAAAATAAGCGCATTAATAAGAATGGTTTGGTTAGGAATAATTTTTGCAATGCCATTTAACTTGCTTAGTTCCCTTGAGGCTTCTATAAGTTTACTAATGATAACATTATTTAAGTCTATTTTCAGTGGCAATTCTTTGGGGATAAACTCTTGCATGGCATTCCTTGTGTTATCAAATTTGGATTTTTTCAACATATTGATGTGATATGTTAAAAAAATGAAACTTTTTTAACATATCAGCTCGCCCTTAAAGGCAAGGTTGAGAAGTGAGGATTTGAGCCTTTGGAGCTTTTCCAAACTCGCATTGGTTTCTCTCTCGAGATTCTCTAGGACAGCAAACTTGGAATCGAGAATCTCTACGATTTGTTTTTGGGTTTGGAGAGGTGGGAGGGGGATTGGAAGATTTGAGATAAAATCACTACTTACCCTTAATTGCCCTGCTGTTCCCTTAAAATTTTTGACTCCCTCCTTGGTAAACTTTGCAGTGTTGAAAAAATAAAAAATGAATTTTAAAAGAATAACATTTTCATTTGGCAAAACAACAATTAATTCTGTTGTTCCAGCGCCATAGCCATTTTTTAAGTCTTGTAAAATGACACACTTGCCATTTTCAAAGCAAGGCGTAATTTTTGCAATAGCAATGCAATTATTTTGTAGATGTGTATATCCTTTTTTGACTTCTTTCCATGTTTTAATTGCATAAGAAAATTTATTTTGATATTTATCTGCAATTAAATTCATGGGGATAAATGATACCTCTAAGTCGTCATCTAGTTTATTCTTTGGATTTATTTTGGATACTTCCCCTAAAGTCTTAATTTCCCAACCTTGCAGGAGATTGTTTGCTTTGTTATATTGAGTGTTAGCGAAATGGCTTTTAGATTCTTCGCTTCGCTCAGAATGACAAAGGGGGGATTCGGAATGACAAGAATCCACATTGTCATATTGAGTATTTGAAAAATGCGAAATATCTCTATGGGAATCCGTAATATGAGATTCTTCGGGCTTGTCGCCCTCAGAATGACAAATCGAGGCTGTTTTGTCATATTGAGCGTTAGCGAAATATCTCTTAGATTCTTCCCTTTCGTTGCACTCAAGGTCAGAATGACAAATTGAAGTTGTTTTGTCATATTGAGGCGTAGCTGAAATATCTCTTACTCTGGAATCTTTATGGGGCTTGATATTTTGAGATTCTTCGGCTAAAGCCTCAAAATGACAAGAATATTCTTTATGGGTTTCGCTATGCCCCAAATGACAATTTAGGGGATTTGTGCCATTTTGGAGATTCTGTGCGACTAAAGTCGCACCTCCAAGATTGGGGGCTTGTGTGAAGCTGGGAGTTTGTGCAACATTTGCATTTTGTGCGATACTCGGAATCTGTGCGAGATTGGGTGTTTGTGTATTTGATTCTACATTTGGAGGTGCGATTTCAATCGCACTTGTAGAATCAGTCATCTTTTGATGCGTGAGCTCGCCGCTAAAAGCACTTTTGAGCAAAGAATTTTTCAAACGCGGAATCGTTTCTTTGACTTTCTCAAGATGACTTTTTGCGCTTTCAATCTTTGCAAACTCGCTCTCTAGCTTCGCCACAATTTTTTGTTGGGTTTCGAGGGGTGGGAGGGGAATGGGAGTGTCCTTAACAATATTCATTGTAATTGCTGAAAAAGTAGAACCTGTGGCTTTTTGATTAAAATAGCCTTCAAGTGTTAATAAATAAAAATATAAAAAATCATTATTTTGATTTTTCATTTTTAAGGCACACAATCCTCTACCAATAGCCACTTTTCTTTTAGTTATGTTAATAATTCCCACAGGAGCACAAACACATAAAAGTATAGAGTCCTTTTCGGCAATCTTTTTAATGTTGGTTGTAACAAATTCAGATTTTGAAAGATACTTGTCAGTAAAACAAATTTTGCCTTGATGAAATTCCATAAAATCATTATCAACTTTTACATTGTCATATTGAGGCGTAGCCGAAATATCTTTTAATGTGAAATCTTTTTGAGATTCTTCCCTTTCGTTGCACTCAAGGTCAGAATGACAAATTGAAACCTTATTGCGTGAAAAAACTTGTTCACCTTTGGGAGATTGCCCCATAGTGATTTCACACACTTCCCCGAGTGTTTTTATTTGCCAATTTTTAGGGAGATTATGCTTTATCATTAATTCTTCACCTTAGAAATTAAATCACTCATTTTTTCAATCATCTCAAAGGTTGGCATTTTTTCTTTTTTGACTTTATCTAAGGCTCTGTTTGGATTTTCATTTGTCATTTCAACTAATTTATCCATTAATTTTTCTGCTAACTCTTGTGCTTTACTATCCTCTAATTTTTCTATTTGCTCCTTATATCCACTATACGCTTTAGCAAGTGTTTCTTTGTGCTTATATTCCTCTTGCAATCTTTTGTTTTCATTTCGTCTATTCGTTGCAAAAATAGCCAACCAAGCCAAAGGGATATAAAAAGGCAGTCTTGCAAATATAGCCCCAAAAATAACTAGTGGGTCGCTTGTTTTGTCTGCGATTTCAACAAAACCCCAAATGGCAACACCAAAAATACCTAATATAGAAATAATAAATGTTGCATTCCAGCCCATAATAGGGCATTCATAGCTTTTATTAGACTTTTCATAAGAACTTGCCAAACTTGCATTTGTCGTAATGTCTAATAAGTCTCTTATCTCATTTTTCCATTTTTGAATTTGTTGTTTTTGTGTTCCATCGTATTTATCTATCTCATTAAGTCTATCTTTTACTTCTTGTTTTAATCCGCCCACTCTTTTATCGCCTTCTAAGTTACCAAAGACCTCTATATGAAATTTGTCTAGTTCTATTAATTTTTGCGCAAATTGTGTTGCCATATTTTCAATTCCCTTATATGTAGTATTTATGTCATTATTTATCTGTTCAATTTCTGCTTTTAGGGAGATTTCTTTATTATCTTGTTTTTCAAAACAATTATTCCTAAACTTTTGAATTTCATTAAACCAAGTTTGAATTTGTGTTTGAAAGTCTGCGATTTGCTTTTGAATACTATCTTCTGCACTTAATAACTTAACTTCATAATTTTCTATTGCCCTAGCATCTTTTTTAACCTTAAGAAAATTAATTTCTTGTAAAGACTTACTTATGGTGTCATTATAAGCACCTATCATTTCATTAATAGCACTAGGAATTTGATTTTTTGGGATATAAATATTTCCATAAGAAGCTAAAATTATTAAGATTTCATCTAAAGCCTGTGTAGCTTGGATTGATTGATTGCTAGATTGAATTTTTTGCTGTATTTGCTGCATTTGAGTGTAAAAGTTTGAGGGCAGCAAATCAGGGTCTAATAAATTTATATAGTTTAAAACATACTCTATAACCTTTTTTGTTCTTGCAAATTCTAATGTTTGATTGGCATCTAAATTACTTGCGTCTAAATTTTCTACTTCATTTTTCATTTGAAGTAAGGGCTGTTTTACTTGCTCTTCAAATTGTTCTGCTCGTGTCATTTTGATAACCCCCAAAGTTTAAAATTTAAAATAAGATTCTATCAAAACCCTATTTAATATCTTATCAAATTCATTCAATATCAACTTGACTTTCTCCTACCCCACCAACGACAAGCTTAGCCTTTCTTATTGCATGGCTAGCTTTTGTAACCTCTCCACAAGATGCACAATTTGTGTATAAGGCGTTTGTCTTTGTGCTTCATTTTGGCTATTAATTTCATTAGCATTTTTGATTGCAGTTGCTAAATATTTTTCTATTATTTTTTCAAAATTGTAATCTTTAGTATAATTTTTCATATTTTTCTTAAATACTTTTTCCTGCTGCAGTTCTTTGCAAGGGCTACCTCCACTTCCCCCAAAAATCTTGCTCGTTTTTGTAAAATGTAAAAGAATCCAATATTCAAAGCAAGGGTCTGAAACAATTGTTTCGATTGTTGTATTTTTAGCTCTATTAAAATTGGTCGCCATATCTAAGGCTCTATCAAAATCCTTGTGCGTATCTCTATCAAAAACACAATAGACTTCATCGTATTCATTGGGGTCTTGCTCTAATTTTTGTTCTGTATATCCCACAACACTACTTGGGGTAGAATCTGAATTTGGGTCAATCAAAACATTTGCATTTGTAAGATTAAGCTGTTTTTTCAAAGTTTCAAAATAATTTTTTTCTGTTTTTTCTCCCTCACAAACGATTAAAATAACTTGTTTGGGCGATAAATTTTTAGAATCTCTTTTGTGGGGCTTTTGTGCTCTAGCTTTACGCCTATTAAACAAATCATCACTTCCCATTGGAATCCTTAATTTGTCCCAAATTTGGTAACGCGCCAAAACGTCCCAAAAGATAGGATTTTTCAAAATCTATATTATCTTTCAGGTCCTTAAAATCACTCATAGCATAAAGTTTGGTTGCCTTATTTTGCTTTTCGCAAAAATAAATCTGGTCTTTTCTCAAAATATCTTTATCTAAGATAGATGTCTCGTGTGTAGTAAAAATCAGCTGGGCATTATTTTTATTAATATTTTCATTATGAAAAAGACTAATAATAAACTTTGTCATCAAGGGATGAAAACTATTATGTAATTCATCTATAACAAGAATACTCCCTCGTTCTAAAGTACGAAAAACTGGTCCCAAAAACTCAAAAAACTTTTGGGTTCCGTCAGATTCTAGCCGCATATTAAATTCAACAGGTTGCCCTTGTTGATTTAAGTGTATTGTTTTAATCTTAAGTTGTTTTTGTTTGAATTTTTCCATGAACTCTTTTAAATGGTCTGAAAATTTTAAAGGAGATTGCTCAAATTCAATACCTTTTTCTTCAACCTTCAAATCTTCAATATCTAAATCTGCCACTTTTAAATACCTTAATATTTCTTTTTGATTTTCACTAAATGTTTCAACGGTAACATCTAGAGCATTTTTAAAACCGCTTATGGTGCTCATGTTAAACTTACCAAAAAACCAATCAAAAACGGGTCTAAGCTGCCTACTATTAAGCTGAATTGCGGTAGATAAAAAGAGTGCATTTTCTCTTGTAGAGTTTTCCCATAGCCTTTTTTCACCCAAAAATTTTGAACCAAACTCATATTGATATTTATCATTTTTTTTATTATATGCCCTTAAAAACCATTGTTGCATTCTGCCATTGGGATAGGCAAATAACCATTCCTCCAATATCTTCTCTTGTGTGGCAGCAAATCCATATCTGTATTTTACATTTTCCGTTATAAAAGATATTTCAAATTCTGATGGTTTCTCTTCATCATTTCCAAGTAAAAAAGGGATTAAAGGAAGTTTTAATCCTCTCTGTTTTTGGGCGCTTTGCAGCACTATCATCTTAATTACTTTCATAATTTTAACAATATTAGATTTTCCTGCCGCATTCGCACCATAAATCGCCACACTTTTGAGCAGGGTAAGGTTAGCTGCCTGAAAGGTATTATCTTTAAGCTGTTTATCATTATTTGCAATGAAGCTTAAAGTTTGTTCCTCTTGTATGGAAAAACAATTTTTCATTTTTAATTCAATTAACACTCGAATACCCTTTAAATCAAAAATTTATAAATAAAATGTAAATGCTAAACAAAATAACATCATGCAACAACCTACCCCACCAACGCCATTCCAAGCTCATCGATGAGTGTTTCGAGCGATTCTTTGAACAATGCCTTTGCGCGATACAGCCCGCCCAAACTCTCACAAATCTCCTGAATATCGGCAATTTCGGCGATTCCATTTGCAATGATGTAATCTCTGATGAGCTCCAAAAATGCCTCCTGCTCGGGGCTGAAGCGCATGCCTTTTTGCATGCAGCGTCCTATCCACAAATTATAGCGCGAAATGGAAACAATTGCAAAATCTTGCAGCCTATCGTCATGATGCAGCGCGCAGCGCACGAGGCTGATGAGATTCGTGAGGTTCTTGCTCGGATTCCTGCTCACCCTGTCTTTATCGCGCAAAGCAAACGCATTCCAGAGGCTTGGAATGTCCATGGAATCGCGCTTTAGCTTGGTTGCGAGCTCGCTAATCACCCTATATGTCAGGTGGCGATTCTTGTAATCTCGCGCATAGATGATGCTTAGAGCCTCGATTTCGTCCTTGTTTCTCAAGATAAAATCAAGGAATCTGTTGATGAGATTCTGCGCATTTTGTGTGTCAAAGCCCGTGTGTAGCACGCAATCTTGCGAGGTTTCATCGATATAAATCTTGCTCTTTCTTGCCATTGCTAGAAGCTGATTGCAAAAGCTTTCGTCCCTGAAAATCTCTAGCGGATTGGTTGGGGATTCCTTGTTGTGGGATTCCTCTTTTTGAGATTCTTCGCCTAAAGGCTCAGAATGACAAATAGGAGATTCAGAATGACAAGGGAGGGGCTCGGAATGGCAAAATGGGGGCTTAGAATGACAAGAGGAGGGCACAGAATCGCAAATGGGAGATTTGGAATCGCTCAAGGGGGTTTCGGCTTGGCAGGGAGGCTCGGCATGACACAAAGAATCTTCAGCTTGGCAGCTGGAAATCTCGGTTTGGCAAGGTGAGGGCGCGGATTGAAAGAGCGAGTGTTCGGAACACTCCGAATCGGCAAACTCCAAAATCTCGCCCGCGAGGGCGCAGAGGCTCTTGCCGCTCGAATCTTTTAGGCTCGCATTATCGTCATCGCCTAGTTTGAGTTCTAGGCGACTTAGCCTCGAGGCAAAGCTTAGCAGCACATCTTTTTCATAGTCGCCTTTTTCCACGCTCTCGCGTATGCAATTTAAAATCTCTTTGAAGTTTAAAGACTTTTTGCGCTCAAGCGGACGCGAATCGAGCTTTTGGCTCTCGCTCACGCCGACTGCGTCTATCACATAAAAATGCGTCTTGGAATCTGCGTTTGGCGTAACCGCGCGTAAATCCTCGCGATGAATGCTGCGCACGCCGCGCCCAACCATTTGCGCATAATAGCTCGCCGACTTAATGTCGCGCATAAAAATCAAAACTTCGAGCGGCTTAATGTCTGTGCCTGTGGCTATCATATCCACGGTTACGGCGATTCTAAATTGCTTGGAGTTTCTAAAGCCATTAATCAGCTCGTGCGGATTCTGATTGCCGATATTACGCGTCAAAATATTCGAGCACTTGTCGCCATTGCCCATAAATGCTGCGGTGGCATTCATCGATGATGATAAAATCAAACGTATCATAGTTTTGCCCGCGCCTGTTGCCATATAAACTAGCGCACGTTGCTTGTTGCTTTGCAACGATTTTTCTAAGCCAACGATTGCGTCTTTTTGGCAGTCGCGCAAACGCGCGCTTTCAAGCAAGGGGAGCTGCGAGATTCGAGCACGCAACGAGCTTGCATCATCAAGCTTTGCCTGCAATTCTTCGGGCGAGTGGAACGCAAAAATCTTGCGCGCCTTTGGCTTTGGCTCTTTGAGATTCGTAAAGAATAGCTCGTTTGCATTGCTTTGGTAGAGGAAAGTAATTGCGCCTAGCTCTTTTGCGAGATTTTGCGCATAACTTAGCGCCTGATTCTCCGCACCACTTAAAGCATTTGGCTTCTTTGCCTCTATCACCGCGCATGCTCTGCCTGCCACAAACAGCACATAATCTGCCCTCGTGCCGTTTTTGAGCACAAACTCACGTACAGCATAATGAGCCTTTGCCAAATCGGGCTTAAACTCTTGAATGTTCAGAATCCTAAACCCCGCTTCGCAAAGCAATTTGTCAATCTCTAGCCGCGCTTCTTGTTCTGGCTTCAAAACCACCACCTCACCATAAATAATCTATTATTATAGCACAACAAAGCACAGAATCTGCCGTGCCAACAAGGCACAATTTTTGCTTGTGGTATTGCAAGATTCCAAACACAAAGGAAAAATATGAAAATAGATTCCAACTTCTCGACACTGCAACAAACCATAGCAAAAGAGAAAACAAAGGCGCAAGACGAGGCAGACAACGACACAGAGGGCGCAGAGAACGCGTGGTTTGCGCAATTGCTCGCCAACCTCGAGAACAAATCGCTCGACCAAATCGCCGAGCGGCTCAAAGACACGCCCAACTATCTCGAACAAATCGCCTTTGAGCGCGAGCAAAAAGGCGCGAAAGACCCCGCGCCGCTCTATGCCATAAATGGCGCGCAAGACCATCTCGAAAAAATCCTCGAACAAGTGCAGATTCGTAACAAATTGCGCGAAAATTAGCGACCAAAACGGGCAAACGCAAAACGATTAGCCAACTCCTTGTATCATGCAAAGAAAAAAGGATAGGACGATGAAAGCCCTGCTTAGCGTGAGCGACAAAAGCGGAATCGTTGCGTTTGCAAAGGAGCTTTGCGCGTTTGGGTATGAGATTCTCTCGACAGGAGGGACGCTCGCGGCGCTGCGCGAGGCGGAAATTTCTGCGACAGATGTTGGCGATTACACGGGCAGCGGCGAGCTCTTCGGCGGGCGCGTCAAGACATTGCACCCCAAAATCCACGGTGGGATTCTCTTTCGCCGTGAGCAAGACGCGGAGGTGGCGGAGGAACACGGAATCGAGCCCATCGACCTTGTTTGCGTCAACCTCTACCCGTTTGCCGCGACCGTGCAGAGCACGAACGATTGGGATACGATTATCGAAAACATCGACATCGGGGGACCGGCGCTCATTCGCGCGGCGGCGAAGAACTTCGCCGATGTGATTGTGCTGACAAGCCCAAACGATTACGCGACAGCTCTTGACGCGCTCAAGAACGGCGGCAACACGCTCGACTTTCGGCGCGGGCTTATGCAAAAAGCCTTCGAGCACACAGCCGCGTATGACGCGATGATTGCGAACTATATGAACATGCGAATCGACAACAACTTCGGCGCGACACACTTCATCGCCGCGCACAAGGTCTGCGCGACAAGCTATGGCGAAAACCCACACCAACGCGGCGCACTCTACGAGACGGGCACGTTTTGGGGCAACATCGCCACGCTCAAGGGCGCGCCAAGCTTCAACAACTATGCCGACCTCAACCAAGCGCTAAAAATCGCGACAAACTTTGGCGCGCGCCCCGCTGTGGCGATTGTCAAGCATGGCAACCCATGCGGATTCGCGCTGCGCGACACATTGGCAGAATCGTACAAAGCCGCGCTCGCCTGCGACCCCATCTCTGCCTATGGCGGCGTTGCGGCGATTAATGGAATCCTCGATGAACCGCTCGCGAGGCTCATGAACGAACACTATCTCGAGGTCATCATCGCCGCGCAAATCACGCCAGAGGCGCAAGACGTCTTCGCGGCAAAGAAGCGCATCAAGCTCTTTGCGACAAACTCTGACGCTTTGCAGATTCCGCATGATTCTATCAACTTCAAGCACATCGAGGGCGGCTTTTTGCTCCAACAGGCAGACCGCGTGAGCGAGGCAGAAATCGCGAACATGCAATGCAAGAGCGCACGCACCGCGAGCGAACGCGAGCTCGAAGACCTCGCGATTGCCTACAAAATCGCGGCGCTCACGAAGTCTAATTGCATTGTCTATGTCAAAGACAAGGCGATGGTGGCGATTGGAATGGGCATGACAAGCCGTGTCGATGCCGCGCTCGCCGCGTTGCGCAAGGCAGATGAGCTCAAAATCGACATGCACGGCGCTGTTTGCGCGTCTGAAGCCTTCTTTCCGTTTCGCGACAGCATCGACAGCGCCGCGAGCGCGGGAATCACGGCGGTGATTCAGCCCGGCGGCTCGATTCGCGACAAAGAGGTTATCGAAGCCGCGAACGAACACGAAATCGCCCTCTATTTCACGGGAACGCGACATTTCTACCATTAATATAAGGAATCCTATGCAACTCACATGCAGTATCAACGATTTTAACGAGGCAAAACAGGTGATTGTCGGCGGTGTCGATTCGCCCGTGCGCGCATTCAAGGCTGTCGGTGGCACGCCGCCGTTTATCCACAGCGCGAAGGGAATCTATCTCTATGACGAGGACAACAACCGCTACATCGACTTCGTCCAAAGCTGGGGACCGCTGCTTTTTGGGCATTGCGATGCCGACATCGAAGCCGCGCTCATCGACACGCTCAAGAAAGGCACGAGCTACGGCGCGCCCACAACGCTCGAAACCTACCTCGCCAAGCTCATCATCAATGCAGTCGAGGGCGTCGACAAGCTGCGCTTCGTAAACAGCGGCACAGAAGCCACGATGAGCGCCATTCGCCTCGCGCGCGCCCACACGAAGCGCGATGCGATTATCAAGTTCGAGGGCTGCTACCACGGGCACAGCGATTGCCTGCTCGTCCAAGCGGGCAGCGGGCTCGCGACCTTTGGCGCGCCAAGCTCGCCCGGAATCCCCGATTCGATTACGCGCCACACGCTGCTCGCGCGCTACAACGACATCGAAAGTGTGCGCGACTGCTTCGCCAAAGCGCCGATTGCATGCGTCATCATCGAGCCCATCGCGGGCAACATGGGGCTTGTGCCCGCAAAAGTCGAGTTCTTGCAGGCATTGCGCGCGCTATGCGATGAGCACGGCGCCGTGCTGATTTTTGACGAAGTCATGAGCGGCTTTCGCGCCTCGCGCAGCGGCTCGTTTGCGTTTCATGGCGTCCGTGCCGACCTGCTCACGTTCGGCAAAGTCATCGGCGGCGGGCTGCCTGTCGGCGCGTTTGGGGGCAAAGACGACATCATGCAGCTGCTTAGCCCCGAAGGCGCGGTGTATCAGGCAGGCACGCTAAGCGGCAACCCGCTCGCGATGGCGGCGGGAATCGCCGCGCTTAGCAAGATTGCGCACGACAGCACGCTCTATGAGCGCCTCGAGACGCTCGCAAACCAGCTGATGGACGGATTCCGCCAAGCGGCAGACGCGCAGAGAATCCCGCTCCAAACGACCGTGCGCGGAAGCATGTTTGGCTTCTTTTTCAACACCGCGCCCGTGAACAACTTCGATGACGCGCAAAAGTCGGACACGAAGATGTTCGCCCGATTCTTTCGCGGCTGCTTGGAACGCGGAATCTACCTCGCCTGCTCGCAGTTTGAGACAGGCTTTGTCTCGGCGCCGATGAACAGCGAACACATCGAGATGACCATCAGCATCGCCACCGATGTTTTCAAAGAGATGGCAAATGGACGACTCTAAGCCCAAATACCGCGACCTCATCGTGGGGCTAAACGACCTCACGCTCGGAATCTCGCTCGTCATCGCCGTGCTCATCGGCGTTGGGCTCGGCTATGGCTTGCGCTGGCTGTTTGGAATCGACTGGCTGTTGTGGGTCGGCGTTTTTTTCGGCGTTGCGGCGGCAATTCTGAATGTCTATAAAGCCTATAAACATCAGCAAAAAGAGCTGTCCGAGCTCGCGAACGACCCGAAATATCGCTACCAAAAACCCGCCGATGATGACGAAGACGAGGATTAAACTCGCCGCGCTGCCGCTGCTCGCGCTACTTGTGGGCTTGCTCGGCGCGTGGGCTGTGGGTGGCTCGGCGTGGAGCGTTCTGGGCGGCTTTGTCGCAAGCGCGCTCGTGATTCTGGCGAGCTGGCAGCGCGCGTTTGCGAATGTCCAAAACGCGTTGCAATCCGATGCCGCTGTGGCTTTGGCGCACGAAACGACAGCGAGGCATGACGCGGAGCTCGCCGAGACGCTTTATGCGCAAAAGGAAAACGCGGAATCGGGGCAACCATCGGAGTCGGGCGCGGCAGATTCCGAACCCAAAAAGCCCAAGCGCCTCGCCTTTTTTGCGCGCGGCTTTCGCAGCGGCGCGGGGCTTTTTGTCGCGCCCTTTCGCTTGGGGGCGTATGTCGTGCTGATTGTCATCTTTCTTGCGCTCTTGCGGCACAATGTCTTTGGCGTTTTCTCGTTTTTGTTTGGCAGCTTCCTCGCGCTTGGTGCGCTGCTTGTGTGTTTGTTGATAGAGAGCAAAACGAGGGATTGAAATTTCGCTAAAGTTTTTTTGGAATTGTACGATATAATATGAGACATTTTCACAATAGGCAAAAGTTTCCAAATGTCATTGCGAGCCTACGAAGCAGGCGCGGCAATCAACAAGCAAAGAATCCCAAATATTGTCATTCTGAACTCGCGCAAGCGAGTGAAGAATCTCAATTTGCAAAAATCATGAGATGTTTCGGCTATCGCCTCAACATGACAAATGGAGGTGCGATTTCAATCGCACAAATAAAATCTAATGTGTGCGGCTAAAACCGCACCTCCAATACAATGATAAATATTCATTAAAACAAGGAGTTAAAATAGCAATGATTGGAAGAAAACTAGCGCAATATAGTTTCATCAACGCCAACGTTTTCTCTGCCATGCAGTCTCGCCTCGCCAACCGCAATAGCGAGGCGCTCGCCGAAGAAGAGAGGCAAGACAAGGCAAATGGGCTCACCAACATTGCCGCCCTCATGCGCGCAAACAATGTGCGCATGAGCGATAGAATCGAGAGCACTCACGATTCTGTGGCGGTAATCTTCAATGACCCAAAGACAGACGAACGCGTTACGCTCAACCTTTCAAAAGAGAATCTCGAGAGATTGAAAGGGCAATTTGGCAAAGACAATTTCTATGCACGTAGCGATGGTGCGATTCGGCTAAACGGCAAGGCAGAAGCGTTTGTCAGCGGCTGGTTTGGCGATGTTGCCTACCAACAAAACCTCGCGGGGGCGGACAAAGACGGGAGCGGACGAATCGATAATATGGAATTACGTGAGACAAAAACATTTCTCGTCAATAGCGTTTATGATTCTACGACCTTAATGGAAACATCGCTAGAAACATATGTAAAAATTGGTGATTATGCAACAATCAATCACGATACGGGCTATGATGATAAAACAATTGAGGGAATGCTGAATGCGACTATCAAAATCGATAAAGACTTTGATGGACATATTCAACGAATCGGCGAACTTTATGAGGACGGAATGCGCGAACTTGTTGCAGAAGTCGATAAGATGCTTGACGAACAAGAGAGAAATGTGTTAGCTAAAATGACACCTAATATTTTTGGTGGTGGCAGTCTTGGTGAAGTGAAGCCAATGACAAGCAAAGAGTGGAAAAAGAAATTTGAAAAACTCAAAGAAATGCAAGAAGAACTCGATGAACAATTTGCCGAGATGGCAGAGAGGCTCAAGGAACAATTGCAAGAAAATGGAGTTGTAGACGTTGCGTTGGAGAATCGGGCTGTTGAAACGAAGGTGGTGGGCAAAGATTCTGCCCTGAATCAAGAATCGCAACCGCTTGCAAACAAGGCTACCGATTCTGCCATTGATTTGGAGCAGCTCGCCCCTGTTGTCGAAGAGATTGCTTCAAAAGTTGCGAGCAATGATGTGCAGTTGTTTGAGGTGAAGATATAGGCTTGGAATCATCAAAGATTTCATTTGTCATTGCGAGCGTGAGCAAAGCAATCCACCGTCTTTGAATGCTCGCTTG
>JAAVGZ010000078.1 GCA_014799985.1 Helicobacter sp.
TCAGAAGCCTTTGCGTTTATTGACCAAGCCATGCTTTTTATGGTCGTTGTCGCCATCGTTGTTTTTGTGAGTTTTTCGCTGATTATTATCCGTGGAATCATCGCGCCGCTGCACAAGATTAGCGCAAACATCGCCGCATTTTGCGCGTTCATCAACCACGACACCCAAGAGATGAAGCATATCGAGATTAAAAATAACGATGAGTTTGGCGAAATGGCGCGCGTCTTGTTGCACAACATCGAGAAGGTCGAGAGCGGCTTGCGCGAGGACAACAGCATGCTTGCCGAAACGACAGAGGTTGTCAAAAAGGCAAGTCAGGGCTTTTTGAAGCTCGAGATTCGCTCCGCACCGCACAATCCCGAGCTTTTGGAGCTCCAAAAGTTGCTCAACAACTTGCTCAAGACATTCTATACGAACATCGCCCATGTGCGCGAGGTTTTGCGCATGTATGCGGCGAACGACTTCACGCAGCGCGTAGATGCGACACATTTGCAAGGAATCATGCATGAGCTCTTCGAGGGCGTGAATCACATGGGACAAGAGGTGAGCCACATGCTCAAGATTCAGTTTGAGCTCGGCGAGGATTTGCAAAACAAATCGCAGAATCTCCGCGATTCTTCGCAGTTTCTTTCGTCCTCTATGGACACGCAGTTTTCGAGCCTGCAACAAACGAGCGCTTCGATTGAGGAAATCACGGTTGCCATGCAAGATGTCGAGGACAAGACGCACAAGGTGAGCGTTCAGAGCGAGGACATCAAGAATGTCATCAACATCATCAAGGACATCGCCGACCAGACGAACCTGCTCGCGCTGAATGCCGCGATTGAGGCGGCGCGCGCGGGCGAGCATGGGCGCGGATTCGCTGTCGTAGCTGACGAAGTGCGCACGCTCGCCGAGAAAACGGGCAAGAGTCTCGGCGAAATCGAGGCGAACACCAACATGCTCGTTCAGGCTGTGAACGAGGTTGCCGAAGTCATCAAGCAGCAAACCTTGAGCTTCACGCACATCAACGAAAGCGTTGCACAGCTCGAGAGTCTCACGCAGGAGAACACGCGGATTGCGAGCCAAAATAACGAGATTGCCAACGAAATCTCGAAAATGGCTGTGGATTCCGTTGAGGATTCTAAACGTAGAAAGTTTGAATCATAGCCTAGATAGTTCAGCCTAAAATGCTATAATGTCCCAGTGGTTTCGCAAAGACCAAAGGAGGCAGGGCATGATGAGTTTTCTCAAAAATTTGACCATTGGTGTGAAGCTCGTTGTTTGCACTTTGGCTGTGGTGTGCGTGGGCATTTTGGCTTTGAGCGTTTTGGTGTCCGTGTCTGTGGACGATGTGATTTCCAAAGACACAGACGACATTCTAAGGTCTAACGCCTCGCGCTATGCGAACTATATGGAAGGCAACTTCAACGAGATTGTGAGCCTGCTCTCAATGTCTAGCCAATTTATCAAGAATGACTTTGAACGTTACAATTGGGGCATCATGCCCGAAACTCTGCAAACGCTCGTTGGCGAGCTGTTGCAAAACTCTCCTTGGTCTCTCTATAGCTATCTCTATCTGCCCCATGCGCTCGATGACTTTGGCTTCGATTCCGAAGGCGCAACAAAAATGCGCACCGAAAGCGGCAAGTTCGTGATTCTGCTTGGGCGCGAGAAGCCCGAGAGCGGCTCGCCGATTCAGATGTTGCAAGGCACGGATACGATTGTGAATTTCCCCGATGTACAGCAGGCGCTGCAAGAGCAGCGCAACTTCATGATGGGCAAGCCGCTCAAGCTCTCTATTCATGGGCATGAGTTTTTTGGCGTCAACATGACGGCGGTCGTGATGGACGAGCTGGAAAATCAGATTCTTGGAATCATCGGCGTGATTGTCGACCTCAAGACGGCTTCGGACATTCTCGCCGACCCGCGATTCGACATTTACGATGGCAACCTGCGCTCGGTGGCGACCAATGACAACCTGCTCGCGATTCATCGCAACTCCGAGTTTTTTGGGCGCGATGTTCTCGAGCTCAACAAGCACGCAACGGCGCAAACGCTCATAGACGTGATGCGCAACAAGCGCGATAGCGTGTTTGAGTACACGACCGTGAGCGGCGTGGATTCGTATGCCGCCGTGAAGTTTTTCGACATCGGGCATGGCAAAATGGACACGCATTGGTCTATCGTCATCACCGCCCCGCGCAACGTTGTCGCCGCGCCGCTGTTCAATCTGCAATTGCTGATTCTCATCACCTCGATTCTGCTGATTGTGTTGATTGTGCTTGTGCTCTACATCTTTATCCGCAACCTCATCATCAAGCGCCTACAAGCCGTTTCGAACACATTGCTGCGATTCTTTGCCTACATCAACCACGAGAGCGAAGATGTGCGCACGGTTGCCATTAGCGACAATGACGAGATTGGCAAGATTGGCGAGGCAATCAATCACAACATCGAGCGCACGCAAACGATGCTGATTGCCGACAAACAAGCCGTGCAAGATTCCGTGCAAATGGCGCAAAGAATCGGCAACGGCGACCTCACGGCGCGCATTACGAAGAATCCGGGCAATCCGCAGCTGATTGAGCTCAAAGATGTCTTGAACAAAACGCTCGAGGTTTTGCAGCTCGAGGTGGGGAGCAACATGCGCGAGATTCGCCGCGTGTTTGAATCGTACAAAAACCTCAACTTCGCCACAGAGGTGCAAAACGCCAAGGGCGAGGTGGAGCTCACGACCAATGTCTTGGGCGAGGAGATTAAGAAGATGTTGCGCACGAGCAGCGGCTTTGCCAAAGACCTCAACGAGCAGTGCGAGGCGCTCAAGGCTTCGATGCAGAATCTCATCGAGGGTAGCACGACACAGGCGAGCTCGCTGCGCGAAAGCGCCGTGGCGGTTGACGAGATGAACTCGTCTTTGCAGGCTGCTGCCGACAAGGCGAGCGAGGTTACGCGCCAAGCGGACGACATTCGCAATGTCGTGGGTGTGATTCGCGAGATTGCCGACCAAACGAACCTACTCGCGCTGAATGCCGCGATTGAGGCGGCGCGCGCGGGCGAGCATGGGCGCGGATTCGCTGTCGTAGCTGACGAGGTGCGCACGCTCGCCGAGAAAACGGGCAAGTCGCTCTCGGCAATCGAGGCGAACATCAATGTTTTGGTGCAGGGAATCAACGAGATGAACGATTCGATTAAGGAACAAGCGCAGGGAATCACGCAGATTAATGAATCGATTAGCCAGCTCGAGGAGGTTACGCAGAGCAACCTCGAGATTGCCAACAGCACGAACGACACAACGCAAAAGGTCGTGTTTATCGCCGATGAGATTCTAAGCGATGTACAGAAAAAGACGTTCTAGGCTTTGTTGCGCAAGCTATTGCCCACGACAAGCAGCGAGCTTAGCGACATAGACGCCGCCGCGATGAGCGGAATCACAAAGCCCGCCATTGCGAGCGGGATTGTGAGCGCGTTATAGACGATAGAAATCGCGAGGTTTTGGCGGATAGCGCGCAGGCAGGCGCGACTAATGGTCAGCGCATCGCAGATGGATTGCAATGTGTTGTCGAGCACGACAACATCGCTCACGCTAATCGCGACATCGACCCCGCTGCCCATCGCGATTGCCGCGTTGCTCTTGGCGAACGCGATTGTATCGTTGATTCCATCGCCAACCATCAGAATCGTTTTGCCCTGCGCCCGCAGCGACTCGATGAGCTGTGCTTTGGAATCGGGCGTTTGGTTCGCGTAGAAATGCGCGATTCCAAGCGCGTTTGCGACCCGTGCCACCGGCGCCTGCCTATCGCCGCTCGCGATACAGACATCAAGCCCCATTGCTTGGAGCTTCTGCACGCATTCTTGCGCGTCTTTCTTGAGCGTGTCCTGCACGAAAAACACAGCCAAGAGCGCGCCGCCATCATTATTTTCACCGCTTGTGTCGAGCTCGGCAAAGCAAAACAGCATGGACGATTCCTCGCGCAAGGCGTCAGGGTAGGCGACATGATAGGAATCGAGCAGCAGGAGATTGCCGCCGATGAATGTGCGCCCCGCCGCGCTCGCGACAATGCCGCGCGCATTCTTTTGCTCGAAGTTTTGGAGCGAAGAAATCGCATGCGTGCCATATTGCCGCGCGAAGCTCTCGACCGCCCTTGCCACAGGGTGCGTGCTTTGCGCAACGAGGCTTTGGAGCATTGCGAGCTGCGTGGTGTCGAGATTCTCGATGCCGCTCGCATGCGTTACATGCAGCTCTTGTTGCGTGAGCGTGCCCGTTTTGTCGAACACGACCATGTCGACATGCGCGAGTGTCTCGAGGAAGCGCGATTCTTTGAACAAAATCTTCTTGCGCAAAGCGTTGCCAAGCCCGACAATGCAAGCCATAGGCGTGGCGAGCGCGAGCGCGCAGGGGCAGGCGATGATAATCACGCTCACGGCAATGCTCACAGAAAGCGCGATTGCAGCGCCGCTGGCAATCCAAAACACGAACGTGAGCAGGGCGAGAGAAAGGATAGTCGCCGAGAAATAGCGCGAGATTTTGTTCGCCTGCTCCTCGATTTTGGGCTTGTGGTTCAGCGATTCTTGCACGAGCGCGAGGATTGTCGAGAGAAACGAGTGCGCGACATCATGCGTAACGACATAGCGCAGCGGGGCTTGCAAGACAATCGCGCCCGAGTAGATTCTATCGTCTTTGGTTTTTGCCACAGGCACGGACTCGCCGCTTAGCATGCTCTCATCGCAAAGCGCGTAGTCGCTTAGCAGCACGCCATCGAGCGCGATTTTTTCGCCCGCAAGCACCTCGATGACCTCGCCGATGCGCGCTTCTTCGGGCGTGATGAGCGCGCGCGTGTTGTCGCGAATCGCGGTAATCTGCAACGGAATCGCGGCATTGAGCGAATCGAGGCTATCGACAGCAATCTTGCGCCCGCGCTGCTCTAAAAAGCGCCCAACGAGCACGAAGGCGATAATCATCGTAATCGATTCAAAATATGTCTCTTTGCCCGCGAAGCTCGCCCATATCGAGTACACAAACGCGATTCCCGAGCCGCTGACAAGCAGGCTGTCCATGCTCAAAATGCCGTTCTTGAGCCCAAAATATGCGCCGCGCCAAAAAATCCAGCCGCTATAAAAAAGCGTGGGCACGCAGAGGCAAAACGAGGCGACATTCAGCACGAGGCGCATTTCATCGGTGATTCCGCTGAAATAGCCCGCGTATTGCGCCACAGCAATCCACATGATGTTCATCGTGCAAAAAATCGCGACAATCATGCGCCTATAAAACTCGCGCTGTGTCTTGTGGATTTGTCGCTCGGCTATCATCGGGTCGTAGGGGTGCGCGTCATAGCCGATTTGGCGAATGAGGCGCAGAATCTCTGCGGGGCTAATGCGCGCTTGGTCAAAGACGATGGTCGCCTTGTGGGTCGTGTAGTTGAGGTTTGCCTGCACGATTCCATCGGCGCGGCGCAGGATTGTTTCGTTCAGCCACACGCACGCGACACAATGGATTTTGTCGATAATCAGGCAGATTTCGTGCATGCCGTTTTTGGGCTTGATGTATTTTTTGGCAAAGCCCTCGCTTGAAAATCTCTCGAATGCGTTGTCATGCGGTTGCGCAATCGGGTCGAGGGTCGTGTCGCGGAGCTTGGTGTAGAAATCGCCAAGCCCTTGTTCGTGCAGCAGGCGATAGACTTGCTCGCAACCATGGCAGCAAAAGAAATGCATTGTGCCGCCAATGTCGGCAGAAAGCAGCGCGTCCTCGCGAAAATCGAGCTGACAATGTTCGCAGCGCACGCTAGACAGACTGGCTCAAGGCTTCAACGACTCGCTCTTCAAAGCGTCCATAATTCATGATTTTCTCGAAACGTTCGTTGATGTGCTCTTCGTTGGCGCGAATCGACTCAAGCGCGCTTAGAAAATACGCGCTCAAGCGTTCCGCAGCGTTTTTGGGGTCGCGGTGTGCGCCGATGGCGGGCTCTTCGATGATGTCGTCAATCAGCGCGAACTCTTTGAGTGCCTCGGGCGTGATTTTGAGCGCGCCCGTTGCGCTCTCGACCTTGCTCGGGTCGTTCCATAGAATCGCGGCGCAACCCTCGGGCGAGATGACGCTGAAGATGGAGTATTGCATCATCGCGAGTCTGTCGGCGACACCAAGCGCGAGCGCGCCGCCGCTGCCGCCCTCGCCGATGACGATGGCGATTGTGGGGACTTTGAGTGTGCTAAACTCTTGGAGATTCTTGGCAATCGCCTCGCTCTGCCCGCGCTCTTCGGCTTCGATGCCCGGATATGCGCCCGGCGTGTCGATGAAAAAGAGCAGGGGAATGTTGAACTTCTCGGCGAGCTTCGCAACGCGCAACGCCTTGCGGTAGCCCTCGGGGTTGGGCATGCCAAAGTTGCGCATGAGCTTGTTTTTCGTGCCGCGCCCTTTTTCTTCGGCTATCACGATGACTTTTTCGTCTTTGATGTAGCCCATGAATGCGACAATCGCGGTGTCATCGCAGAAATGCCTATCGCCATGAATCTCGACAGGGGATTTGAGAATGAAATGGATATAGTCAATCGCATAGGGGCGGTCGGGGTGGCGCGCAAGCTGGAGCTTTTGGTAGTCTGTGAGGTTGCCATAGACGCGCTCAATCTCTTTGTGGAGGTCATCGCGCAGAATCTCGCACGCACGCTCATCGTTGCGAATGGTCGCGAGCTCGATTTCTTCCTGAATGCCCTTAATCTTTTGTTCAAATTCAAGATATGTTGCCATAGCCCCCTCCCTGCCTTTTTCGCTAGATTTTTTTGAAGATGACAACTCCGTTTGTGCCACCAAAGCCAAAGGAATTGCTCATCACCGTGTGCACTTCCGCTTGCCTGGCAACATTTGGGATATAGTCGAGGTCGCATTCTGGGTCGGGAGTTTCATAGTTGATTGTGGGCGGCAGGACATTTTCATGCATTGTCATGATGCTAATCACCGCTTCTAGCCCACCCGCAGCGCCGAGGCAATGCCCAAGCTGCCCCTTTGTCGAGCTCACGGGCGGGACGGATTCCTTGCCACCAAAGGCTTTTTTGAGCGCCATTGTCTCGAAGAGGTCGTTATAGGGCGTGCTCGTGCCATGCGCGTTGATGTAGCCAATCGGCGTGTTTGCCATTTTGAGCGCAGCCCTGATGGCGCGGTATGCCCCCTCGCCCTCGGGCGCTGGCGCGGTGATGTGGTTCGCATCGCCGCTTTCGCCATAGCCAATCACTTCGGCATAGATTTTCGCGCCGCGCGCCTTGGCGAGCTCGTAATCTTCGAGCACGAGCGCCGCTGCCCCTTCGCCCATCACAAAGCCGCTGCGGTTTTTGTCAAACGGGCGCGAGGCGCGCTTGGGCTCATCGTTGCAGTTGTCGCATAGCGCTTTCATCGCAGCGAAGCCGCCGATTCCAACGGGGCAGATGGTCGATTCTGCCGCAATCGCGAGCATGCGCTCCGCCTCGCCAAGCGCGATGGTCTTGGTCGATTCGATGATTCCGTGCGTGCCTGCCGCGCAAGCCGTAACCGAGGCGAGGTTGGGTCCCTTGATTCCAAAATCAATCGAGACAAACCCCCCGAGCATATTCACAAGCGATGAGGGCACGAAGAAGGGCGAAATGCGCCGATGCCCCTTTTGCGCGTTCACAACGGAGTTTTTTTCGATATTGGGCAGCCCGCCGATGCCCGCAGCAGAGCTCACGCCAAAAAGCTCGGGATTGACAGAGGGCAGCAGCGCATGCGATGAATCCACGAGCCCAGAATCGGACATGGCTTCATGCGAGGCTTTGAGCCCCAGCTGCACGAAGCGGTCTGCTTTTTTGACTTCTTTTGCGTCCATCACGCTCGTTGGGTCAAAGTCCGTAATCTCTGCGGCAATCTGCACAGAGAAATCATGCGCATCAAACGACGTGATTTTTTTCACGCCACATTCTCCGCGCACAATGGCTGCAAAGGATTCTTTGCAATTCTGCCCCACAGCGTTAATCATGCCAATCCCGGTTACGACAACTCTACGCAATCCACTCTCCTTGTGTTTGGTCGTTTTGATTATTTGTGCGATTCGATGTAGCTCACAACATCTCCGACCGTTTTGATTTTTTCGGCTTCATTGTCGGGAATCTCGACACCAAATTTTTCTTCGATTGCCATAACAAGCTCGACAACATCGAGTGAATCGGCATTCAAATCTTCGGTGAATTTTGATTCGGGTTTTACGATTGCCTCTTCGACATTGAGCTGCTCCACAACGATTGCCTTGACTTCTTCAAAGGTTGCCATACACTTCTCCTTTTATTTTGATGTAATGAAAATGAGGAAATATTCTAACAGAATATTCCTGATAAAACCATTTATCTGCCAAACAAACGCGGGCTCACATATACAGCCCGCCATTGACGCGCAAAACCTCGCCCGTGATGTATTGCGCAAAATCGCTAAGCAAAAACGCAATCGCATGCGCGACATCATCGCTCGTGCCCAAACGTTTGAGCGGAATCGCGCTTTCGTATTGTGCGCGCACATCAGCGCCGAGCGCCTGCGTCATGTCGGTGTCGATGAAGCCGGGCGCAACAGCGTTGAATCGCACATTGCGCGGCGCGCCCTCGAGCGCGAAGGTCTTGGTGAGCGCAATCATTCCGCCTTTGCTCGCGGCATAGTTTGCTTGCCCCATATTGCCCTGCTCGCCGACAATAGACGAGACATTGACGACAGCGCCGAAACGTTGCTTGCTCATAATCTTGAGCGCCTCGCGCGAGCCGATGAATGCCGAGCTAAGGTTCGCATGCACGATGCTTTCGAAGTCGTCTGTGCTCATGCGCAAGGCGAGCTTGTCTTTGGTGATTCCGGCGTTGTTGACCAAATAGCCCAAGCCGCCATCGGCTTCAACGATTGTCTTGCAAGCCCCCACGAACGCGGCTTCATCGCTTGCGTCAAAGCCGATGACAGCGGCTCTGCCGCCCGCTTGCTCGATTTCAAGCTTCAGAGAATCGGCGCGCTCGGCACTCGTGTGGTAGTTAATCCACACCTTGAGCCCAAAGCCCGCGAGAACGCGGCAAACTTGAGCGCCGATTCCGCGACTGCCGCCTGTAACAAGCACATTTTCTTTGCTAAAGCGCATCGCTTAGAGCCTCGATTCGTAGCGGCGCAACATATAGAGTCGCTTGAGCATTTTCTTGCGCGCGTTGATTTTTTGTTTTTTACGTTTTTCGGTTTTTGGCTCGAAAAACCTGCGCGCACGGCATTCTGTAACAACCAAGTTGCGGTCTGTTTGCTTCTTGAATCGGCGATAGGCTTCCTCGAAAGATTCCCCTTCTCTGACTTTTACACCTGGCATAATATCCACCTTTCTTTGGGTTTAATCGCGCATTCTACTCATAATTTGCTTTAGGCTTGCTTATTTTGATTGCATGCGATGTTGGATTGCAGCCATTGCAAATAGTCCGTGTCGCCATCGAGAATGGGGCAGACGAGAATCTGTGTGGTTGCGTATCCCGATTCTTTGCGCAGCAGCTCTTTGATGGCATTGACGCAGCATGTGCAGGTCTTTATCGCGAGCTCAATCTCGCTGTTTTCGCACTCATGCCCCTGCCACCGATACACGCTGACAATCGGTGCGCGTTGCACACATGCAGCCAGATGCAGCTCGACAAGCTCAATCGCAATCTTGCGCGCGAGCGTCTCGCACGAGATTGTGGCAAGCACGCGCACGAAATGCGTCATAATTCCTCCATGCGGCTTTGCAGATTCTTGAGGTCTTGCTTTTGCTTCTCGGCTCTGTCCTCATCAGACTTCAGTTTCTTCTTCTCTGCCTTGCGTTCGGCGGCGAGAAACTCTTGCTTCGCACGCGCGTCCTTGAGCTTTTGGATATATTCCTCACGTTGCTTGGGGTCTTGGAACACAATGGGGCGCAAGCAGAGAATCGCGAGCGTGAAAAGGAAAAAGAAAACCGACATTTGCATGTCGTTGGTGAGATAGTTCCACGCGATGGCGACAATGCCAGAAATGAGAAACTTTAGAATAAAGCTAACCATTAGAGCATTTCCAGAGGGATTTTGTGCGGCGTTACGGCTTGCCCGATTGCAATCAGCGCGACTTCGCTAAGGTGCAAAATGGGCACATCGAGCGTGCCTCTGCCCGCGCATTGCTGCATTTTTTTTGCCTGCTTTTCAAAGAAGCTAAAGGTGCTCCACGCGCTCGAGACAATCACATCGATTCCGCAATCGACCATCGCATAATACACACGCGCGTTTTCGCACAGCGCGGATTCGGGGTTGAACGCGGCGATGTGCGCCACGCTCTCGTAGCGCGCATGCTCTGTTTGCAAGCCCAAAAGCTCTAGCAGCGCGAAATCATGCGCCCTGTCGCAGAAGTTGCCAAACGCCGAGCTGCAATATGCCGCGTGAAAGTCGCGCCAACGCAAAGAATCGCCGAGCATGGGCGCGAGCGCGTCTTTGTGCGCGAGCAAGACATCAGAGAGGCGCAGAATCTCGCAGGCACAATCGGGGATTTTTTGCAACGCGAAAGACGCAGCCACGAAGCTTTCTTCGTCGACAAAGACGGCTTGTTTGTCGACATATTTGAAGCATTCGCGCCATGCTTGCAGCCATGCGTCTTCATCGCAAAGCATGGCGAGCAAGCCGTGTTGTAGGCTATCGGGGGCGCACACGAGCGCGCTTTGCAGCCCAAGCGTGTGCAAGAGCTTTTGTGAGCTCTTGGCGATGGTGGATTCTGTGTTGTGGGTCAAGATTGTCATACGGGCACCTTTAGCAAAGATTTGAGCGTTTGGGCATATTCGAGCCACACGATGTCATAATAGGGATAGCCTATCAGCAGGGCTTTTTGCAAATGCAAGAGCGTTGTGTCGTATTCGGGAACATCGGGAAAGATGCGCCCGCGCAAGAGTTGCGCGTTCATCACGCCATGCGTTGGCGAGGCGAGCAATTGCATGAGCTCGCTCGCCTTTTGCGGGTGCATTTTTATCATCTCGGCGACAAACAAGAAGAATCCTTCGCCCGCGTAATCGGGCAGATTCTGCGACAGCGGCGAGAGGAAGCAAAACGGGAGGAGATTCAAAAAGAGCTGCTCCTCCTCGCTATTCACAGCGCAAACCTCGCGCACGAGCGCAAGCGGCGCGCTCAAGAGCTCGGTATTGACAAGCAAGTCATGCGCTGTGGCTTTGGGCGCGAACGATTCGAGCCGCCACTCGCGACCAAAGCGCTCGCAAAGCGCGCCGATGCTCATATCTTTGTGCACCAAAACGCCGTTGATTTTGGCTTGAATGCGGTGCTTGTTGTAGCCAAATTGGAGCAGCCGTGAATCGAGAATGCCAAAGAGCTCGGAGAGCGGCTTTGCTTCGTCAAGAATCACGTTTTCTTTGTGCGTGTAGGGCAGGTAGTCTTTTTTGATGTCGAAACGGACAATTTCGAGTTGGATTTGCTCTTGCATGCATGCTCCTTATTGTTTCAGATGTTGGTTTTCGGGGTTTTGCAAAAAGGCGCGCATCGAATCGGCGATGCCCTTGCTTGCCGTGTCGTCTAGTGTCGCGAAAATGTTCGTAAAAATGACATTTTCTTGGAGGTTTGTGTCGCTGCAAAGCGAGATTTGCACAATCGCCGAGAAGGGCACATGGACGAAGCTGCCCTCGTTGTCTTTGCCAAACCCCGCCTCAAACTGCAAGAAGTCCTCGCCAACCTCGACACTCTCGAAGGTGTAGCCCGCCAAGACAAAGACGCTGAATTGCAACAGATTCTCCAACACATCGAGCATTGGATTGAACGAGAGCTTGGGGACATTGCACAGAATCGAGAAGACAACGCCACGTTTGATGAGGTGTTTGATGATGTCTTTCGCGTGCTGCTGGAGCATGGCGGCGAAGATTTTGTCTTGCGCGAGCTCGGCGTTTACGATTTTATTGTGCATTGTCGTTTCCTTGTGTCTCGCAAACGTCGAGGGATTGGCGTAGCTCGTCTATGAGCAGCTTGATTTCGGCGATTCCGAGCTCCCAAAATGCGCGACTCTCGATGTCGAATCCAAACAGCCCAACGAGCTCTTTTGGCGCTTTGCTGCCCCCGCTGCGCAAAAACTCGAGATAGCGCGGCACGAAGCTGTCTTTTTGCTGGCGATAGAGCCCAAAGAGCGCCATCACAAGCAGCTGCCCATAGCTGTACGCATAGCAATAAAACGGGCTGTGGATAAAGTGCGGGATATAGCTCCACCACAGCGCGTAATTGTCGGTGAGAATCACGCTGTCGCCGAACATTTTTTGGTTTTCTTGCTGCCAAATCTTGCTGATGATTTCAGACGGAATCTCGCCCACTTGGTCGTGGATTTTGCGCTCGAAATTGGTAAAAACCGCCTGTCGAAAGAGCGTGGCGAAGATGTCCTCGAGCTTGTTGGCATAGAGCGCGATTCTGTCCTTGCCCTGCAATGTCGATTTCATCGACTCAAACAGCAGCATTTCAGCGAACACCGAGGCGGTCTCGGACGTTGTGAGCGGCGTGTCGGCGTTGAGGCAGCCCACAGAACGCGAAAGCTCTTGGTGAATGGCATGTCCGAGCTCATGCGCCATCGTGAAGACATCGCGCCGCGAGTTTGTGAAGTTGAGCAGCACAAATGGGTGCGCGCATGGCACGGTTGGGTGGCTAAACGCGCCGCTTTGCTTGTTTGCGCGCGGGTGTGAATCTATCCAGCCCTCGTCAAACGCGCGCTGCGCGATTGCGCCAAACATCGGGCAGAAGCTCTGCAAGCTCTGCTGCACCATTGTTTGCGCGTCTTCATACTCAAAATGGCTGTTTTCTTGCTCAAGCGGCGCGTAGCGGTCGTAATCATAGAGCTTTTTGACGCCCATAAGCGACTTTTTGAGCGCATAATATTCGGCGACAATGCCCATGTTTTCGTTGATGACNTCGAGCATGCAATCCACACTCTTTTGTGTCGTTTGGTTGTCGATGTGGCGCGATTCCTCGGGGGTTTTGTAGTGNCGCAATTCCTGCACAATCGCCCATTCTTTTTTGATGGTGTTGAAGATGTAGGTGAGCAGCGGCAATTCTTTGCGCAAAACCTTCGTGAGCGCGCGCGCGGCGAGCTTGCGCTTCTTGCGCTTGGGGTGGTAGAGCTTGCTTAGAATCTCCTCTTCGCCATAGGATTCGCCCTCGAGCTTGAATCGCAAGCGGCTGAAATGCTCGCTAAAGAGCCGCGAGAACGCGTTCGCGCCAACGGGCGAGAGCTTCAGAATGATGTTTTCTTCGGCGAGCGTGCGCAGGTGTTGGCGGTTTTCATAGATTCGCGAAAGATAGTACGCATGGCTTGCTGGCGCGAGCTTTTGGGCGAGCTTTGTTTCGAGATTGCCATATTCGATGTCGAAAAACAAGATGTGCTCGCTCACCGCGTTCATCTCGAGCTCGCAAGACGAGTAGAGCGCGCCTTGCGTTGTGTCGCTCGCGAAACAAAGATAGGCATAGCTCAACACGCGGCTTATGGACTCGACAATATTTTCATATTGCGCAAGAGCCGCAGCAAACTCCTCGCAGCTCAAGGTTGCGAGCTTGTTTTTGTAGGTCTGTTCAAATGTTTTTGCCGCCTGCATTGCCTGCTCTTTGCAAGCCTGCAAGTCCGCAGCGTCCGTGAATAGGGCAGAGAGATTCCATTTCGCCATTGTGCTCCTTTTGCAGAATATGAGCTTGTGGCGATTCTAGCATATTTTGTTTAAAATCATGTTTGGAATCCAAACGGCTTGTTGCATGCGCGGTGTGGCGCGCAATATGCCGCTTGGCAAAGCTGCGAAATCGCCGCGCATGTGGTTGTGCATGTGATGATGATGGATACCATAATAAGCAAGATTGGGAAATGTGATTGATGATGAGGTGAATCATTATCAAATTAGATTGAATGAATTAAAAGAATCTTGACAATTCATTGACAATTTGTCGCTACACTTTTGCTTCGTTTGATTCCATTGTTTTTTGAAAATTGTTTAGGAATAATGGGATTGATTTTTTTTATAAGGCAAATGAATGAACAAGCCAAAACCGACTCTGCAAGAGAGGCAATTTGATGATAAAGCGGTTATTATTTCTAAAACAGATTTGAAGGGTAAGATTCTCTATGGGAATCGAATCTTTATCGAGCTTTCGGGCTATACCGAAAGAGAGCTTTTGGGACAACCGCATAGCATTGTGCGCCACCCCGATATGCCCAAAGTTATTTTCAAGTTCTTGTGGGATTATGTATCAAACGGCAGAGAGATTGTGGCGTATGTGAAAAACCTCTCGAAAGATGGTTCGTTTTATTGGGTGAAAGCCTTTGTAACGCCTTCGTATAATGGCAAGGGCGAGATTGTGGGGTATCATTCTATCCGCTTAAAGCCTTCAGAACAAGCCAAACAAACGATGGGCACACTCTATAAAGAGCTTGTGAATCTCGAGCAATCTGGAGGAATCCAAAAAAGCCGCGAGAGACTAGAACAAATTTTAGCAGAAAAAGGAGTGAGTTATGAAGAATTCATATTATCTTTATAGATATTCGCGATATGCCCTCGTTTGTTTCATTGGCATTTTTATTTTGCTCTTCGTGATTGAATTGCTCGATATTCATGTTCTTTTGGAATTTGCCGTTTTCGTTGCAGGCATTATTATGTGTGGCGTTACATTGCTTGCAGGAATGAGGCGCGATGCGTATATCAAAGAAATCACGCATTGTGTGAGGCAGCTTTCACTTGGAGACTTGGAATCGAGGATTACACATATCCAAGACAATGGAGCACTAGGCAATCTTTCATGGACGATTAATGATTTAGCCGACCAAATCGAATCGTTTGTGCGGGGAGGCTCTTCGGCAATCACGGCGGCGAGCCAAAAACGTTATGCTCGAAAAGTCAATGCCGATTGTCTTCAGGGCAACTTTTCGTATGTGGGACAATTGATTAACAAAGCCACAGAATCGATTGAAGAAGCGGACAAACTTGGCGCAAAAGGGATTGTGATTAACCAAATCTCAAAGCAGAGCTCGCTAAGTCTCAATAAGGATTTGCGGCATATTTCAACGAACTTGAATGGCGTGATTCAGACGATGGACAAGACGTCTGACGAGACGCAGCATATCTCCGATTCTTCGAATAGTGGCATGCAAAATGTGCAGGCGATTATGGGCAGCTTCGAGAAGCTCGCCGCGATGATGGAGCAGACATCACAATCGTTTGCGCTCTTTATGAATCGGATTAAAGAAATTGACGCCTTTGTGCTGCTGATTAAGGACATCACAGACCAAACGAACCTGCTCGCGCTGAATGCCGCGATTGAGGCGGCGCGCGCGGGCGAGCATGGGCGCGGATTTGCTGTCGTGGCTGACGAGGTGCGCAAGCTCGCCGAACGTGCGGCAAAAACGGCATCGGAAATCTCCTCGACAACGCAGGTGATTAACCAAGAAATGAGCGAAATTTCAGGCTATGTGGAAGAAATCAACGACATCGCAAATCATTCCAACGAAGCGATGATTAGTTTCAACGAGACATTTAGCAAAATGGACGCACAAGCCTCTTCGTTGCTCGATTCGATTCAGCATACGAACAAAATGTCGCATATTATTTTGCTCGAGCTCGATTGTATCTTGAAAAAGTTTGCGTCTTATTCATCGGTGATTGTCGATGAGATTCCGCAGCTTGATTTGCATACTCAAAAAGAAAATCCCTATATTGACAAAAGTATCTACCAAAACCTTGCGAGTTTCGAGGAGAGCATTAAAGAATTTTTGCATTTCATCGCGACACAAGATTATGTGCAACATCAAAACAAGCTCCAAGAATACTGCCAAAAAGTCGAGGCAAAAAGCGAGGAAATCTATCACCAATTGCGCCAAATATGACGGCATGTCATGGTGTCTCTTCTAGGGCAGATTCCAACATGTCCTTGTCTTTTGGCATGTCGCGGATTTTGCCTATGCCGTTTTCGACATGCATAATGCCCAAAGAATCGGCGATTCGCATGGCTTGGTCGATGTTGTGCGAAACCATCACCAACGTGTGCGTGCGGGCAAGCTCCACGAACAATTCTTCGATGATTCGTTGCGCATGCAAATCGAGCGCGCTCGTGGGCTCGTCCAAAAGCAGAATCTGTGGCTTGAGGCTCAAAATGCGCGCCAAAAGCAGCCTTTGCTGCTCGCCACCAGAAAGACGTAGGGCGTTTTCTTTAAGACGATTTTTGAATGTCTCCCAAAGTCCCACTTGTTGCAGAGATTCACAAATACGTTCGTCAATCGCGTTTTTGTCGAGCTTTGTCAAAAGCGATAGGGGCAAGCTTAGATTCTTTTCAATGCTTAAATTGAAAGGTTGCGGCGCTTGAAAGAGCATGCCAATATTCTTGCGCAGAATCTCGAGGGGAATGCTTTTAATATTTATCAAGGATTGCGATTCTAATGTGGTGTCTGATGTTAAATCCACATGAATATCCCCAATAATCTCGCCGCCCATTTCTTCACAAAGGCGATTGATGCAACGCAAAAAGGTACTTTTGCCACAGCCAGAATGCCCAAGAAGTGTGAAGATTCCATATTGTGGAATCTCTACATTGAGACTAGAAAAAATCTGCTTTTCTCCAAAACGCACGCCCAAATTTTTAATGCTGATGCTGCATGACATGTCGCTTCCTTTTTGAAATATTCTTGAGGATTCCACCCAAAAGCAACAAGAATCCACAGAGAAAGAGCAGCACCAAACTCGCGCCCATTGCGTTTTGCAATTCTAGCTGCGTTTGATAATTCTGCGAGTTATAATAGATGTAGAATGAGAGCGATTCGAACCTGCCAAACAATCCATTGGGCAGCCCCGCGTTTGCGACAGCGCCCACAAACATGACGACAGCGGTATCTTCGGCGACTCTGCCGAGTGCCAAGATTGCGCCACTTAGGATTCCATTCCTCGCTTCGGGCAACAAGAAATACCACAGAATCGCGCCCTTTTTGAGCCCCAATGCGCGGGCGTTGAGCATTAAGTCTCGGGGTACGGACAAAAGCGCTTCTTTTGTCGTGGCAATTAATGTGGGCAAGACGAGCAGGGCAAGACAGAGGGCGGCGAGCAATAGACAACTATTTGCCTGTGGCATCAAATGATTCTTGAGCCACAGAATGCTCAAAAAGCCAAATAGCCCCATAATCACAGACGGAATCCCGGCTAAAATGTCGACCATTGTGTTTAAGAGCCATTTTTGAAAAGGCGTTGCATAGAAGCTAAGATAGATTCCGCAGCCGATTCCGGGTGCGATTGCGAGCAAAAGGCTTAGAATCACAAGCCAAAGAGTGCCGATGAGCGCGGGGAAGATTCCATTAAAAACCGCGTTTTGTCCCAAGATTGCCGATAGTGGCGAGACATTGCCAAAGAATAAATGCGCGTCCAGCACGGCAAAGCCACGCCAAAGCACCCAAAGGAGCAGGCATAACACGATAGAGCTCGCACAAATCGCGCCAAGAGTACTTAGGATATAGAGAATGTTTGCGACTTTGCGTTTCATCATAGAATCCTAAGTGGTTTTGGAATCTCTATGTAGGATTCCGCGTGCAAAAAACGCCAAAAGCGCATTGACGACAATCAGCAAAAAGCCCGAGACAAAGAGGGCATTGTATGCCTCACCAATCGATTCGTTGGCGGTGATGAGGGCGATGTGCGCGCTAAGAACGCGCAGCGGGTCGAGCGGTGATGTGGCGAGAATGAGCGCGTTAGATGAGAGCATGAGCGCAATCATCGTGTCGCCAAATGCCCTGCCAAAGCCGAGCAAGAATGCGCCAATCAGCACGCTCTTGCCCTGTGGAATCACGACAAAGAGCATCGTTTCAAAATCGCGCATGCCGAGTGCACGTGCCGGCAGGTGTTGGTTGTTAAATGGTTTCCTAAGTCCCGATTCTAAAAGCAAGACCATTGTAGGCAGCACAACGAAGCTCAAAACGCAGATGCAAGCCAAGAGGTTGCGCCCGCTTCCTCCGAAAGCCTCTCGCAAAAATGGCACGAGCAAAAACAGCGCGCCAAACGCATAGAGAACCGTTGGAATCGAGCCCATAAAACGCACAAGAAAACCTAAATGGGCTTGAAAAATCTTGCCCATTTTGGTTTTTGTCGGCATAATGAGCCAACATGTGATTCCTAATGCTAATGGAAATGCGACAAGCAACGTGCTAAAGCTTAGAATGAGCGCATTCACAAGCATTGTGAGAATGCCAAATGCATGCGCTTTTGGATTCCAATTAAAATGCAAAGTCAGACTTGGATTGGACGCAAGAGTCTGCAATCCAAATCCGCCAATCACAATAAAAAGCAGGCAAATGCCGCTGCATGCTACGATGGTCGCAAATGTTGCGACAAGCTTCATTTTGGCAGCGGAATATAGCCCGATTGCTCGATGAATTTCGCGCCGTCTTGTGAATAGATGTAGTCGATAAACAGCTTCGTGAGCCCCTGTGGCTCGCCCTTTGTGTTCATATACAAAAGCCTGCTGATTTGATACGTGCCCTCTTTTGTGTGTTCTTGCGTGGGCGCAACGTCTTCAAACGCGACTCCCTTAATACTGTCGTCCAAGTGCCCGATTCCGACATAACCAATCGCGTTTTTGTCCTGCGAAATCGCGATTTTCATCGCGCCATTCGAGCTTACGACATTCGCTGCCTGCGGAATCTCTGTGCCCTTCTCAAGCCCCTTAGACTCGAACGTGTCGCGCGTGCCGCTGCCGTCTTCGCGCACATAGAGGTTGATTGCGCCGCTAGCGCCTCCGAGCTCGCTCCAATCGCTGATTGCGCCGCTAAAGATTTGGCTTGCCTGCTCTTTGGTGAGGTTTGCAAGCGGGTTTTCCTTGTGCACGGCAATCGCGACACCATCAACGGCGAATGGGAACGAGACCAAGCCGTATTTCTCGATTTCTTGTTCCTTGAGCGCGCGCCCTGTGTTGCCGATGTCTGCCAAGCCCTCGCCGACTTTGGTGATTCCGGCGCCTGTGCCGCCGCCCGTGATGCTAATCGTGATGTTCGCGTTTGCGGCGTTAATCGCCTCGGCGGCTTTTTTCATCACCGGAATGTGTGCCGTGCCGCCGGCGATGTCAATCTTGCCACTTTGGTTGGCAAAAGCTGCCACATCGCCGCTTAGAGGCGGCGGGGTGGCTTTCGATTCTGCTTTGGCAGAATCAGAGGGGGACTCACAAGCGGTCAATGCGAATGTGAGCAACAAAACTGAAGCAAGGAGTCGTGAGACTTTGAGCATTTTCGTTCCTTTTGTGAAGTTGAATAACGCGATTATAACAAAAAATCGCGAAATAATTAACAAAAATACATTATAATGAGAGGCAAAAATGAATGTGAAAGGCAGCGATGATTCAAACATCTAAGCAGGCGAAACTTCCCACGCGGTGGGGGACATTTCTTATCCAAGTTTTCAAAGAAAACAATAAAGAACATTTTGTGATTTTTAGCGACCCATTGCCCAAAACGCCGCTTGTGCGGATTCATTCTGAATGCCTGACGGGCGATGTGTTCGCGTCATTGAAATGCGATTGTGGCAATGAGCTTGCGCTTGCTATGGAAAAAATCGCGCTTGAAGGCGGAATGTTGATTTATCTGCGCCAAGAAGGGCGCGGAATCGGGCTTTTGAACAAAATCAATGCCTATGCGCTGCAAGATTTGGGGCGCGACACGGTCGAGGCGAATCTCGAGCTTGGATTCAAAGAGGACGAACGCGATTATGCCATTTTGGGCGCGATTTTCGAGAGTTTTGGGCTGCATTCCGTGCGACTGCTCACGAACAATCCGCGCAAAATCGCCGCGATTGCGCCGTATGTCGATGTGAGCGAACGTGTCGAGATTCTCACGCCCGTCAATGCCCACA
>JAAVGZ010000038.1 GCA_014799985.1 Helicobacter sp.
TGTCCCCCTTGAAGAAAAAAGCCAAGAATAGAATCNTNGATAAAGANGATAACTAGAGGGAATCAAAGAGCATGGAATCCAAAAGAGATGTTTCGCTTCGCTCAACATGACAATNAAAGCATGCGCTATTTTGTGTCATTGCGAGGCGGTAGCCGAAGCAATCAACCGTATACAAAGCTAGAATCATGAGGATTCTACGACGTTAGATTGCCTCGCTAGCGCTCGCAATGACAATAGAAACATCGGAGGTGTGGCTAAACCACGCCTCCCTTGTATCAAGAAGACTATTTCGGATACACCGACACCTTTTGTCGGTATTTGTCTTTGCGCTCGAAGCGCACGATTCCGTCAATCAACGCAAAGATAGTGTGGTCTTTGCCGATTCCGACATTGTTGCCTGTGTGGAACTGCGTGCCGCGCTGGCGAACCAAGATATTGCCCGCGCGCACGAACTCGCCGCCGAATTTTTTCACGCCCAAGCGGCGTCCGGCAGAATCGCGGTTGTTCTGGGTGCTCCCCTGTCCTTTTTTGTGTGCCATGCTTTCTCCTTATTTGCTAATCGCAGTGATGCGCACGCGCGTAAAATCGCGGCGGAATCCGCGTTTGGTTTTGCTGTCTTTGCGTCTGCGCTTTTTGAATGTGATGACCTTCTTGCCCCTGCCTTCGTTTATCACTTCGGCATTGACCTTCGCGCCGCTCACAAAGGGCGCGCCCACATGCAGCACGCCATCAAAAATCGCGAGGACTTCTTCAAACACAACAGACGACTTTGGCTCAAGGCTTAGCTTGTCGAGCAACACGACATCGCCCTCGCTCACCTTGTATTGCTTGCCTCCATTCTTGAAAATTGCATACACGGAAGACTCCTTGCTTTGGTTTAAAAGGGGGCATTGTAGCGCATTTTTGCTTAAGAATGCCTAAATGCCACGCATTCAATCTCGACAAGCGCATTTTTGGGCAATTCTTTGACAGCAACGGTGCTGCGTGCGGGCTTGTGCGCGCCAAAAAACTCGGCATAGATGGCATTCACCGCGCCGAAATGTTCCATATTCGTAAGGAAAATCGTGGTTTTCACCACGCTCGATGGCGTTGCGCCGCTTGCGCGCAGAATCGCGGCGAGATTCTGCAACACCTGCTTGGTTTGGGCGTGAATATCGCCATTGTTCATCTCGCCGTTTGGCGCAAGCGCAATCTGCCCTGATGTGTAGACCATATCGCCGACAATGCATGCCTGTGAATAGGGACCAATCGCCTGTGGGGCATCGGAGGTAGAAACGATTTGTAAAGACATCGTGGATTCCTTTTTATGAAATTTTGAGCAAAAAAACTCTATAATGTGCGCAATTCTACCCTAAAAATCTGGAGGATTCGATGAAAAAATTCTCAATGCTTGCGCTTTGTGCTGCGCTCTCAATCCCATGCGCGTTCGCCGACACGTATGTAAAGACTGGCGAGGATAAATCTGCCCCGAGCGCGCCGCGCCAAAAAAGCGAGTTTGACGTGATGCGCTCTGTGCCGACAGTGAATGCCGAAGGGCGACAGCCGATGTTGCGCGCCATCGAGTTTGAAGAACAGATTCAGTCTGCGCAAGACAAAAACCCCAACAAAGCCCTGCTGATTGACGCGCGCAAGGGCAAGGTTGTGGGCGCTGTTTCGCTATCTCAACAAAAGGACACAGCCTCGCACAAGTCAAGACTTCAAGCTCATCAAAAGCAATCCGGTGTTCAACCTCTGCCACCCCAAGTATCGATTGCACCCTACGAGATGCAAGAGGAAACAATCCATCTACCACGGTAGCAACTAGCGCGCATTGTCGCGCTTTTTGTAGTGCGAAAGCCGCTTTTCGAGCGCAAAAAACGCCGCCTCGAACGCAACGCACAGCGCCCAATACAAAAGCGCTGCCATGAGATAGACCTCGAGGAAGCGCGAGGTGCGCCCCGATTCGATGTCGGCGAGCCCCATGAGCTCGGGAACGGTGATGATGGACGCAAGCGAGGTGTTTTTGACCTGCAACACGAAGAAGTTCAAGAGGTTTGGCAGCGCGCTTAGGAATGTCTGGGGTAGAATCACATAGACAAGCAGCTGGAATCGCGAAAAGCCGAGCGAAAGCCCCGCCTCGCTCTGCCCGCGATTGACCGAGAGCAGCGCCGCGCGGGCAATCTCGCTGATGTACGCGGCGGCATGGAGCGAGAGGACAAACAGCGCGTAATACAGCGCATCGAGATTCTCAAACGCAAACTTCGTGCCCATTGCCATGAACGCGATGGGGATTCCATAATAAAACAAAAAGAGCTGCACGAGCAGCGGCGTCCCGCGAAAAAACGAGACAAACAGCGCCACAAACGAGCGCAACACGGCAAAGCGCCCAAGCCGCGCAAGCGCGAGCAAGAATCCGAGCACGCAGCCAACCGCAAACGACACGACTGAGAGCATGAGCGTCATCGGCAGCGCGGGCAAGAGCCGCCAAAAAGAATCGAGAAAATAGGCGGTGTCGAACATGGACTATTGACTCTTGTCCACCCCAAAATAGCGCAACGAAATCTCGCGAAGCTTGCCCGAATCTAGCGCCTTTTGGAGCGCCTCCGACACCCTATCGCGCGCTTGCGCATGTTTTTTGCCAAACACAAAATACACAGGCGTTTTGGCGAGCACCACGCCCGTGCTCTTGAGCGCAACATCGAGCGACTTTGCCGTTTGCACAATCGCAATCGGGTCATCGATAATCGCATCGATTCTGCCGTTTTTGATGTCCGCAATCTGCGGTGGCGAGTTTTTGTAATACAAAAGCTGAATGCCAAGCTCGGGGTGCGCCTTGAGATATTCTTCGGCAAAAGCCGCGTGGCTGTCGCCGATTCCCACGCCGATTTTCTTGCCCTTCAAATCATCAAAGCCGCGCACACTCGAGCCCTCGAGCACGACAAGCTCGCTTGTGCCATAGAAATAGGGCAACGTGGCAAACAAATATTTCTTCTCGCGCTCCTCTGTTTTGTTGATTTGATAGGCGAGCATGGCGTATTTGCCCGAATCAAGCCCCAAAAATAGCGCGTTCCACGCCTGCGGGTCGAACGCAAATTGGAGATTGGAATCTATCTCTTGCAATGCCCGCAACACCTCAACATCATAGCCTGTCGGCTTGCCGTCCTCGCCGATATAGGCAAAGGGGCGATAGGAATTGGACGTCCCCACGCGTATCTCTTGCGCCCCAAAGGCGAGCGTCAAGCCCAAAACAATCCATAACCATAATTTTCGCATCGTCTCTCCTTGTGCGCATTGTAACAAAAATGAGTGAAGATTCCTAAAAACTCGCATTTTGTGCTAGAATCTGCCCTGAGATTCTGAACTTTGCGAGGCAAACAATGCTCGACCTCCACAACCACACCACACGTTGCAAACACGCCACAGGCACGATGAATGCGTATATCGACAACGCATTGTCGCAGGGCGTGTCTGTCTATGGCTTTGCCTGCCACGCGCCAATGGATTACGACACAGGCTTTCGCATGGGCTTTGACGAGCTGCAAGATTATCTCGATGACATCGAAAAATTGCAACAGCAATACAGCGGGCGCTGCACGATTCGCAAGGGGCTAGAGGTCGATTATCTGCCCCAACATCTCGATGCGCGCGTGCTTGATGCCGATGTCGATTATCTGATTGGCTCGGTGCATTTCTTGGGCAATTGGGGCTTTGACAACCCGCAATTCATCGGTGAATATGCGCGACAAGATATGTCGCAATGTTGGCGGCGCTATCTGCAAGCCATACGCGACATGGCGGAGAGCGGGCTTTTTCAGATTGTCGGGCATTTCGATTTGCTCAAAATCTTCAACAACCCGCCGACTGATTGCGTGCGCGAGACAATCACCCAAACGCTCGAATCGATTAAGAGCGCGGGCATGGCGCTCGAAATCAACAGCGCGGGGCTGCGCAAGCCCATTGGCGAAATCTACCCGAGCGCGCCGATTCTGCGCGAAGCCTTTGCGCTGGGCATTCCGATTACCTTTGGCAGCGATGCGCACGCGGTCGAGCAGGTGGGCTTTGGCAGAGAATCGGCGCTAAACCTTGCAAAAGAGGTGGGCTACACGGAAATGCTCGACTTCCACAACCGCGCGCCCATCGTGCGCCCCATTCCCTAGCGCCTAGCCCTTTTTCTTGGCTTTGCCGCCCATGCCGCCCGCCTTGTCCTTGCCCTTCTCTTTTGGTGGGTTGATGAGCACCTTCAGAATCGTATCGCCCTGCTCGATGCTATCGAGCACATGGTAGCTCTCGCGCTCGTTTGGCGGGATTCGCCCAAAGACGGTGTGCTCGCCATCGAGGTGCGGTTGGTCATCGAAGCAGATAAAAAATTGACTGCCACCCGTGTCGCGCCCCGCGTGCGCCATCGAGAGCGAGCCGCGCCTATGCGTGTGCGGATTGTCCTTGAGCTCGCAAGCAATGCGATACCCAGGACCGCCAGCGCCGCTGCCATCGGGGCAGCCACCCTGTGCCATGAAGCCGGGAATCACGCGGTGAAAGGTCGTATTTTCGTAGAATCCCTCGCGCGCGAGGCTCGCGAAATTGGCGACCGTGTTGGGCGCTTCGTTTGGGAACAACTTTAGCTTGATGTCTCCTTTAGAAGTCCTGATGAGCGCTTCTTTGAACTTGAGAATCTCCTCTTTTGGGAGGTCAAATTCTTTGAGTGGCAACTGCTCATGACTCATGTTCTATCCTTTGTGCTAAAATTTGATTTATAATCTAGCGCAAAAGCCCTAAAAAAAGGTTAAAACATGCGAACGATATGGATACTCTTGCTCCTCGCAATCGGCGCGGCAGAGCCGCAATTTCGGCTCTTTGATTCTGTCGAAATCGAGAGTAATTTCGATGGCGAACCGCCCAAAAACAGCTTCGGCGTGCTGCTCGAGGGCGGCTATGTGCTCGGCAGCGAAAGCTCGCTATTCAAGCAAAACGGCTGGGCACGCAACAATCGGATTAAAATCCTCGATTCTGTCGGGCTGCCGATGATTTATTTCGCACTCATCGAGCCCTATGCAATCGACAGAATCCAAAGAATCG
>JAAVGZ010000039.1 GCA_014799985.1 Helicobacter sp.
GCGCTTTTTCTGGGGATTCTGTCATGTTGAGCGTTAGCGTTGCATCTCTATGCTTGGAATCTCGAAAGATTCTACTTATCTGTCATTGCGAGAGGCGCTAGCCTCGTGGCAATCAACCGTGTCGAGCGTTCATGGACGTTTGATTGCTTCGGCTTCGCCTCGCAATGACAAAAAATAGCGCTTGTAAAATTTTCCATTGTCATGTTGAGCGCNAGCGAAACATCTTGTCATTGCTTGTCATTGCGANCGNGCATAGCGACGCGNGGCNATCAACGNGNANGNNATNCTAGAATCATGAANGATTNTATGCNGTTCGNTTGNTTCGCNTANGCTCGCAATGACGATNGCTAGAATCTGNTCGAAAACCCAACGANAGCAAAACCCAANCGANTCTTGCGATTCCCCAAAATAAAAACCTCTCGCCGCCCGCGTAGGGCAGTGCCACAAGACTGCATAGCAGGCGGTGNCACAATCCCTTTAGGGANNNTNGGCAATTCACTTGCCAACACGACAGCAAAANCCAAAGGCTTTTGCGATTCCCATTATCGTTTCGAGAATTGTGGGCTTCGGCGCGCCTTTTTCTTGCCATATTTCTTGCGCTCAACGGTGCGTGAATCGCGTGTGAGCAAGCCTTCGGGTTTGAGGATTGCGCGNAAGGCGAGGTCGTAGGCAGAGAGAGCCTTTGAGATTCCGTGTCGCAAAGCCTCCGCTTGCGCTGAATAGCCGCCGCCGAGCGTGCGCGCGATAATATCAACGCTTTTTTCTTGCTTGGTGAGCAAAAGGGGCTGCATGACTTTCATCTTGATTGCCTCATGCCCTCCGAGCCAATCGTTNAGGTTGGTTTCGTTAATCGAAAGCTTGCCGCTGCCGGGCGTGAGCCAAACTTTTGCGATAGCCGTTTTGCGTTTGCCTGTTGCATAGATTTTTTTCATCATGTGTCCTTATTTCTGCACTTGTGCTGTGTGGGGGTGGGATTGCCCGGGATAGACTTTGAGCTTCTTAATCATCGCACGTCCAAGCTTTGTTTTGGGCAGCATGCCACGCACGCTCAAGCGGTAGAGCTTTTCGGGTGAATTTTTGAGCATTTCTTGCAAGGTTTTTTGCTTCGTGCTGCCAAAATAGCCCGAGTGGGTGAAATAGAGCTTGTCTTCGCATTTGTTGCCGCTAAACTTGACGTCCTTGGCGTTAATCACGACCACGAAATCGCCGCAATCCACATGGGGCGTGTAGCATGGCTTGTGTTTGCCACGCAACAAGGTCGCAATCTGGGCGACAAGACGTCCAAAGACTTGGTCTTTGGCATCGAGCACAATCCATTCGCGTTGCACCCCGTTCGCATTTGTCATTTTGGTGAGGTTCATAGAACTCCTTTAGATGAGAATCAAAGNTTCATCATAACGCATAAAACATTAAAAAATGCTGAAATTAAGCGTTTCAATAGGTCAGAAAAATATAGAGCGGTTTGTTGTTGAGCAAGAAATCAACCTGCACGCCCATTTTGCCCACAATCAGGGCATAGAGCTCCTTGAAGTCCACATAGGGCTTGGGCAGCGAGATGTTGATGCTGATGTTGCGCTCCGAAAGAAGCGCCTTGCTGCGCCCTGCGATGATGTTGGTAAATTCNGACACAACGTCGATGAGGTCGCCATCGCTCTCGACTTCTTCGCCGAGCATCATCATCGCCGCTTCNTTGACGATGTCTTTGTTGAATATCAGCACCAAGCCGCCAGAAATGTCGCCATCGAAGGTAATCATCGCGCCCATGAGGCTGTCATGCGAGGGAATGCTGCATTCCATGACGCGGTGCGAGGTTTTCTCGACATTCCCGCCCGTGAGCGACTTGAGCGTCTCGAGCGAGGCATTGACGAAATGCAAGAGGTTCGCCACGAGCTTCTTGGAGAGCTTTTGGGGCTTTTGGCTATTCACAGCCTGCGCCAAAGCGGCGATTTTCTCGTTCTTGAGCGCGGTCGCGTGGTCGTTGTAGATGTAGATTCCGGCGCGGCGAATCTTTTCGTCATTTGCCGCATCGATGAGGTTGGGGCGCATGCCNAAAAAGACGAACACAGCGCCATACGAAACGGCGTTGCGCGTGAGCGAAATGAAAAAATCGACAGCCTTTGCCTCGAGAATCTCGGTGTCTTTGAGGTTGAACATGAAGACCTTGAATCCCTCGGCGAGCCGCAGGGCATGCGTTTGTAGGCTAAAAAAGCGCGCAATCTTGCCGTCGACTTCTTTGTAGAAATGGTAAATCACCGTGCCTTGCGTAACCTGCACAGGAATGTGGTTCGCGGTGATGTCGAACTGCATGTCAAACACATACAGCGCGTCATTGCCATATTCTTGCTGCTTTTGCTTGAAATCCTTCACGCTCTGCACGGCTTGAATGTCGAGCCCCTTTGCNTCGAGGCTTTGGACGATGAGTGTTTGGGTGATGCTGTCTTTCTCAAAAACGATAATCGGCGTGCCCGCAGGCGGCATTTTGATTTGCAAGAACAGCATCGCTTGGCTAATCGTCTTGAACAGCGGCAGAGATTTGTTGGCAAAAATCTCCTTGAGCCGCTTGAATTGGGTGGCATTGTATTCACAGATGGCAACCACAATATCGAGTTGTTTTTGGAGNTTGAGCAAGATATGCGCGATGGCAACGATGGTCGAATCTTGAAACTCATCATTGGCGCGCATAGAGAAAAACAGGGCTTGCAGCTGGAGGCTGCGAATGCTCGAGGCACTGCCCTGTATCACGCGACAAATCTGCTCTTCTTCGGCGCTGCCTAGCTGGCTATCTGCATAATAAATAACAACGTTTTGTGAAATAATTGGTTTCATNTGTGTGCTTNTCTTTTGTCTTTATTGTGCAACGGGTTCGATGAGAATCAGCTCAACGCGGCGGTTTTGCGCTCGCCCTGCGGCTGTGTTGTTGTCGGCAATCGGACGCGTTTCGCCATAGGCGCGAATGTCGATGCGATTTTCACCAACACCAAATTCCATCATCTTGCTCTTCACAGATTCTGCGCGTCTGCGTGAAAGGGTGAGGTTGTAGGCATCGGGTCCTACCCAGTCGGTGTGCCCTTCGAGAATCGCGCGCGCNTTGGGCACGCCCAAGAGATGTTCAGAAAACTCGCGAATCTGCCCTTCAAACACGGTGGCGATGTCGTAACTATCGAACGCGAAGCGCNCTTCGGGTTGGTTGAGCGTAACGGCTCGGGTTACCAGATGTTGCCCATCNTCAGTTTCGATAACCTCGCCCACGCGAGANTTTTGCGTGCCTGTGTANCCCTCCATGAAGCCCTCGCCTTGGTGNTTTTGCCCGACAACGCCNCCGCCTTGTGGTGTCGAGAGCCGCATAGATTCTGCGCCAGCAGCGGCAGCCCCNGCGCGCGATGGTGCGGGNTGTGGTGTGAGCGGGCTTGNNGCTGCGTTGTTTTGNGCGAGCGCTTCTTTNGCTGCTTGCTCTTTGCGCTCTTGTTCTTGTCGTGCGCGCCCTTGTGGTGTCGAGCCAAGCGGAATCGTGATTCCAACAGAGGCGACAAGGTCGTTGCGCCCATCNAAGATGATGGCATCGCGCACTTCAGCTTTGAGGTGTAGCCACTTGGTCGCGATAAAACGCGCGCCCACGCCGACTTGCGCGAACGCGTCATGGTTCATGCCGTTTGTCTCGATTCCAAGCCGCTCATAGCCGAATCCGCCGAGCGCATAGGGCGCAAACCATGATGTCTGCATGAGCTCATGCACATAGTTTGCGAAATAGCGGTTGTTGTTGCGCTTGATGTTGCGTTCAGCGGGCTCAAAATGCGCTGCGAACATGTGCTCCCAGCCAAACTCAATCAGGCTTTGTTGCGTGGCACGCACGCCAAGCCGCAAGCCAGCCGCGATTTCATCNTTACCGGCATAGCCGTTTTTGTTGATGTGGAAGTTACCACCCACGGTGGGGGTGATTTCAATTAAATGGTCGATAGCCCCCCAAGCAAGGGAACTACAAGCCATCAACGTGGACAGAAACATGGAACACTTTTGCATACCGAACTCCTTTATTGGTTGATGTGGATTGCGAAATAAAACAACTTTCAGCGAATTTCACTGCACAAAAGGCTATAATTCCAAAATTTTAGAATCATACTCAAATTTGTTTGAGTCGAAGCTAAAACGTTCAACACACGTTCAAAGGAGGGCGTNATGGAGGCGAAGAATCCCGCTGTTGTCTGCAATGCGCTCGTTTCGTTTTTGCGCGCACAAATGGCTGCGCGCGGCTTTGAACGTTGCGTGTTGGGGCTTAGCGGCGGAATCGATTCNGCTGTCGTGGCGCGCGTTGCGCAGCTCGCGCTTTGCGCAGAATCGCAAAATTTTTGCGAGCTGTCCCCAAGCGCGATTGAATCNGTGCAAAATCTGCCGATTGTGTGCGTGTGCATGCCCTCGATTCATTCCTCGCCAAAGAGCCTGCAAGACGCTCGCGAGTGCGCGCGCGCGTTTGGTCTGCCGCTTGTCGTTGCGGCTTTGTCGGGCTTNGAATCCGCCCTCTCTGCGCTCTACACAGGCTGTGCGCCCACAGGCTTGCGGCTTGGCAACGCATGCGCGCGATTCCGCATGACATTGCTGTTTGACATCGCGTTTGCACAGAATCGCATCGTGCTTGGAACGAGCAACAAGAGCGAGCGCATGCTCGGCTATGGCACGATTTTTGGCGATTTGGCTTCGGGGATTAACCCGCTTGGGAATCTCTACAAAACCGATGTTTTCGCGCTCGCGAAATATTTGCAGATTCCACAAAGCATTCAGCAAAAGCCGCCAAGCGCCGACTTGTTTGACGGGCAGAGCGATGAGGCAGACTTGGGGCATAGCTATGCTTTGCTCGATTCGATTCTGTTTGACTTTCTCGAGCGNGGCAAGAATCGCGAGCAATTGCTCCAAAGTTACGATGCGCGCGCTGTCGATGACGCGTTGCGCATGNATGAAAAAAGCCGATTCAAGCGCGAGCCCATTCCGCTTGCGGTCGTGTAGGGTGGCGATGGAAAAGCGGCAGATTCCCTTTTGCGTACTCAATATCAGCGATGACGAAAAAGAGGCTGTGCTCGAGGCGCTCAAAAGGGGCGAAGAGGTGTGTCGCTATGTCGAGCAGCTCGAGGACGCGTTCGCCGAGTTTATCGACACGCCCTATGCGATTGCGACAGCCGATGGCACATCNGCGNTGCACCTNGCGCTTGCCGCGCTTGGCGTGCGGCGTGGCGATAGGGTGATTTGCTCCGTCAACTGCCACCCGTTCGTGCCCGANGTCATTCGGCATTTCGATGCGATTCCGCTGCTTGTCGACATTCACCCCGATGATTACAACCTGCAAAGCGCGCATTGNGAGATTCTCTTGCGCGAGGGGGCACAAAAAATCAAGGCAATCATCGTCTCGCATATCGCGGGCAACGCGGCGGATTTGGAGGCGTTTTATGANTTGAAATACCGCTATGGAATCCCGATTGTCGATGACGCCACGATGGCGCTTGGGCTGCACTANCATGGGCGCAGAATCGGCTCGCTCGAATCGGACGCGACCATCTTTAGCTTCGCGTTCGAGCGCCCCGGCGCNCTCGCCAACGGCGGCATGGTCGTAACGAAGAATCAAATCTTCGCGCACAAAATGCGCCTTTTGCGCCACCACGCGATTACGCGCGAGGAATACGCGAAGAATCGCCCGTCCTATATGTACGACATCATCGACAGGGGCTATCGTTACGACACNACACAGCTCAACGCGGCGTTTTGCCTCGCGCAGTTGCGCAAGATTGATTCGATGGCGCGCCGCCGCCAAGAGATTGCCGCGCTCTACACGAAGCAGCTCGAGGGAATCCCGCACATCACGACACCGAGCAATCCGCAGAGCATCTACTCGGCATACATCGTGCGCGTTGCGAAGAATCGCGACAACATGGCGCGCGAGCTAAGCGCCGCCGGAATCGCGACCGACTTGCATTTTATCCCGATTCATCTGTTGAGCTATTACAAAAACAAATACAGCTTCAAGGTCAGCCAATTTTCAAACGCGCTGAACAACTACCAGCGGATTCTCTCTTTGCCCATCTACTCATGCCTTCGCGATGATGAGGTGCTCTATGTCTGCGAGCAGATTCGCAAAATCAATCAAAAATGGACGGAACGATGAAATTCTTAGAACGTTACTTTTTCAATCCCACTTTGGGGCAGAAGCTCATAGCTTTTGCGCTTTTGCCCGTATCCATTTGTGTGTTTGTCGCCGCGACATTGCGCCGCGCCCTCTCGCCGACAAANAANTANAAAGCCGCGATTGTGAGCGTGGGGAATCTCGTTGTGGGNGGCAGCGGCAAGACGCCGCTCGTGATTGCGCTCGCCAAAGACTATGAGCCCAATTGCGCGATTGTGTTGCGCGGCTACAAGCGCAAGAGCAAGGGGCTTGTCGTGGTGTCGCACAACGGGCGAGTNGTGGTCGATGTGAACAAGAGCGGCGATGAGGCGCAGNTGCTCTCGCAGCGCCTGCCNTTTGCNACNGTGATTGTGAGCGAGGATAGGCACAAGGGAATCGAGAAGGCGATGAAGCTTGGCAGGCGCATCATCTTCCTCGATGACGGATTCCGATTCAAATGCAACAAGCTCAACATCTTGTTGCGCTCGCAATTGCAGCCCTATTATTCCTTTTGCATTCCAAGCGGCGCTTATCGCGAAGCTCCTTCTGCCTACAAAACTGCCGATATAGTCCTTAACGAAGGCAAAGAATACAGCCGCGAAGTTGTTGTCAAGAATCCGACCGAACGCATGCTGCTCGTTACGGCGATTGCGAATCCTTCGAGATTGGAACAGTTTTTGCCAGCAATTGTAGGACGGCTTAGTTATAGCGACCATAGCTTTTTTAGCAAGGAACGCATTGCGCTCGAAATGGAAAAAAGCGGCGCAACATCGGTTCTCGTTACCGAGAAAGACGAAGTCAAGATGAAAGATTTTGGCTTTCCGCTCTCTGTGCTCAAGCTCGAAATGGTCGTGGACCCAGCAGTTTATGGCGCTGTGCGCGATTATATCGGCAGATACCAGCAATATTTGCCACAGACATAAAAAGGATTGATAATGGAGTATCCTAGCATTTCGATAATTATCCCCACCTACAACCGCTGTCATTTTTTGCACAGCGCCTTGCAGAGCGTGATAGAGCAGGGCTATCCGAATCTCGATGTGTATGTTGTCGATGGCGGCTCGACTGACGACACGAGCGAAATGGTCATGGCNTTTGCCATGCAGTATCCGTTTGTGCATTTGTTGCAAAACGCCNACAAATCGGGCGCATCGGGCGCGAAAAACACGGCGATTGCCGCGCTTTGTAGCGAGCTTTTTGCCGTGCTTGACGATGACGATGTGTTGTTGCATGGCGCGCTCAAGCAGCTTGCCGAGATATANATGCAATATGACGGGCAATACGGAATCGTCTTGGGCAACCGNTTGCGCAGCGACACGAAGGAATACACGGGGCTTGGGATTGACAAAAGCCGCGAGGTGGCGGCAGAGGAGTTTTGGTTTGGCTCGCTAAGCGGGAAGTTTTTTGGAATCTTCCAAACGCGGCTCATCGGCGAGGATAGATTCGATGAGGANCTCAAGGGNGGCGATAGGCTCTTTTGGAACAAAATCTATGCCAAATCAAAGATTTATTATCTCCACCAGCCCATGCGCATTTACTCGATTCATTCCGACAGCCTGACACAGGCGCTCAACGCGCAGCCGCTTGTCGAGGCGCGCAACTATGAAAAAGAGATTGCGTTTCTCGAAGAGCTGCATGACCATAGCCAAAAGGTGAGCTATCTCGCGACTTTGCACAACAAGCTTGCGCGGCTGTATCTCGCAGGGAACGAGAAGTTCAAAGCCCGCGAACATCTCAAAAAGAGCCTCTCTTGCAAGCTCGGATTCGAGGCTTGTGGGGTTTGGTTGCGNTCGTTTGTCTATTNATTCTTCTTGGAATCGTCCNCACTCTCGCCCTCGCCATTTTTCACGAGCGGCGAGAGGTCGACCTTGCCGACAGATTTGCCCCACATAAGCTTATATTTGCGCTTCATCGCCTCAAGCTCGTCTTGCGTGCGTTGCAGCTGCTCGCGCAAGAATTGCGCGCTTTTTTGGTCGTCATCATAGATGTCTTGCATCGAAAACAGAGCGTCTTTGAGGAACTTGTTCTCGTTTTTGAGNGTNCTAATCGATTCGTCTTTCGCCTCGAGCACCTTTTCGTGCAGATTCAGAATCGTGCCAATCGTCTTCTCGGCAAACGCAATCGGCGCGTTGTCGCCCTGCGTGGTTAGCGCGTTTTTTTCGACATTCACAAGGCTATGATTTGTGGGCTCGGTTTGGATTAGAATCTGCTCCCCCTCCGTCTTGTGCGTGAGCTTGTTGTCTTTCACAAGCTTCTCGACAAGCTCGCGCTTGAGGTGCGTTGAGGCACAAAACTCATCGATTGTCAACCATATAGCAGCCATTGTGTCTCCTTATGATAAGCGTTTCTCGATTTCTTGAGAATCGAGCTCGACATTTTTTGCCTTCATGATTCTGTCCTCGCGCAACTTTTCGGCGAGCTCGCTATCGCGCAGCGCGAGAATCTGCATNGCGAGATACGCGCTATTCACCGCGCCGCTTTTGCCAAGCGCCACNGTGGCAACGGGCATGCCCGATGGCATTTGCACGGTCGAGAGCAGCGCGTCTAGCCCATCGAGCGCGCCACCNCTCATCGGCACNCCNATGACAGGCTTTGTCGTCATCGCGCAAATCGCGCCCGCGAGGTGCGCCGCCATACCCGCAGCGGCGATGAAGAGTTGCGCGCCTCGCCTCTCGGCGTCTAGGACATATTTTTGCGTGCGTTCGGGGCTTCTGTGTGCCGAGCTGATGATGATTTCATAGGGCAAATCGAACTTCTCGAGCACGTTCAGACATTCTTGCATTGTCGCATAATCACTCTTGCTGCCTAAAATAATCGCAATAAATTCCATTTATGTTTCCTTTNTTTGTGTTCGCAAAAAGCTAAAAGCCGCAAGCTGCGCNGGCAGCATGAAAGCATTGGTGTTGCCGCTGTGAATGCTTTCAATCTCCTCGCCGCTCTGTGTGCAGAGCCTGTGCAGCCGCACATAGAATCTCCCCTCGAAATGGTAGATTGTGCCTATCTCGTTGCTCACAATCTCGGGTGTGATTCCAAGCGGCGAGACGATTTCGTAGCTCTCGTTTGCGCGCACCGTGCCGCGNGCGAAAGCCTCGCCTTTTTCGGAGATTTGCGCGACAACGGCGAAGTTGCCATCGCTTAGCGCCGTTTGGTGATTCTGTGTGTCGAGCCGCACAAACGGGCGATGAATGATGTAGCCATCGGTGAATCCGCGATTCTTGAGCGTATTGAGCTCGTCTGCATAGCGCTTGGGCGTGAAGTCATGACGCATCGTGTCGCTGATTGCCGCGTGGTAGGTCTTGGTTGTCGTTGCGACATAATANTTNGACTTCGTGCGCCCCTCAATCTTGAACGCATCGATTGCNCCGCTTTTGATGAGNTCCTCGATGTGCGCGGAGAGATTCANGTCTTTGGCGTTGAAGATGTGCGTCCCCACGCCCTCTTCTTCGACAAGCTGCATCACCACNCCCGTGTCGGGCTCGCGCACGAAATGCGCGCAGTCTTTTGCGTCAAACATTGTCGCAGAATCGGGCGGCTGAATCAGNTAGGTGTAGTCAAAGCGACAATCATTGGCGCAACTCCCGCGATTGGGCACGCGCCCGTGTTGCAACGCGCTGATGAGGCAGCGCCCCGANAANGCGAAGCACATGCTGCCATGCACGAAGATTTCAATCTCGAGATGTGGCAACGCGCTCTTGACNTCGCACAAGTCGTTCAGGCTCATCTCGCGCGCCGCGATGATGCGCTTCACGCCCATGTCGTAGTAGCATTGCGCGTCCAGCACGTTGAGCACATTTGCTTGGGTCGAGAGGTGAANCGGAATCTGTGGCGCGATTTTTTGCGCNAGGCGCAACACGCCCGGCGTGGCGACAATCAGCGCGTCCACGCCGATGTCAGCGAGCCGCGAGAGATGTTTCTTGAGCGCGTCAATNTGGCTNTTGAACGGGAATCCATTGACCGTNGCGTAGAATTTCTTGCCCATCGCGTGCGTGTAGTCGACCGCCTCGGCGAAGCTTTCGTAGGTGAATTGTTTCGCCGCTCTGCCGCGCAGCGAGAAATGGCTCACATTGCCATANCACGCGTCNGCGCCATACGCGAGGGCGATTTTGAGTTTTTCGAGATTGCCAGCGGGTGAGAGGAGCTCGACCAAATTAGTGTTGCCCTCCGCCCAAATTTGCGATGAGAGATTCGATGTCATCATCGCTCACGACATCTGCNGTGCTCGTGTCGCCAACGATGTGTACGGCGGAGGCAACGCGCTTGCTGTCGTCAATCTTGCCTTCAAACAAGGAGTTCATGTATTTCGCGAGCGCACGCATGACATTGATGACGCGCTCGATTTTTTGGCGGTGAATGTCTTGGTATTGCATCGTGTCCATAATGCTCATAATGCTATCGCCCGTGTCGAGGCTCGCTGTGATGATGGAATCAATCTTTTTCTGTGTGCCCTCAATCTCTGTGAGNGCCTTNGAGAAGGTAACGATTTGCGGAAAGGCTTCGTGGAGCTTCTCAAAGAGGATTTTTTGATTCTTGATGAATTGCTGCAAATCGCGCCCGTTGCCCTCGATGTCCATCATCTTGTTGCTCATATCCTCGAGATAGTCAAAGACTTGGTTGGCTTTGGATTCGATTCCTTTGGTAACGTCGTCAAGCTGGCTCACGACCTTGTGGTCTTCGATAGGCGGCGGCGGAGGCCAAGGGTGCGCTGCTGTAACGCGATAATTTTCATCTTCATCGCTATTTGTCGCCGCTTTGGCTTCTGGCTCTGCCGATTCTCCATCTGCGACAACATTATCAATATCGACATCGCTATTCATTAGCGAATCTAGCTCTTCTTGTGTCATAGCCGTCCCAACTCCATCTCAAGATAATGCGCTCATTATACATTGTCTTTGTTGTGATTCGGATTAATGCCGCGCAAAAACCAAAAAATTAACGAGATAAGGTTATAATGAGCTTCACAAATTGCAGAGGCAGACAAAGGAGCGGGTATGGCAGTGGTCTTACAAATCGGAGCGGGTGGCGTTGGCGGCGTTGTGGCGCACAAAATGGCGATGAATCGCGAGGTGTTTTCGCGCATTGTGCTTGCCTCGCGCACGCTCGAAAAGTGCCGCGCAATCGCGGATTCGATTCGCGCCAAAGGCTTGGGCGAGATTGAGATTGAGAGTGTCGATGCGGACGATGTGGAATCGCTTGTTNCGCTCATTCACAAGGTGCGCCCNAATCTTGTCGTGAATGTCGCGCTGCCCTATCAGGATTTGAGCATNATGGAAGCGTGTTTGCGCACGCGCACGCACTACCTCGACACGGCGAACTACGAGCACCCCGATTCTGCGCATTTCGAGTACAAAGAGCAATGGGCGTATGACGCGCGCTACAAAGAGGCGGGAATCTTCGCGCTGCTTGGCAGCGGNTTTGACCCGGGCGTTACAAATGTGTTTTGCGCNTATGCGCAGAAGCATTATTTTGATGAGATTCANNNNATCGANATTTTGGATTGCAACGCGGGCGACCACGGATACGCGTTTGCGACCAACTTTAACCCCGAGATTAACTTGCGCGAGGTGAGCAGCAAGGCAAGGTATTGGGTGGCGGGCAATGCTCATTCCTCCTCCCTTGCGAATCAAGGGGGGGGCGATTCTATAAATCCCCCCTCCCTTGCGGAGGGGGCTAGGGGGTGGGTGTCTCCTTTTGATTCCAAAAAAGCGCCCATTGATTCCAAATCATCATCTTTTGATTCCAAAGGAGCACCTTCCTCTTGTTGTCATTCTGAGCGAAGCGAAGAATCTCTCGTCTCCCAAACCGATTTGAATCTGAACCCCGACTTGCAACAAGACACGATTTATCGCAAGTTCGAGCGCGCAGAGAAGCATTTTAGTTTGGAATCGAACACGCAAGATTTAAAAGTTGAGGGATATTTTGGCGGGGAGTGGCGCGACATTGCGCCTCTTGCGCTCATGAAAGAGTGGGATTACCCCGAGGTGGGCGCGAAAAACTCGTATCTTTTGTATCACGAGGAGCTCGAATCGCTCGTGCGCAATGTGCGGGGGCTCAAGAGAATCCGCTTTTTTATGACCTTTGGCGAGAGCTACCTCACGCACATGAAATGCCTCGAGAATGTCGGGCTTTTGCGCGTGGATTCTGTGCCGCACAAGGGCGGGTTTATCGTGCCTATCGAGGTGCTCAAGACCTTGTTGCCCGACCCAGCGAGCCTCGCACCGCGCACGAAAGGTAAGACGAACATCGGCTGCTATATGCGTGGAATCAAGGACGGCAAGGAGCGCACGATTTATATTTATAATGTATGCGAGCATGAGAAATGTTACGCGGAGGCGAACGCGCAAGGCGTGAGCTACACGACAGGCGTGCCCGCGATGATTGGCGCGAAGTTGATATGCGAGGGTAAGTGGGGCGTTGGGGCGAGTAAGAATGCCAATGGCGCGAATAATGGCGATATGCCGCAGGGCGGCGAGGCGCAAGGCGTGGATTCTGCGCAAGGTGCGGGCGTGTGGAATATGGAACAAAACGACCCCGACTTTTTCATGCAAGAGCTCAACAAGCAGGGGCTGCCGTATGTAGTTTTGGAGGTGGAAACGAGTGGAAGTGTTAGGGTGGTTGAGGGGGAGAGGGGATAATAAATGTTGCTTAACAATAGACTGTGTCCCAAAGTTGTGCTGTATCAAGAAACTATTAGGAGGAGTTTTTGTGAATATTAATATCATACCAGATACATCAAGTTTATTAAAGTCTGCAAAGCAAATTTTTGAGATTGCAGAACAAAATTCTTTAGAAATAATCATTCCAAAAGAAGTGCTTGATGAGCTAGATCGCATAAAAGACGATTCGCAACATGCAGAGAATCGTAATGCACATAAAGTAATAGCAGATATTGCCCATTTTGATATTAAAAGATGCCATAAGAGCTTTAATGGTAAAAAGAATGACGATAAGATTGTTGAATGCGCACGTAATATAAATGGAAAAATATATATTGTTAGTGAAGATAAAACATTTAAGGTAAAATTTGAAAATACATTAACTTTTGATGAATTTAGAGAAGAATTTGAAATCTATCATGAGAATATGCCCAATGACGCAACAAGAGTTCTTTTTAAACATATAAACAATGGAGACACAAAGTCAGCCCTACAATGCCTA
>JAAVGZ010000004.1 GCA_014799985.1 Helicobacter sp.
TACTCTTTTTGCCGATATTTCCATACAACGTAGTATAGTCATTCACATCAGCATAGAGAATCCCCTGCAATGTCCAGCCCTGCAAATGGCGCAAGCTCGTGTCCTTATCTGTTTGGGCGCTAATAAAATCATTCCTATCATAGCTGCCATTCACGACAACGCGTAACGTATCGCTCAAGACTTGGGCATATTCCGCAAAGAGCGATGACGACAAATCCGAAATTTCTTCGCGCTCATTGCGATATTGATTGCTCGACGTCCAGCTCGTTGCCGTCTCTTTGTGGTTGTCTTGCTTCAGATTCACACCAACCTTGAGATTCTTTGTTTTGTCAAAGTCGAATCCGAGCGTAAAAATCCCACCCAACGCATAATCATCATAGTGCGAGGTGTAGGGGCGGCTCGGGTTAATCGCCGCGCCTGCCCAGTTTGTCGCCATAATGCTGCGCCCGTCCCACGCGCCAATCACTTGCAGCTTATTATCAAACGTATCATAGTAAAGTTTGGAATTAAGCGAAATCATCTCGCTAAGTCGGGAATTTCCGAGAATATATGCCGTGATTTTGTCATAATTAGGCCAGTTCCACACATTTGTGCGCGTGCCATAGACATTATTCATGCCCCCCTTTTCGCCTTTTTGATAGATAAAATTCAGCGAATATTCATGGCTTTCGTTGGGCACAATGCCCACCTTTGCGCGCAACGTGTGGTTGGTGTAATTTGAATTAAACATGTCCCTGTTGGGCTGCAACTGTGTCGTTTGGAAATCGCTCGAAAGGTTGAGCGAATCCCTATCGGTAAAGGCATAGCTCAATTGATAATACATCTTGCCCGTGTTGCTGCCCACAGACACGAAAGCCTGATGTTCGTTTTTGCTCACAAAGCCGTAACGTGCGGTAATCTCGAGCTTATCTTTGGGCTTAGAGGTGATGACATTCACTGCGCCACCGAGCGTATTCATGCCATAAACAGGCGAGGTGTAGCCCTTCGACACTGCGATTTCCGAGATTCCAAAGGAATTAAACTGCGCCCAGTCTGTCTGCCTGTCATAGATAGAATGCACGGGGATTCCGTCAATGAACAGCCCGATATGCGTAACGCTATACCCGCGGATTCCGATGCTCGGCTCGCCGCGCCCGCCGGCGGGCGGCTCATAGAACACGCCGGGCGTGAAGCGCAGCGCCTCGGCGACCGTGCTCGCGCTGCTTTGCTCGATGTCTTGCGCGCTCACGACATTCAATGTGTCGTTGCTGTCAATGCTTGCGCCCTCCTCTGCGGCGACAACCTCAATGCGTCCAAGATGATACACATCTTCTGCATGCGCTGCGTTGAGAGCCATTAGGGCAACAAATGCCCCCCCCCCCCGCAGACAATTCAAACCAAATTTAGTCATGAAAGACTCCTACCATAAAAAGAGATATGCCGAAGCATACCCTATTCATTCTTAAAAAAAAAGCAGCATCGAGGAAAAAGCAAAATCTAATCAATCTTGAGCACCGCCAAGAAAGCCTCTTGGGGCAGATGCACCTTGCCAATGGCTTTCATGCGCTTCTTGCCCTCTTTTTGCTTCTCGAGCAGCTTGCGCTTGCGCGTGATGTCGCCGCCGTAGCATTTCGCTGTTACATTTTTACCCATCGATTTCACCGTCTCGCGCGCGATGATTTTGTTGCCAATGCTCGCCTGAATGGCGACCTCGAACAGCTGGCGCGGAATCAGCTCTTTCATCTTCTCGACCAACTCCTTGCCGCGCTCGTACGCCTTGCTTTTGGGGACGATAATCGAGAGCGCATCGACAACCTCGCCCGCGACCTTGATGTCGAGCTTGACCAAGTCGCCCTCGCGGTATTCGAGCGGCTCGTAGTCGAAGCTCGCGTAGCCCTTCGTGCTCGACTTGAGCTTGTCGTAGAAATCCATCACAATCTCATTGGTCGGAATCGCATACTCGAGCAAAACGCGCGTTTCGTGGAGATATTCCATTTTCGTCTGCACCGCACGCCGCCTATTCACAAGCGTGATGACATTGCCCAAAAACTCATCGGGGACAATGATTGTCGCGCGCACATAGGGCTCTTCGAATCGCGCAATCTTTTGTTCAGCCGGCAGCTCGCTAGGGTTCTGAATCCACATCTCGCTTGAATCGGTCAGCGTGAGCTTGTAGAGCACTGTGGGCGCAGTGGCAATCAGGCTTAGCCCAAACTCGCGCTCCAAGCGCTCCTTGATGACCTCCATGTGCAAAAGCCCCAAGAAGCCAATGCGGAATCCAAAGCCTAGAGCCACGCTGCTCTCGGGCTCGTAGACGAGGCTCGAATCGTTGAGCCGCAGCTTGTCGAGCGCATCGCGCAAATCCTCAAACTTGTCCGTCTCAATCGGGTAGATTCCCGCGAACACGAAGGGCTTGGCGGGCTCAAAGCCGCTAATGCCATGCTGTGTCGGATTCTTGGCGTCCGTCAGCGTGTCGCCCACAGCGAGTTCGGTAACATTCTTGAGCCCCAAGACGACAATGCCGATTTCGCCGCATTCAATGGCTTGCGTCTTTTGTTGTCGCAGCGGGTGGGGATAAAAAAGTTCTAAAACCTCGTGCTGCTGCTCGCTACCCATAATCAGAATCTGCTGCCCCTTAGTAATCTTGCCGTCAAACACGCGCACGAGCGCGAGCGCGCCCAAGTAGTTGTCAAACCACGAATCGTAGATGAGCGCCTTTGTCGCCGCGCTTGGGTCGCCGCTTGGCGGCGGAATCTCGCGGATAATGCGCGCGAGGAGCTCCTCGATTCCGATGTGCGCCTTCGCGCTGACCATGCTCACGGGCGACTCGATGCCGATTGTGTGCCGAATCTCGGCTTGCACGCGCTCGGGGTTGCTCGCGGGCAGGTCGATTTTGTTCAGCACGGGCAGAATCTCGAGGTTGTTCTCGAGCGCGATATACACATTGGCAATCGTTTGCGCCTCGATTCCTTGAGACGCGTCAACAACGAGCAGCGCGCCCTCGCAGCTCGCGAGCGAGCGGCTGACTTCGTAGCTGAAATCGACATGCCCGGGCGTGTCGATGAGATTGAGAATGTAGGTTTGCCCCTCGAAGTTGTAGCGCAGGCGCACGCTCTGAGCTTTTATCGTGATTCCACGTTCCTTCTCAATCTCCATTGTGTAGAGAACTTGATGCGTCTTGTCCCTATCGGCTGTAGCGCCGCAGGTCTGAATCAGGCAATCGGCGAGCGTGCTCTTGCCGTGGTCGATGTGCGCGATAATCGAAAAATTGCGAATGAGCTCACGCATGCGCCGCACCTAGTGGCATTGTGTCGCAATCGCGAGCCCATAGTCTTGCAGCATCGCCAAATCGTCATGCATTTTGCTGCCCTTTGTCGTGAGGTAATCGCCGAGCACGATGGCATTCACGCCCGCGTCAAACATCTCGCGCTGCTGCTCGCCAAACACAATCTCGCGCCCGCCGGCAATCATCAGCCGCGCCTTTGGGAGCGCGGCGCGCAAGGCGCTAATGATTCCAAGCGCCTCGATTCTGCCAAGCGGCTCTTGTTGCACACGCAGCGCGGGGTGCGGAATGTAAAAATTAATCGGCACGGTGTGGGGCATCAGCGACTTCAGCGAGTCTATCATCTCTTCGCGCTGAAGCGGCGACTCGCCGAGCCCAAAAATGCCGCCGCAACACAGCCCAAGCCCCGCCTTGAGCGCGTTTTGGCATGTGGCGAAGCGCTCCTCCCACGTGTGCGTGGAGCAGATGTGGGCAAAGAAGCTCTGCGCGCTCTCGAGGTTGTGGTTGTAGCTGTCGATTCCGTGCTCTTTGAGGTAGCAGAGCTGCTCGAAGCTCGCGCGCCCATTGCACGCGATGAGATGCAGCTGCGGCAGCTCGGCTTTGAGCGCGCGCGCGGCACTAGCGATGTGGCGCAATGTGCCATCGCGCAAGCCCGAATCGGGCGAAAACCCGCGCCCCGAGGTAACGAGGCAGAATCCGAGCGCGCCGGCGCTTGCGGCGATTCTCGCCTCGTGCAAGATTTGCTCAACGGGCTTCTTGCGATAGGGCGTAATGCCCGTGTCATGCCGCGCGCTTTGCATGCAATACGCGCAATCCTCGGCGCAATTGCCGTTTGTAACATTGCAAATCGTGCAGAGGAAGATTTCATTTGGATTCATCGTTGTCCTTTGGTGTGGCGATTTTTTGCGCGACACAGAGTGTCGAAACCTGCGCGGCGCACTCGCTGTGCAGTGTGCGGAATCCATGCGAGGCGAGCGCGTCCTCGAGCTTTTGGGACGTGAAAAAGTTCTCGATGCTGTCGGGCAAGTATTGGTAGGCTTGCATGTTGCGGCTGATGAGCCCGCCGATTTTGGGCAGAATCTTGCGCGTGTAGAAGCCCATCAGCGAGCCAAACAAGGACGGATTCTCGTTTTTCGTAAATTCCAGAATCACGAGCATGCCGCCCTCTTTGAGCACGCGCGCAAACTCGACAAACGCGGCATGCGTGTCGACGACATTGCGCAAACCATAGGCAATCGAGATGATNTCCACGCTCGCGCTCTCTAGCGGCAGCGCGACAGCCTCGGCGCGCAAAAACTCGACATTTGGCAGCTTCTTGCGCGCAATCTCGAGCATGCCCTCCGATGGGTCGATTCCGCAAATCTTGCGAATCGGCACGTTNAGGCTNTCGGAGGCGCTCTGCCAATGCAAAATCATGTCGCCCGTGCCGCTCGCGACATCGGCGATGACGAGCTCGCTCTGCCCGAGNNCNTGCAAGGCNAAGCGGCAGGCTTTCTTGCGCCACGAGACATCGAGCCCCATGCTCAAAACGCGGTTTGCCGTGTCATAACTCTTCGAAATATCATCGAACATCGCGATGATTTTTTGCTGCTCTACCGACACGCNCTCTCCTTTTGCCACAGCTGCTTTGCGCCCGCCAGCAGCCCTTGCATGTGNGCAATCTGCTCCTCGACACGTCTTGTCGCCGTGCCGCCGANGCAATCGCGCGCGTTCATGGACGCTTGCAAATTGAGCGCCGCCGCCGCGCCTGCGGGAATGCGCGAATCGAGCGCGCATAGCTGCTGCGCGCTAAGCTCGCTGATGTCGAGCTGTTGGGATTCTGCGAACGCGACAACCTTGCCCGTGATGTGGTGCGCATCGCGAAACGGAATGCCCGAACGCGCCAAGAAATCCGCCAAGTCTGTCGCGCACAAATGCCCNTTCGCGCAGGCTTTGCGCATTTTTTCAGACATCAAATGTGCTCGTGAGCAGCAATTCCTTGAGAATCTGAAGCGATATTTCGAGGGTTTGNACAGAATCAAACAAGCCCTCCTTGTCCTCTTGCGTGTCTTTATTATAAGCGAGCGGCAAGCCCTTCATCACGACAAGCAGCGCAATGAGATTGCCATAGACGCGCCCCGTTTTGCCGCGCAAAAGCTCGGCGACATCGGGATTTTTCTTTTGNGGCATNATNGAGCTGCCTGTGGCATACGCATCGCTGAANCGCACNAAGCCAAANTCGCTGCTGCTCCAAAGCACGAGCTCTTCGGCAAGGCGCGAGATGTGCATCGCGAGCATGCTNANNCTATAATGCATNTCGAGCGCGAAATCGCGGTCGCTCACGGAATCCATCGCGTTCGCCGTTGGGGCGACAAAGCCGAGACTATGNGCCGTGAAGTCTCTGTCGATGGGATACGGGCTGCCCGCAAGCGCCGCAGAGCCAAGCGGGCAGTAGTTGTTGCGGTGATAGTCATCGCCAAGCCGCACGATGTCGCGCCAAAACATGGAGGCGTATGCCATCAGATGAAAGCCGAGATTGACGGGCTGGGCGTGTTGCAAATGCGTCATGCCGGGCATGAGCGTGGCGGTGTGCGCCTTTGCNAGCGACANAATCGCATCGAGCAGCGCGAACAGCAGCTCGCGGATATGCAGATTTTTTTGCAACACATAGAGCCGAAAGTCGAGCGCGACTTGGTCGTTGCGCGAACGCGCCGTGTGCAGCTTTTTGCCCACATCGCCAATGCGCGCAATCAGCGCNGATTCGATTGCCATGTGAATGTCTTCGTGCGCGATGTCGAACACGAACGCGCCGCTTTGAATCTGCGCGGCAATCGATTCGAGCCCCTCGACAATCGCGCTCGCTTCGGAATCGGTGAGGATTCCCTGATTGGCGAGCATGCGCGCATGAATCTTGCTGCCCTGAATGTCTTGGGCNTATAATTCCTTATCAAAACCTAAAGACGCATTGAAAGAATCGAGCAGCGCGGCGCTTTTTTGCTCGAAGCGCCCTCCCCAAAGTTTTTGCATGCNACTCTCCTAAAACGGGCGCACAACGGCGAAAAAGGCGATTGCGAANAGCGCGAGCGTGGGCATTTCGTTCAAAATGCGAAAAAACTTGCCGCTTTTGTCGCAGACATTGTTGGCAAGCGCGCGCATAAGCGAGGCGCAATAGACATGCAGCGCAATCAAGAGCGCCACGACAACGAGCTTGGCATGTAGCCAGCCGCCGCTCGAGANCACGGNGNGGTTGAGCCACACGAGCGCCCCACCCGTGAGCAATGTGGTGATGAGCGCGGGCGTGCCGATGTAGCGGTAGAGCCTTCTTTCTTGCACGCACACGACCGACACGAAGCCCTTGTTGTCGCGATTCTCGGCATGATAGACAAATAGGCGCGGCAGGTAAAACAGNACNGCCATCCATGATGTGAAAGAGACGACATGGAANGCCTTGATATAANAATAATATNCCATTCTAACTCCTTTGGCTCGTTTTTGCGTATTGTAGCATTTTTTGGCTTAAGGTTGGCAAGTTTGTTTGGGGGGCGTTTTGNGTTGTGGCGCGAGANCTTTGGCNAGACGGGAACATGGGTTTATGTGCTTTTAAGNNAGGCATAGATACAATCACTTGAGGCATGGAGAGGTTGAAAATGACGCTGAAAAAGAAAGGGGAGCGGAATCTAAAACTTGCAGNGATTCTGGACTCGCAGGAATTTTTAGAGTTATCCCAATTTCCCAAAGAGCATTTGTGTTCAGTTATTATTAATCGGTTATATTATGGTGTGTATTTGATTGCAAAGGGCATGTTGGTCGACAAGGGAATCTGTAAATCGGACGATAGGATTCCACACTCTGGGAAAGATTGCATTTGGGGGAAGTTAATAAAGGAAAACAAGCATTGTTCCAATAATATAAGACTTGCTTACAGGCTAAGAGATATAAGAAATCATGTAGATTATGGACATGATAATAAGCACAATATAAGCAATCTTAATAAGGCAAAAAAGATTGCTCAAAAGCTACATGAAACATTAAAGGAACTGAAATGAAAATTTACAATATCGCGAATGCCATCATAGCATATAAAAATGCAATATTACAGCTCGATTCTTCTGTTGTATGTGAAGTCTACGAAAATGACTTGATATTTATTATTGCCATTGATGATGATAAATATGAGCAATTTGAAAAAGAAATCAACCTTATCTCTTTTGAGATTCATTCAAGATTTAATTTGGAAAAAGAGATTTTGTGTGTGCCCAAAGATTTTGTATCAGAATGGGACACGCCAATTGAATTGGTCTATCCAAAAATGGATACTGAAGCTAACATGATAAACCCCAAATATAATCTGAATCCAAACTAGAACCGAAACGATTAGCCTAATGTCTTTGCTATTTTACATTTGAATGATAAAAAGGACAACAATGCCAACAACAAACACTATCACGAGCCCCCCCCACCCCCCCCCCCAAACCAACAAAA
>JAAVGZ010000005.1 GCA_014799985.1 Helicobacter sp.
AGGACTGAAATGTGCAGTAAGTTTTGGAAGAATAAAGACTGCGCGCCAACAAGGAATCGCATTTGTTCGGGAAGATGCGCTTGGAAAAGACTTTGTGAATGGCGAAGCACCATCACCCACGAGAGGAATTTATTTGTGGTTTTGCTATGATAGAAGCGCAGCTCCTGAAAAACGACTATATTTGGAGTTTGGTTATTCTTGGGACGATGACAATGTGCCGTGTGAAGCATTTAGGAAACTAAATGATAATAAGACGTTGAATCGAGCTGAATGGGACGGCAAGCATAAAGCCTACCCCGACTTTGAGAATCACAAAGACGCAATTCTGAATGATTTCCTAGACTTTGTGAGCTATTATAAAAGCTTTGACGCTCGCGATTTTAGGATTCAACCAACCACAGGCGCATAGCAAGGCAACCTTGGAGGTGCGGCTTTAGCCGCACTTTGGGGCTTGCAGACAAATTTGAGCTACCCAGTGTGGGGAAATTTAACTTTAATTATAGGAGAGAAATATGTACAATTTGGCTAACATCAACAAAGCATTGCTCTTTGAAGCGCTTGAATATTTTTATGAGCAGGCTAAAAAGAATATGAAGAATGGGTCAACAAAAGGCTCTCAAAAGAAAAATACGGAAATCAAAATTGATAAGGCATTAAAAGCGTTGGGAATTGTGTGTAATGTAAGTTTTGGACAAAGGTTCCCTGCTGGATACAGAGCATCAAAGCAAAAAGAGAATGTCAAAAAACAAAAAGAAAATATCAAAAAGCAAGGTATTGCCTTTGTGCGGGCAGATGTGCTTGGGAAAGAGTATGTGAACAGCGAGAAGCCGACACCCAGAAAAGGTATTTATATATGGTTTTGTTATATGAAAGAAACGCAATCTTTATGTCTTGAGTTTGGTTTTTGTTGGGACGATGACGAAGTTCCATGTAAAGCATTTGAGACAATGAAGAAAAAGGATGGGTGCTTTGGAGATGACGAAGGTGAGCGTAGGAAATTCTATAATGATTTTAAGAATCATAAAGATGAAATTTTAAATGATTTTTTGGAATTTGTGGAGTATTACAAGGGCATTGATGCTTGCAATTTTGAGCTAATGTAGCACAATTTGCTTCTTGCCTTGCATTGCGAGGCAAGAATTTTGGAGGTGCGACTTTAGTCGCACACATTGCGCACTCGATTCTGCACGTCCGATGTTATTTTGCGTCATTGCGAGCGTTAGCGAAGCAATCAACAGGCAGAGAATCCCCATGATTCTAGCTTTGCACACAGTTGATTGCCACGAGGCTAAAGCCTCTCGCAATGACACAAAAAACATCAAAGGTGCGATTAGAGTCATACCTCGATTCTCCATAAGAATCTCAAGCCTCATTTCCGCCTTTCAAAAATACCCCATTATGCCTATGATATGATGATATTACTTAAATAACACTTAATATAAAGATAAAGCGTTTATGACAATCAATGCACATGAGAGCAAACACATGGATAATATATCAGGCGAACGATTCTCATAAAATAGAGAATCTCGAGCAAAAATCATAGAATCTTTTGTTTTTTTCGTATGTTTAATAATAACATTGGCACAATCTATGTAGAGCGTGTCGATGCGACAAACAGCAGTGGCACACTGACCTACACAACAGGCATTAGTGGCACACAAGGCAAAGAGTTCACAAATCCCGATGGAAGCTTGAATGCAGGCGATACCCAAAAGATTGTTGTGAATACCAACTCTGCCACTCTCAACATCAATGGTGCTGGTGGGGTNGATAAGTTTGACATCGAGGCANNCTANNTTCACCAANACNNTNACNATNGCNGGGAATCTCGGNACNGTGCCTAACTANGAAGAGGCAAACAACAACTACGACACNGTGAGAATCGACCTNNNNAANACANNNGGNGTNAANCTCGACATCAGCANACTNNTNGTGAGCAACCCCAACAATGACGGAATCCAAATTGTTGCGTCTAAGGGCGCGGACAACATCACNNTNGTNGCNGGNGCNAANCATGANGTCATCGAGTTCAGCGCTGGTGGCGGTGCGTCTTCACAAAACGANACCTACGAAGTCGACCTCGGCAACCTAAGACTTGGCAAAAACCAAAGCTTCACGATTGANGGCTTGACGATTACCAACGTCGCAACANGCNCNACAATCCTCAAGGCTCAAGACATCGCCGANATTATCAAAGCCTATGGCNCTGCTGGNGGNAACNTNNCGTCTNNNACANNATTCCAANTNGCAACTGCNNGCGGTNGNTTCAGNGGNGNAANTGTTCTNGANNNTGTCANCNTCNCNGGCAAGCTCAACAGCCTCACAGGCGCTTGGGNTGATAGCACAACAGGCAAANTCGNCATTGCCCACACCACAGGCGATAGCATTTTCACCATCACNGCGAATGCTNCGGGCAANTTGACNGANNTNAACTTCACCTTTGACGCAAACGGCAACGCNGNNGTGCCNGATAATATTGTTGCCGAGATTATCAAGGCTCGCCCCGCAGGCTTTGCAGCGGTGCAAGGAGCAACAGCAAGCGGCGGAANCCTTACCGAGTTTACTGTCGCATCTGCACAAGGGGATAGCAAGCCCGCATTCCTCACATTCAGCATCAACGGCAGCAACCATTCAATCCAAGTTGTAGATACGAACACAGCAGCTTCGATAAAAGCAACTGCTGCAACCGTTGCCCAAGCCGTCTTGCAAATTTTGCAAGGACAGGAAGCAACAGCTGCTCTAGCAACATCAAGCGTAAAATTCTACGTTGATGGCGATGAAATCACAACAAGCAACAAGGGTGCTTTTACTGACACCTTTAGTCTCGGCAAGGATTGGCAATGGGTTCAGGGAGCTGATTCTAGCAAGATTACGATTGTAAACAGCAATCCATTTNCAACAGCAGGAAGCACTGTGGTGATAAACCAAGTTGGTATCGCTACTGCTACCTTTGGGCAGTTCTCGTTGTTGCCCGACACAACAAACACAGGCGACACGCAAGGNCAGATTGTCATCGACTTTGNGCAATGGACTTGCTCGCNGGGCAAAGCTATACATTCAACGGCAAGAGCGTTGTCGCNACCAAAGATTTGACAGGCGCAGAGGTTGCCGAGGCATTCACCTTCAGTGCGGGCGAAGCGTTTGATGGCGCNGCGATTGTNGGNANNTGGNCTAGCGAGCACGNTTNNTGATAGCAAGATTCTNTNTGGAATCGATGGCANCAAGCTNACGATTATCGATGCCACAGGCACAGGAATCGGCACTGCGACCCAAGCGACACTCACCGGCACAGGCGCACTCGCGGTGAACACCAACCGCGTAACAGGCACAACGACCAAACAAGGGCAAGGNAGCGGCGAGGTAACATTCGCNGATAGCTATGTCGTGTTTGCAAGCACAGACAAAGGCAGCGCAGCAGCAGGCAGCGCAGACGGAGCGGCGGCGAACATCAAAGCCGTTACAGGCGCTTTGGACACCATCACCAACTTCGACATTGCCAACGACAAGCTCTTGCTCAACAAGTTTGACATATTGGGCGCGACAACAGCGAAGTATGTTGCCTCTNATGCTCAAAGTATTACGGCTGGTTCGACCGGAATCTATGTTGATGCTGCGGGTAACGAGCTTTCTGTCGNAAGCGCTGGCGTGGGCATCTTCGGCTTTAGCGCGGGCAACGCGGAGGCGAGCGCGATTACGCTCGACCAAAAGCTATTCGCCGCTTCAGAGCTCATGACAACTGNNGGCAAGATTGCNGGATTTGAGCATGGCGGGGATTTCTATGTCATCGCCACCGGCACAGATNCNGNCAGCACGACCGATGACCTCGTGATTAAGCTCGCTGGCGTTACGGGCATNACCGACATCGGGGCGGTGTTGGCGTAGGCATTGCGCTAGTTTAGCTTCTNGCTTTGTGCTTACATGATTCTTTGGGAATGCGTNTTTTTAGCAACCATTGCTGGGAATCATGTTGCTTTGTGTGGATTGTCATTCTGAAGCCTTTGGCTGAAGAATCTCATTCATGCAAGCAGCCCCTTTGGGGGCGCTCCTCTTTCCCCCTCCCTTGTGGAGGGGGCAAGGGGGTGGGTCATTGCGAGCGTAAGCGAAGCAATCAACCGTGTTGGGTAACCAACCGTGCCGAGTGTTCATGAACGGTTGCTTGCCGCGCTCGCTCCGCTCGCTCGCAATGACACATAGAATCTTGTCATGTTGAGGCGATAGCCGAAACATCTCTTTCGATTCTGGCACCTTGAGATTCTTCGCTCGCTTATGCGAGTTCAGAATGACAAATTGACGTCATTGCGAGCGTAAGCGAAGCAATCAACCGTGTTTGGGTAGCCAAGAAGCGTTGATTGCCACGCTCGCATAGCTCGCTCGCAATGACAAATGAAGCGCACGATTGCGCCTTTGTTTGTCCATGCGGAGGCGCTCCTCTCCCCCTCCCATACGGAGAGTTCCCATATTTCCCTCTCCCCTGCGGAGGGGGCAGGGGGTGGGTCGTCCATTGTCATGTTGAGCGTAGCGAAACATCCCTGACGTTTTAAATCCCAAAAGATTCTAGTCTATCGTCATTGCGAGCCTGCAAAGCAGGCGCGGCAATCAACCGTGTTGGGTAACCAAGAATCGTTGATTGCTTCGCTTCGCTCACAATGACGATGAGCACAAATCTACCCTGTTACAAATTAAGGCAAACGGAGGTGCGACTTTAGTCGCACTTTTGGCATGCGATTCCCATGTGATGTGCGGTTAAAACCGCACTTCTGATATAATTAATTTGGCACAATCGTATTCTTGCGTGCGGTTTTTTGGAGAGAGAAAATGAGCAAGAACATAAATATTGCGTAGATGATATTCAAGCTCGCAAACGCAAAGCCAATACTAGATTTCGTATCAATCATTTGCCCAAAAATTGGCACAAGCAAAGCGGGTTTGACAACGAGTATAATTGCTGTGATAATATAAGCGATACAAAATATACCGTTTTTATTTTTGTATTTGTTAAATAATTGCCTAAGATTAAATTGTTTCCATAGTTTTCTTATTTTGCAATAGAGACGTTTTCTAGCATAAGCAACGAAAAAAATCTTAAAGTACCCAAACATAAAACAAAGTGTTATTATGGCAAATATAAAACAAGCGACAAATGCTCCTAATGCCATAATAATTTTTTCTATACTCAAATCAAAATAATCTTGATTGAATAGAAAGTTTAATGCACCATTCATAAACCCAAACCATGCAATTAGAAAAATAACATTATTTAAAATTAGCAGTAAATCTGTATGGTGGTCAGAGGTGAGGCGATAAAACATCAGTTGGATTCTATCTACAATGTCTCGAATCCCTGAATTTTTTGCTTTTTCCTCTATTCTGTATTTTAACTCTAATTCTTTGCAATAGAGTTCTACTCGGTGAAATTGAGAAGCATCAAGTAAATTGTTATCTTTAATGAGGGCGCTTTTGATAGCCCTAAAAGTTTCGCGCAGTTCATTTGCAGTTTTATATTTATGTGGTTCTATTTTTGGTTCATCACGCATTGGTCGTTCATAATTTTCTTCCCTGCCATTATAAATTTTAATTATAGTATCTTTGATATTATTAAAATAAAAATCCAATTCAGCATTTGTAAAATTTACACTTGCATTAAAAGTTGTTTTGAGAAAAATTGGAAATCCTTGAAATTTTGTTCCAGCAAAGTATGCAGTTTTGTCAAATTTACTTTGACTAAAATCTGATATGTCGCTAAATAAAGTCTCATCAAAATAGATATAATCATTGAATGTTGATTCTATAAAATAAACCTGTTTATTAAAACCAGAATCTATAAATCGTAACTTATCTTCAAAGGTAGTTTTATAGAAATCTGCTGTTCTATCAAAAGAAGCACCAATAAAGGTAGCTTCTTTTTGAAAGTGAGAATTTTTAAAATCTACCTTGCCCTGAAAATGTGCATTGCTAAAATTAGTGCTTCCTTCAAAAATAGCTTCTTGAAATGATGCAGTTTCCATAAATGTAGTAAGCCTACTTGATTTTTCATTTAAAAGTGTGGAATTTGAGAAATCCGCATCACTTAAAAATTTTGTTTTTTTAAAGTCAGCGGTTTTGTTGAATATGGCTCTTGAAAATAGAGCTCGTTTACTAAAAATAGTCGAAAAATACACTAACCCATTAAAATTAGAATCCTGAAAATCAGCTTCTCCATTGAATATTGCCTTATTAAAATTCGTCTGGCCATGGAAAACAACTCCTTGAAAACAAGCAGACTGTTCAAATGTGCCAGAAAAATCAATTTTACTATTTTCTTCCCCAAGACGTGAGCCCATAAAATCGACATTGTCTTTGAATGTCAATTTTTGAAAAAGTACTTCTTCAAAAGTAACATTTGTAAATTGAACCTTTTTCTTAAAAGTGCAATATTCGAAAGCAACTCGAACATTGTGAAGATTTTGCATAATTAATTCATCTTCAAAGTCACATTTCTCGAATTTTAATTTATAGAGCTCAAAAACACTTCTATGTTCCACGTGTTCATTGTTTATTATATCTCCATATTGCTTGATGTGCCCAATAGATACTCTCTTATTGTCTATTGGGCAAAGCAAATAAGCATTATCTTGTCCAGTAATATCGCAAAACTTATATTTATCAAATATTAATCCAAAAGCTTTTGTTATCCTGAATAAATCTAAGCAAATTCTAAATGTATTTTGAATATATATTTTGCTATCAAATGCAAAATTGCTTCTCAATGCAGCAAAAACTCGACAGGCTTCAAGAATTGCATATTTAATCTTCGTATCTAATTTGAAATGAATATCTCCTGATAACCTAACGTTAACAGTATGAAAGCAAATGTGCAGCGAAATACAGTTTGTTTCTGATGAATGAACCTCTATCCAAAATGGCAATTTCTTGCTTTTTTGTGGAATCCGATAATCGTTCGAATCGTAAAATTTCAATTCAGAGGAGACAAAATCTCCATCCATTCCATCGATAATTCGATTGTCATAATATTTTTTTCTTGACTCTATTGTTCCAAACTCATTTTGTTTTTCAATAAAAGTTTGATAATTTTCAATATCTTCTTTTGTATAAATACCATATTGACAACAATCACGAACAGATTGTAAAAATTCTTTTATATTGTCTTGGCATTCTGATAGCCCCCAATCTATATATGTATATTCCATCTTTGTATTGTTTGCTGTTTTGCTAACCTCTTCTCCATAAGAAGGCTCATATCTTTTAAGCTGAATATATGGTGTTCGCAATGGACATTTTAAAATAAATTCTCCACTGGTTAATTTTGCAAGTTCCATAGTTTCTCCTTTCTAAGACAAAGAATCTTGCTTATCTTATAAGGAAATCTCGCCAGCAGCCCGCAGGCTGCTAGCAGACTTATACCACAACTCCCCTTAAAAAGAGCTAAGTGGCATAAGCCCTAGTGTGGAGAGCAAGCGCAGAGAAATGCCCTATACTACGCACCTACGCCAACACCGCCCCGATGTCGGTAATGCCCGTAACGCCAGCGAGCTTAATCACGAGGTCATCGGTGCTGCTGCCGCTTTGTCCTCCGGTGGCGATGACATAGAAATCCCCGCCATGCTCGAATCCAGCAATCGTGCCACTAGTGCCATCGACAGCCTTCCAAGCCGCATAGACCTTTTGGTCGAGCGTCATCGCGCTTGCCTCCGCGTTGCCCGCGCTGAAGTCGACGATGCCGTTTGCAATCGTGTAGCTTAGCGTGTTGCCCGCTGTGTCGACATAGATTTTCGAATCGGTTGCGGTTGTAACATTAGCAGCCCTATCATCAGCGACATACTTGCTGCCATCGAGATGTTTGAGAAGCAGCTTGTCGTTGGCGACATCGAAGTTGGTGATGGTGTCCAAAGCGCTTGTAACGAGCTTGATGTTCGCCGCCACTCCGTCTGCGCTGCCTGCTGCTGCGCTGCCAAGCTCGCTTGCGCTAAACACGACATAGCTGTCGGCGAATGTTACCTCGCCGCTGCCGACACCTTGCTGTGTCGTGCTCGCTGTTACGCGGTTGGTGTTGACAGCGAGAGCGCCTGTGCCGGTGATGTCTGTTGTGGCGGCAGAAGTAATGCCGCTTGGTGTACCTGACGCTGCCCCGCTACCCACATCAATAATCGTAAGCTTGCTGCCATCGATTCCAAAGAGGACTTTGGCTGGGTCGATTCCGGTAGAAGACGTAAAGTCTGTCAAAATCACCGCGCCATCGAACGCCTCGCCTTTGCCAAACGTGAATGCCTCGGCAACCTCTGCCCCTGTGAGGTCTTTGGTTGCGACCACGGTCTTGTTATTGAATGTATAACTTTGCCCCGCGAGCAATCCTTGCCCAAAGTCAACAACGATTTTGCCTTGTTGGATTTTTTCGATGTAGTCGTTGATATAGAGGGTTTTTGACGTTGCGTCCGATGATTGCCCAACTTGGTTAAAGCTAATCGTGCCCTTGAAATCCGACAAAACATCGGTTTGTACGGCAACAACATGGGCACTGTCAAACACAAATGCCAAGCCAGTGTCGCCCAATATTGCGTCTCCGCCGGCTTTGCTCGCGTCTCCGCTAAGCTCTGTGCCATCGAACCAAACTCCGCCAGCAGCGCTAGCGCCAGAAGATTTGCCTTCGAGAATCGCTTTGACAATGGTCAAAACGGTTCCTGCTGTTACCGTAGCGCTTCCTGCCCCAATCTTGATTGTTTTATTCTCGCCATTGAGGTTAATAACAAAGGTCGAGGTCTCGCCTGTTGCAATGGATTTAAATTCAAACCCTGCGGAAGGTGCTGTGGCGGTTGTTGCCCCAGCAGATGCGCCCACAAACGCGAAGCCCTTGCCAGAGCTCACAGCGCGGGCGAGCTGAAGCTCGGCGGTAATGTCGGCAGGAATATCGGCATTGCCGTTTGCGCTCCATGTCATTTTTAAATCATCGAGGTCGCCTGTGCCGCTTGGGGCTGTGATGACGAATTTTGTTGTGCCTGTTGCCCAAGCAATGCTAATATCGCTACTAGATGTATACCACGCGTCTGTGAGGCTCTCGAGGTCTCCTTCAATGCTGAAGATAGCACTTGCTGTGGTGCTAGCAGAGCCTGTTAGGTTTGTGGTAATTGTTGCGCTTCCGAATGAGCCGCCGCCAGAAATCCATG
>JAAVGZ010000079.1 GCA_014799985.1 Helicobacter sp.
ATCCCCCTTTGACCCCCAACCCCTGCACGCCTCTTAGAGGTTTGTGCTCCGCACGGACTATGTCGCACTCCACAGCGCTTCGTCTATGTTAATATGAGAACATAGACGTGTGCGCTGTGGTTGAGAATATTACATGAGTGAGCAATAGAGAATCAAAGATTGCAATCTTCAAAGCGCGGCTGTGCTGTGGCTTCGCCATAGCTTTGCGCGCGCTTTTTCTGGGGATTCTTTGCCGTTAGATTGCTTCGGCTGTCGCCTCGCAATGACACAAAGACACGTCATTACGAGCGAGCAACGCTCACACTCGCAATGACGCTAGGCAGAATCTATTGCGATTCCAATCATGATTTATGTTATAATTCCAAAAATAAAGAGAGTTCGCAATGAAATGGAAGCTTGCCATTCCCGTGTTCTTCGCCCTTATATGCGCTGCGTGTTCGACACCACAGAGCGTTACGCAAAATTTCGTGCTCGCGATGTCCAATGGTGATAGCGACAAAGCGATAGAATACCTGCACATCGCCGACAGAAACAATGTCGATGAAATCGTCTTTATCAAAGAAGTCATCTTGCCAACTTTCATGCGCAAATATCTGCGCCTTTCTGCGCACAACGGCGGCGTGGCAAATGTACAAATCGATTCTGTGCAAGAAAATGGCAATCGCGCCAAAGTCCTCTATTCTGTGCAATTCAAAAACGGCAAAACCATCAAAGATTCGCTCTGGCTTCAAAAAGATTCGGGTTGGTATGTGCTACGCTAGGGCAAATTTAAAGCTTTTTGGGTACAATCCCTAGATAGTTTGCGATGAAGGAATCGATGATGAAAAGGCACTCTTTTGCCACATTTGCTCTTGCGCTTGTTTTCTGGCTCGGCGGCTGCGCCGATTCGCCACGACCGCCCGAAATGGTCGCCAAAGACTATCTTATGGCAATCAGCGAGGGCGATGAGAATGTCATCTATTATGTCAAACAATTCGCCCAAAAACCCGAGCTCTCAATCACCGACCAAGAGAGAATCCACGCGATTCTCTTGCCCGCTCGGTTTGCCACGTTGCGCAAGGGCGGGCTCAAAGATATTAGAATCACCGACATCGAGCCCATCGACCCCGACACAACGCGCGTGAGCTACACGCTTGTTTTCTACAAAGACTATGTCGAAGAAAGCGGCGCACTCACACTCGAGCGCACATTTGTTGGCAATGATTATGAATGGCTCATCATCGAATAAGGAGCGATAATGAAAAAAATGATAGGAGTTTTGTTGGCGATGGCTTTCTCACTCTCTGCTTGCGGCGACAACGCGGCGAGCTTCCCACTATGGCTCGCACAAAAATGGAAACTCACAGAGCTCTACAATGGCAGCGCAAGCATTCCGATGCGCAGCTACAAAAAAGACGAGGGCGCGTTTGTCGTGTTCAACAACAACGGCAGCTTCACGGGCAACGCGGGCTGCAACGCGTTTTTTGGCAACTACATCTCGTCAGAAGCCAACGACATTCAGTTCGGCGGCGTGGGCATGACGCGCAAGATGTGCGGACCTGAAAGCATGGCTGTCGAGGACGCCTTTATCAAGCTCTTTGCCGATGGCGGCGGGACAATCGCCAAGCTTGAGGGCGACACGCTCTCGCTCGCGCGCGGCGACATTCGCGCGACACTCGTGCGCGTGGATTCCTTCGCACCCTTGAGCACCCAAGAACGCGACAGCGTCAATGAACGCTAGCGACAACAAACATCTTGAATCTTTCACGATGATTGAGCTCGTGTTCATCATCGTCATTCTCGGCGTCTTGGCGTCTATCGCGATTCCGCGCCTCGCGACAAGCCGCGAGGACGCCATCGCTGTCGCGATTAAAAGCGACATCGGCACGATTCTGCAAGCCGTGCCCGCGCTCTATCTTAGCCTCGGCGAGAACTTCACAGACATTCGCCAAGCCGCGCAGCTCGATAGCGCGCGTTGGGTCGACAACGGCGCAAGCATTGCGAGCACGCTCAAAAACAGCGCGAACGCGCCATGCGCACAAATCGCCTACACCACCGCGCCCGCCGACAACGCCGCAAACGCCATCAAGGCGGGCGACAGAATCCTCGAACTCACGATTCAAGACGGCGATTCATGCGCCACGCTACACCGCATGTTCTCGCAACAGGGCGGAATCTACTCGCAAACGCTCAATCTATCGGGCTATGGCATCGTGTTCTAGGCTGGGCGCGTTTAGCGCGCTCGAGATTCTGCTCGTTCTTGTCGTGCTCTCTATCCTCGCAACGCTCGCGCTGCCGCGCATCACTTTTGGGCAGCAAGCGCTCTGCTTGCAAAAAATCAGGCATTCGGCGCAGATTCTGGGCTCGAACTTTGCCAAGACGCAAACGCAAGATTTCTTGCTGCACAAGGCGCAGAATCCGCCCAACATGGCGACACTCGCGCAAGACATCACGTTCCGCCAAACGGGCTGCGAGCTGTGGCACGAAAACAAAAAGTTGCAATTTCTAGCGGGGAACAAAAGGGGAAACTTCGCATTCGAGCGCATCGCAGAGAGCTATCAGCTCCGCTGCAATGGCGATTGCGATGGGCTAGAGTAGCCTATTTTTTCTTGTCTTTTTTCTTGCTGCTTGCCTTGCTGCTATATCCTTGTGAATAGCGCGTTACAATGCTTGGGTCGGCGAGCAAGCAAACGTTTGATTGGTCTTTGTCTGTGTAGTCGATTCGCGAGAGCAAATCGCGCGCGAGGTTGATGCGTGCGCGTTTTTTGTCGTTGGAATCGACAATCACCCATGGCGCATAGGGCGTGTGTGTGCGCGAGAACATCTTTTGGAATGCCTCGGTGTATTCGTCCCAAAGCCCGAGCGATTTTTCATCGACAGGGCTAAGCTTCCACATGCGCAATGGGTCGGTTTTGCGGCGTTCGATGCGGAAGAGCTGCTCGTCTTGCCCGACATCGAGGAAATATTTGAACAGCAAGAATCCGCTTCCTAGCAACATTTGCTCGAGGTTTGGAACTTGGTACAAAAATTCTTTATATTGCTCGGCGGTACAAAAACCAAGCACACGTTCGACACCAGCGCGGTTATACCAGCTGCGGTCATAGAACACAATCTCGCCACCATTGGGGAGGCTGCTGATGTAACGTTGGAAATACCATTGTGTGCGCTCAACATCGCTTGGTGCGGGCAACGCGACAACGCGTGAGCCGCGAGGGTTGAGGTGCTCGGTAATCGCGCGGATTGTCCCACCTTTGCCCGCGCCATCGCGCCCTTCCATGATGATGATGACATTTTTCTTGTTCGCCTTCACCCAATTCTGCAATTTCACAAGTTCGATTTGCAGCTTGCGAATCTCATCTTCGTAGAAATCGCGCTTCAAGCGTCCATCTTTCTTAAACGCATCTTCAGGGTTCGCCTCTTCGGGGCGAATGACAATTTGCTTTGCCATGTCTTGTCTCCTTCAATAGATTTCAAACTAATAATGTAGTATATTTACCATTAAATTGTTATTAAGCGCGCGCATTAGGCGAATTTCTTTTTGTTGCTATCCTCTGTGATTTCTTCGGCAATCGAATTGACCTCTTTGGCAAATGTGTTGGTCTTGTCCGCAATCATCGTGTTTTCATCGGTGATAGCCTTGAGCTGCCCAATCGAATCGTTGATTCCCTGCACGCCCGCCGTTTGCTCCTGCATCGCCTCGCTAATCTGATTCACGCCCTGAACCAAGATGTTCACGTTTGCGTCAATCTCGTTGAGCGATTTTTGCGTGCGCTCGGCGAGCTTGCGCACCTCATCAGCCACGACAGCGAATCCGCGCCCATGCTCGCCCGCACGCGCCGCCTCAATCGCGGCATTCAGCGCGAGCAGGTTCGTTTGGTCGGCGATGTCTTTGATGATTCCCACGACATTCTTGATGTCCTCTGTTTGTTTGGTAATCTCCATCGTCCTGTCGCTAATGGACTGCATCGACTCGCTCACGCGATATGTAATCTCCGAGCTTTCCTCGAGCTTGTCGGCTTGGACATGGCTTGCTTGCATGAGCCTATCGGCAAATTCCTCGAGCGACTGGCTCGAGTTGTTGAGACTTTGGGCGAACGCAGAAGATGTGAGCAACATTTTGCAAATCTCCTTGCCAAGCTTGTTGATGGCGATTTCAATGTTGCCCTTTGCCCCGTCAATCGTTGCGGTAAAATCAAAATCTTCATAATCATTGAGGCACTTGCTAATCACATTTAAGTCAGAGCCAATCTTTTCTTGCAATGTGCCTATCATGTGATTCAAGACATCTTTGAGCTCGAGCAGGTGCGGGCTGTACGGGTCGCATGTGATGTTGGTTACCAAGTTCCCGTTTTCGAGCTCTTTGACGATTGCGACAATCTGATGAATCATATTATCATCTTGTTCCACGCTCTTTTGCGTGCTGGTAATGTTTTCGTTAATCAACGTGCCCATTGTCCCAATCTCGTCTTCGGCGATAATCATGGCGAGATTTGGCGCTTCTTTGACTTCGTGCTTGACATACCTAAAAAAGCTTGTTAGCAGATTCGAAAGAACCTTGAGCCGCCTCGTGATGTAACGTTTGGCATAGAACCACACGGCAAAGCTGATGAATGCGAGCGAAAGAAGCGCCGAGACGACAATGACGGATTCGATGGTGAATAGCGGGGCGAAGACGACATCTATCGGCGCAACGGTAACGAGAGACCAATGTGAATCGATGTTGTTCCACAATGTGTAATGCGTGATTCCGGCATAATAGCTGATGCCATCGGGCGCGACATATTCAATGACCTTTATCTCGCCTGCTCGAATCGCATCGAGCATCTCTTTTGCCGATTCTCGCGAGTTTTTCTCGATGAGATTCACGCCGATGAAATTCTCGTTGGGGTGCATGAGAATCACGCCATCTTCGGCGAGCAAGAATCGCCTGTCGTTCTTAAAGACGGATTGTGCTGGATTCAGGATAATTTCAGAGACATGCTTCAAGTCAATAATCATGCCCAAAATGCCCACGAGTTGGTTGTTTCTGTCCAAAATCGGCGCAGCAATGTTTGCGCCAAAAATGCGGATTCCGCCGATTTCAAAAAAGAGAGGGTGTCCGAAAGACAATGTCTGTGTTTGCAGGGCATGCCGCATTGAAGGCAGTTGGGTAATGCTCATCTCGGCTTGCACAATCTGAACCCCGCCCCTGTTTTCGAGGTCGGTATCATCGGCGAGAATCATAAACTCGCCATTGGGCAAGATGAACTCATTTTGGTTTGCAATCTTTGCGTCTCGTGCATGCGTAGAATCGCCCGGGATATAGATATACGAAAACGCGCCATAGCGGCTCGAATCGAGCATGCTTTCAACGATTTCTTCAAAAATGCCATAATCGATTGTGCCATTGTTCTTGACGAGCGTGTTTGTAATGCTCGCCGCTGTTTCAACAGCCATGAAGGCTTCAGATGTCGCCACCTCAATCTTGTTCATCGAGCGCAAGTTGGCGGCAACGAGGAGCTTGTATGCCTCACGCTCGAGAATCGAGCTCACTTGATGATTCACGACAAATGTCAGAATCAACATCACAAACAACACAATCGCGCTCACGACAATGGTGATTTTTGTACCCAGCTTCAGACGCCTAAACATCGCTACCTCCTCGCACTCAATAACAAAGTATCACAGCCAATCCCTAGCTATATGAAATATACTACCACAATCCCCCCCCCCCCCGCTTAACTCGTCATGAGATATTTCCGAATTGCATGGATTGTTACTTTTTGTAATCATTTTTAGTAGACTAAACATTAGCGCGCGAGAAAGGGTATTTTGGGAAGTGGAGCTTGTGAGATTGGGAAAGGGGTGAAAGGAAAAATTTAGAAAATTTTATGGATTTTGTTTGCCTGCTCAATCCATTCAAAGAGCTCGTCCCAACGGCTTTCTTTGATGATTGCCTCTGCCTTTAGCATCTCATCGCCAAAACTTTGAATGCTTTGCAGCAGATTCTCTTTGTTTTGCTCGGCGATGTCTGTCCACATGCGCGCAGAGCTGTTCGCGAGGCGCACCATTCCGCGAAAGCCGCCGCCAGCGAGCGCGAGAATGTTTTTGAAGTCCTCTTGTTGCAGAATCGTGTTGGCGAGCGCGAAGCTCATGATGTGCGGCAAATGGCTGATGTATGCGGCGTGGTGGTCATGCTCGACAAGCGGCATGTGGACAATCTGCATGCCAAGCGCGATGAACATTTCTTTGGCAAGCGTCCTTTGCAGCTCGCCGCTGTTGATTCCGTCAAACATAATCACGAGATTGTTATGGTAGAGCTCCTTAAACGCCGCCTTGGGTCCGCTGTGCTCCGTGCCGCACATCGGGTGCGCGGGGACATAGTTGCGCGCAAGCGATTCGGGCAGCGCACGCACAATCTGCGCCTTTGTGCTGCCAAAGTCAATGAGCGTTGTGTGTGCATTGAGCGGCGGCAGGCTCTTTAGAATCTGCACAATCGCGCTCACGGGCGTGGCGAGCACAATCACATCGCATTCCTTGATGGTCGCAAAATCGGCAATCTCGTCAATCAGCCCGAGCGAGAGCGCCTGCTGCTCATGCAATGGATTCGCATCTTGTCCCACGATGCTTTTGAACATCTTTGTCTCGCGAAGCGCGAGCCCCAAAGAGCCGCCCATAAGCCCAAGCCCAACGATTCCAACCTGCATTTTTCTTGCCTTTCAAATAAAATGTATCTTATCAGCATTTTTGTTAAAATGCCATTAATTCTATTACTCTAGAATCGTCTGTTTAATGCCCAAAAATCTATGAAAGCAGGTGAACGTCGTCTATGCACAAACCATCTTCGTTGCTGCCCCTTTGTGCACTAGCTGGCTGCGCGCTCGCACAGCCCCTAAATCTGCCCATCATTCGAGACATCAATTATGAAGGATTGCTCTATATCTCGCCCGCAGTGGCAAACGAGATTGCGAACATCAAAATCGGCGCGCCGCTCGACTTGGAGCGGGTGAATCGCTCTATCATCGACTTCCACAGGCAGGGCTATTTCCAAGACATTTGGGTCAGCGAAGACGATGGGATTCTGACGTTCCATTTCAAAGAAAAGCCAAGCATCGCCGCAATCGAGATTGAGGGCTATGGAATCGGCACAGACAAGGACGCAATCGCCAAAGAAATCGGGATTAAAAAGGGCGATGTGTTCGACACCTACCGACTCGAGAATGTCAAGAAAAAAATCTATGGGATTCTCGAGGCGAAGGGCTATTACGACACCGTGATTGAGACGCAAACCGAAGAGATTAACGAGCGCGCCATCAAGCTCACGATTCTCGTGAATCAGGGCGAAGAAATCACCATTACAAAGGTGCATTTCCATGGCGCAGAGAATCTAAGCACGAGCAAAATCGAATCGGTGATGCTCAACCGCGAGGAGGATTGGCTCGGCTGGATGTGGGGCTTCAACGATGGCAAGCTGCATGCAAGCGAGCTCGAGAACGATTCTCGCCGCGTGCGCGATTATTATATGCGCAAGGGCTATCTCGATGCGCATGTCTCGCCCCCCCTGCTCTCGGCGAACTTCGATAGCTACACAGCCGAAATGTCGCTCGATATTATCGAGGGCAATGTCTATATGGTGCGCGATGTGTCTATCGACATGGACACGGCGGTGATTGAGACAGAGGAGCTCTATGATTTGCTCATGCTCGTGCCCGACAAACGTTTCAATATCGAAACCGTGCGCAAAGACATCGAGCGTATGAAAGACAAAATCGGCGACTTGGGCTATGCCTTTGTGCGCATCGACCCGCAGTTTGACAGCGACAAAGACGATGCCACAGTCTCTATCAGCTACAAAATCACAACGGGCAATCAGGCGAGAATCGGCGATGTCATCATCTCGGGCAACACGCGCACGCTCGACCGCGTCATTCGCCGCGAAATCGCGCTCTCACCGGGCGATTTGTACCAAACCTCGCGGATTAAAATCTCGCGCAACAGCTTGCGTCAGCTCGGATTCTTCGACAAAGTCGAGATTGACGAGCGGCGCGTTGACGAAGAAACGGTCGATTTGCTCGTGAGCGTCTCCGAGACACACACGGGCGAGGTGCTGTTTGGAATCGGCTATGGCAGCTATGACGGCATTTTGGGCAACATCTCGCTGCGCGAACGCAATGTGTTTGGCAGCGGCATGACGGGCGGAATCTACCTCGACAAAAGCCGCCGCGAGCTAAGCTACCGCGTCGACCTCTACAACCCGCGCATTTTCGATTCACGTTATAGCCTCGCCACAGAAGCCTATCGCCGCGAATACACCACCTATGACTACACCGAAAACAGCACGGGCGTGGGCGTTACGTTCGGGCGGAGATTCTTCGACTTCGTGCATGCGACGTTGGGATATAGCTATGTCCAAACCGAGCTCACAGACTTCGTGAACAATCTTGCCGAAATCTACCGCCCCTATTTCCGCGATGGGCTGTATAGCAAAAGCTCGATAATCCCGGGGCTTAGCTACGACAGCACCGATGATTATTATTTCCCGCGCAACGGAATCGCGCTCGCTGGCTTTGTCGAGTTCGCGGGCGTTGGGGGCGATGAACAATTCATCAAATACTACACGCGCGGCGCGGCATACACCAACCTCGATTTCCTCGATGATTGGGACGTGATTTTCCGCCTCAAGGGGCGCGCGGGCGTCATCTCGGAGACGGGCTATCTGCCTATCAACGAAAAATTCTATCTGGGCGGCATGAGCACATTGCGCGGCTATCGCTCGAGTTCCATCACGCCCTTTGACCCAAACGGCGTGCGCATCGGGGGCAAATACACCGCCTCGGGCAGCCTCGAGGCGAGTCTTGGCTTGTTTGAAACCGTGCAAATGCGCCTCACGGGATTCTTCGACTTCGGGACAATCGGGCAAGACGGCTTTGGCGAAATCAACCGATACAGCACAGGGCTTGGAATCGAATGGGTCTCGCCGCTTGGTCCCATCAACTTCATCTTCCCCTATGCGCTGAACTACAAGCCCGGCGACAAAACCTCGCGCTTTGAATTTAACATGGGAACACGATTCTAAGGAGAAGCTATGACACGAATCACCGATTCACAAATCGCAGAAATCATGCGCGACACACCGCTCAAAGAGCTTGGCAAGCAAGCGTTTGCGATTAAGCGCGCGCTGCACCCCGAGAAAATCACGACCTTTGTCGTCGACCGCAACATCAACTACACGAACATCTGCTGGGTCGATTGCAAGTTTTGCGCGTTCAAGCGCACGCTCAAGGACAAGGACGAGAGCTACATCTTGAGCTTCGAGGAAATCGACAAAAAGATTGACGAGCTGCTCGCCATCGGCGGGACACAGATTCTGTTTCAAGGCGGCGTACACCCCAAGCTCAAGATTGAATGGTATGAAGATTTGGTGCGCCACATCGCGGGCAAATACCCGACAATCACGATTCACGGATTCTCGGCGCTTGAGGTGGATTATATCGCCAAGCTCTCCAAAATCTCGCTACGCGAAACCTTGCAAAGGCTCAAAGACGCGGGGCTATCGTCAATCCCGGGTGCGGGCGCAGAGATTCTAAGCGACCGCGTGCGCCAAAAGATTGCACCCAAAAAGTTGAGCGCCTCGCGCTGGATTGAGGTGCACAAAACCGCGCATGAGCTCGGCATCAAGAGCACGGCAACGATGATGTTTGGCACGCTCGAAGAGGACGCAGACATCATCGAGCATTGGCGCAGAATCCGCGAGCTGCAAGACGAAACGGGCGGATTCCGCGCGTTTATCATGTGGTCGTTTCAGCCCAAAAACACGCCGCTCAAGGCGGAGTATCCCGAGATTGAAAAGGCGAGCTCGAATCGCTATTTGCGCCTGCTTGCAAGCAGCAGAATCTACCTCGACAATTTCCCCAATATCCAAAGCAGCTGGGTGACTCAAGGCAGCCACATCGGGCAACTCTCGCTTTTATTTGGGGCAAATGATTTGGGGAGTACAATGCTCGAAGAAAATGTCGTTGCCGCCACAGGCACATGCAACAGCATGAACCAAAACGAGATGATTGCGCTCATCAAAGACGTGGGCGAGATTCCCGCCAAACGCGACACAGCCTACACAATCTTGGAGCGTTTTGCATGACGGCAATTTTTCGCGCTCTTGGCGCAATTCTTTTTTCCACAGGAGTTACAATGGCAGCCACACTGCAACAACTAGACATAAACGGCGTTCAAATCCCCGTGATTTACGAGGATTCCTCGCTCGTTCCGACCTTTAATTTGACGCTTGTCTTTCGCGCAAGCGGCACGCTTGGAATCGCCAAAACGGGCAAGCACAACGGGCTTGTCGCGAGCCTCGCGAGCGCGCTGCTCGAGGAGGGCACAAAGGAGCTTGGCAGCGTCAAGTTTGCCGAAGAGCTCGAGCAGAGGGCGATTAGCATTTCGAGCAACGCCGGGCGCGAAAACTTCACCATCACGCTCGATTCGCTGATTGAAGACGTGCCCGATGCGCTCACATTCCTCGATTCCCTGCTGCGTTCGCCCAACCTTAGCAACAAGGCTTTGGCGAAGGTGCAGCAGGATTCTATCTCGGACATTCTCCAAAAAGAATCCGACTTTGANGCCATCGCGAGCGACAATCTGTTGCGCATTCTTTTCAAGGGCACGCCNTGCGCGCTCATTCCCGATGTGCCTGATGTGAAAAANGTCAAGCTCAAGGAGATTGAGCGATTCTACAAGACCAACTTGGTGCTCAACAATCTCGCGATTATCGCGGGGGGCGATTTGCGCTTTGAGGAGTTTGCGAGGCGCATTGCGCCGCTGCTTTCGCGGCTCAAGAAGGGCGAGAAAGCCACGATTGCNACCTGCCCCGCAAACGCCGATTCTCAATCGATTTCTGCGACCAAGCCCACCGAGCAAGCCTACATCTACTTCGGCTCGCCGTTTGTNATTGGCGACTATGGCACGCAAAACTACAAGGCAAAGGTCGCGGCGTTCGTGCTCGGCACGGGCGGCTTTGGNAGCAGGCTCATGGAAGAAATCCGCGTGAAGCTCGGGCTCGCCTATTCCGCCTATTGGTACACGGCAATCGCCAAGAGCGTTGTGTANGCCACAGGCTATCTCCAAACCAAAAANGAGAGCAAAACCCAAGCGATTGAGGCTGTNAAAAAGGTCATCGCCGAGTTTGTNCGCAACGGAATCACCCAAGACGAGCTAGACGCGGCGAAGAAATTCTTGCTTGGCAGCGAGCCCTTGCGGCACGAGACATTGAGCCAGCGGCTCGGGCGCGCGTATAACGCGTATTATTGGGGCTTGCCGCTTGATTTTGGCACGACAGAATTGCGCCACATCGAATCGCTCACGCTCGATTCTATCAANGACTACATCAAAAGCCATGATGAAATCTTGCGCATGAGCTTTTCGATTGTGCAAGCAGAGGGCGAAGATTTGGGGCGAAAAACCAAAAAGTAATAAATCACAGAGGCTTCACACGCAAGCGCTATCATTCGTTTGTCAAAAGACAAAGCGTGCTTTGTCCAAGGCAAAATTTTCACAAGGAGTTTCCTATGGTTTCTTTCCCCAAATCCGTTCTTGCGCTCGCGTTCGTCAGCGCATCATTGTTCGCAGCAGACTATTCAAAGCACAGCCTCACCGAGTTGCAGAATCTCGCAGGCAACNTCAAGCCAGCCGATGCGCTCGATTACAAAATCGAGATTCGCAAGAGAATCGAGCAGATGACCGTCAAAGACGCACGCGCCTTCATGCAAAAAGTCCACCAAAACACCAAAGCCGCGCGCGACAAAATGACGCGTGCGGAATGGGACAANTACCAAGCAGAGGTGCGCAAGGCAAATCAGGAGCGCATCGATTCGATGACCGTCAAAGAGGCGCGCGAGCTTGGTGTGTTCAAGAATCAATATCTTGGGCAAGAATCTGANAGATGTGGCGCGCCCAAAAAAGAGCAGGGCAAAAAACAATCGCGCGAGCCNCTTTAATGGCAGCGAAGATTCTGCTTGTCGAAGATGACCCNTTTTTGGCAGAAATGGTCGAGGAATTTCTAGGCGAAGAGGGNTATGATGTCTGCGTGTGTGGCAACGCCAAAACCGCGTTGCAGCTCGCGCTCGAGGAGAGCTTTGATGTGTGGATTCTCGACATCAAGCTCCCAAGCGGCGATGGCTTTAGCCTGCTNCAAACACTGCGCAAAAAGGGCATCGCCACGCCAGCGATTTACACGACATCGCTTGGCAGCATTCATGACTTGCAAAAGGGCTTCGAGAGCGGCTGCGATGACTATTTGCGCAAGCCCTTCGAGCTCAAAGANCTGCTGCTGCGCATTCAAAAAATCTTGCAATCCTCATTCAGCACCGCGCATTCGCCCTGCGAAGATTTGGGCAATGGGCTGCAATTTTTCTANGCCAAAAAGGCGCTGTTTCGCNACCAACANAAGATTCCGCTCACNGGCAAAGAGACCGACTTGCTCGCGCTGTTTTTGCAAAACAAGAATCGCTTCATGAGCTACGAGGAAATCTTCGCCCATCTTTGGGGAATCGAGACACCAAGCGAGATGAGCCTGCGCGCTTATGTCAAGCATTTGCGTGCGCTGCTTGGCAAAGACAAAATCACCAATCATCGAGGCAGAGGCTATTGNTATGAGCCCTAAGCAGAGCGCTATTCTCAAGATTCTGCTGCTCTACCTGCTCTCAACGGCGCTGCTGCTCGCAATCGCGCTGCCCATTATCTATTCGTTCCAAACACAGGCGCTGTTTGACGAAGAGCGCGAACGACTCTACAACGCGCGCGGGGCAATCTTTTTCGCGCTGCAAGCNCANGCCAAAAAAGACGGCGACACCGCATTGCTACATGAGAATCTGCAATCCATCAGCCAAACCTTCAACCTCTCNTTNGCGCTATTCATCGGCGATTCGCCGCTTTTTTCCAATATCACACATCTCGACATCGCAGCGCATGACCCAAAAAACTTCGAGAATCTCGGCANAATCACNCTCATCGATGGGCGCGCCTATCTGTTTGACGCNTGGCGCAAGAGAGCANAAGAGGACGGGCAATGCGTTTATGATTCTTGAGGGCAGCGATTTGAGCGAGGAATTTTTCGCGCTCAAAATCCGCTATTTCCTGCTCTCCACGCTCGCAATGGTGGGCATTGGAATCGTTGCCTTTTTCCTCGTTCGCCTCGCCTTGCGCCCGCTGCANAAGCAAATCCAGCTGCTCAACGACTTCCTCAAGGATTCGACCCATGAAATCAACACGCCGCTTAGCGTGATTATGATGAGTATCGAGCGATTCAACCAAGACGAGCTTGGCGCAAAAAATAAAAAATTGCTCCATAATATCTTGATTGCCTCGCGCACGATGACNCATCTCTATGANGACCTCATCTACCTGAACTTCCCGAGCGCGATTCCAAACAACGCGACAGAGTTTGACCTCACGCAGCTCATTGATGAACGTTTGGAGTATTTCGCGCCGCATATCGCCCAAAAGCAGCTGCAGCTCACGACCAACTTGCAACCCATGCGACTCAATGCCAACCCGCACAAAATCGCGAAGCTGCTCGACAATCTCTTGAGCAACGCCATCAAATACAACCAACCGCATGGAATCCTGTCTTTGGAGCTTAGCGGGCGNATGTTCAGCATTTGCAACAGCGGCGCTATCGACACGACAGCGCANATTTTCGAGCGCTACACGCGCGCGAACAAAGACCAAGGCGGCTTTGGAATCGGGCTNGCGCTCGCGAAGCAGATTTGCGATGAATACCACATCGCAATCTCCGTGCAAGGCGATGAATCCACGACAACCTTTCGCTTGGTGTTCCCATGAACGCGCGAGCCCTGAAGAAGCGGCTCGAAGCCGCATACACGCTACGCAACGACCCAAACGAGCTCTGCGCGCAAAAGCCCGACCCGCTGCTTGTCGTGCATCGNTTCAAACAGAGCGAGCACATCGACAAAATCGCCGTTGTCTGCGCGCTGCTCGCGTATGGCAACGCGCACCAAATCGTGCGCACGCTCGGCGCGATTCCGTTCGAGCTGTTCGCGAACCCACGNGNGCTCGCGCATGCCGCATTCCCGCTCTACCGATTCCAAACCGCCGATGACATCAAAGCGCTATGCNTGGCGCTCGCGCAAATCCCGTTGCGCGATGTCTTTTGCGCGGCGGTCGATTCTGCGCCAAAACACCGCGCCGCGCTCTATGGAATCGCGGCGTTGCAACATGCGATTCTGGACGCGACAACGCATAGGAGTCGCGGCTTCGCGTTTCTCGTTGGCGCGCCCTACAATCCCGACAAATCGCCGCTCGCACAGGGCGCTTTTAAGCGTTGGAATCTGTTCTTGCGCTGGGCGATTCGCAAGGACTGCCTCGACTTGGGCTTTTGGGAAGGCGCGATTGCGCCCTCGCAGCTGTTTTTGCCGCTCGACACGCACACGAGCACGCTCTGTGNCGAGCTCGGAATCTTGGCGCGCAAGGCGAACCACCTCCAAGCCGTCTTTTGCGCGACAGACGCGCTCGCGAGGCTCGAACCGACAGACCCTGTCCGCTATGATTTCGCGCTGTATCGAATCGGGCAAGAGAGACGATAAAAAGGCGNTAGAAAGGCGCTAGGCGCGCACCTCNCCATTGCCGCGAATGAGATATTTGTAGGTNGTGAGTTCGCTAAGCCCCATAGGTCCGCGCGCATGCAGCTTGCTTGTGGCGATTCCCATTTCAGCGCCAAAGCCAAACTCGCCGCCGTCAGAAAACCGCGTTGAGGCATTCACATACACGCATGCCGAATCGACNTCGGCNAGGAAGCGTTCGGCGGCGCTGTAATTCTCGGTGATAATCACATCGGAATGGTGCGAGCCAAAGTGATTGATGTGCTCGATNGCTTCGTTGAGATTGGCGATGATGCGGATATTCAGGCAATTAGCNCCATATTCTGTGAAATAGCTTTGCGAATCCACAGGCGCAGCGCCCTCGAAAAGCGCAATCGAGCGCGGGCATGCGACAATCTGTGTCGATTTTTCGCTCAATTTTGGGCGCAAGGCGTTCAAGAAATCGCTCGAGATGTCGACATCGACAAGCAATGTCTCAATCGCGTTGCAAGTGCTNGGACGTTGGGTCTTGGCGTTGATGACAATNTTTGTCGCTTTCGCAAAATCCGCATCGCAATGCACATAGGCATGGCAGATTCCTTTGTCGTGTTTAATCACCGGAATCTTGCTGTTTTGCGTAACGAACGACACGAGCGATTCGCCCCCGCGCGGAATCACGACATCGATGCAATCGCTCATCTGCAAAATCTCATGCGTTGCCTCGCGGCTGCTTGTGAAAAAAACCAAGTCTTGGGGCAGCTCAAACGCGCGCAACGCGGCGCGCAAAGCCTCGACTATCGCCATGTTGCTCTGCTCGGATTCCTTGCCGCCCTTGAGCACGATTCCGTTGGCGCTTTTGAGGCANAGNGCCGCCGTGTCGCTCGTTACNTTNGGGCGCGATTCGTAGATGATTGCCACCACGCCAAGCGGNACGGAGACTTTTTCAATCANGATTCCGCTCGCGACCCTATGCCCCGAAAGCACCCTGCCAATCGGGTCGGGCAAGTCGGCGATGTCGGCGACACTCTGCGCGAGTGCTTGCAATTTTTTGTCATCGAGCGCCAAACGTTCCTGCATTGCGGCGCTTAGGTGGGTCGCTTGCAAGCAGTCTTGCGCGTTTGCTTGCAGAATCTGCTCGCGAGAATCGCGCAACTTTTGCGCGAAGCAATGCAACAAATCGCGGCGCTTTGACGCGCTTGTGGCGCGCAAAATGGCTGTGGAATCCTTGAGTGCACAGATGGCGTCATATAGAGACATCTTATTTTCCTGCTGCGAGATTTTCAAAATATTCTTTGTCGGCGAGCTCGACTTCTTGCACGAAGCGGGCAATCAGCTCATCGCCACGCAAGCGGCACAACACCTCGCCCTTTTTGATGATGAGCCCACTGCCCTTGCCAAACGCAATCGCAATGTCGGCGCTCTTCGCCTCGCCCAGCGCATTCACGGCGCAGCCCATCACCGAGACATGCAGCGGCGCTTTGATGTGCGTCAGATTCTGCTTGATTTTCTCGAGCGAGCCGATGAGGTCTGCCTCGATGCGCCCGCATGTGGGGCATGAGACATAATAAATCCCCTCTTGCTGCCGTCCCGAAAACTTCAGAATCGACTTGGCGACTTGCACCTCTTCTTCGAGCGAACCCGTGATAGAAACGCGCATTGTGTCGCCGATTCCCTCCATGAGCAGCAGCCCGAGCGCCATCGAGCTCTTGATAGAAGAATCAAACAACGTCCCAGCCTCTGTAACGCCCAAGTGGAACGGATAGGGCACAAGCGGGCGCAGCGCGCGATACGCGGCAATCGTGCGTGGCACATCACTCGCCTTGAGCGAGACCTTGAGCGTGGTGAAACCAAAATCCTCGAGCAGCTTGACATTGTAGAGCGCCGATTGCACCATTCCTTCGGGCGTTGCGCCATATTTTTTCTCAAATTGGGATTCGAGGCTGCCCGCATTCACGCCGATTCGGATTGGAATCTGATGTTCTTTGCAAGCCTCGACAACGGCTTTAATCTTGTCTTTCGAGCCGATATTGCCGGGGTTTATGCGAATGCAATCGACAAAGGGCGCGGCGGCGAGCGCGAGCTTGTAGCGAAAGTGAATGTCGGCGACAAGCGGAATCGTGATTTGTTCGCGCAGCTGCTTTAGCGCCTTTGCGTCATTCTCATCGCTGACTGCAACGCGCACGATGTCGCAGCCCGCGAGCACGAGCCTATCGATTTGCGCCTTAGTCGCGGCAATATTTGCGGTTTTGGTGAATGTCATCGATTGCACAGAAATAGGCGCGTCTCCGCCAATGGCGACAGAGCCAACATGGATTTGTTTGGTTTGGTATCTCTGCATGTCCCCTCTCTCTTTAAGCCTCTTATTGTCTAAGTTGGTTTATAATGCGTAATATATTGAAAGTTTCATAATGTTTTGTTGAAAGACACAAAATTGCACAAAGGGACCAGGTCATGCAAAAGGCTACACAATTGAAAAATCTCTTTGATTTACGATTGTTGTATGTTGAGGACGATGAGCAGGCGCAGCTGGTGATGCAGCGAATCTTAAAGCGGCGCTTTGCCGACATCGTGAGCGCAAAAGACGGACAAGAAGCGCTCGATGTGTTTTTGAAAGGCAACGTGGACATCGCGATTGTCGACATGAACATTCCGCTGCTCAACGGGCTAGAACTTTGCATGCGCATACGCGAGACAAACGAGGATATGCCCATAATGATGATTACAGCCTTTGACCAATCCGATTGCCTGCTGAAGGCGCTCGAGATTGGCGTGGATAGGTTTTTGTTCAAGCCCATCAATATGGAGATTCTGGACAGGCAATTAAAAATATTAGCAAGACGGGCGATATTATTCAAACAAGCTTTAGGAGTTGTCGTATGATTCCACTTTTACATCGAACGAGAGTTACAGGGAGTATTGTCAGCTGCACAATCGCTGCTGACTCGGATAAAATTTATATGATGGATAATCTCTTTCATTTCTACGAGCTCGACACGGAAGATTTGTCTTTTACCAAAAGCATACAGCTTTTGAAAGACGCGAAGGGGCGGCACAAATTCACCCGTTCACTTTCGACTTCGACACAAGGTTATTTATTTATTACTCCAAGCAAAAGCTCCTCGGGAGTCGTTTTGCGAGACAACAAAACCGTCATCAAAATCGCCAACCTCAAATGGCACAAGGCGAGCATCAGCTCGTCCCAATTCTCGCCAAACGGGCAATATTTCGCCACAGGCGGCGAGGACGGCAAAACCTTTGTGTTCCAGCTCCCAAGCCTCAAGCTCGCGAGCTCCCTGCCCCCCTGCCCCGACTACATCTCGGCGGTTGTGTTTGACAAAACGGGCGAGAAACTCGCATCGGCAAGCTTCGATGGCGTGATTACGATTCTCGACCTCGAGGTGGGGCGCATCACCGACACTGTCGAAATCGATTCTGTCGTTGAAGATGGCATTTTCATCAATGGCGGCAATCAATTCTTTTTCGCTTGTCGCGATGGACAAGCGGGAGTTTATAACTTAGAAACAAAAAAAACAAAAGTAAGAGAGCTCGCCAAAGAATGGTTCACGCGCGTTCAAGCCACGCCCGATAATCAATTTATTATTCTGGGCACAAAGTCGAATCTGCTCTATATCGTTCGACTCGAAGATTTCGAGATTCTGCACATGCTTCCGCTCGAGCACAACGGCGTTTCGGCGCTCGAATACGGAATGGACAGGCTCGTTGTCGCCTTCATCGATGGCTATGTCGAGTTTTATAATCTCAAAAAATCACTCGACACCTTTCAGGGGCTCATTGACGAGGGCAACCTCTTTGACGCCATCAAGCTCACAAAAGACGAGAACATTTTCCTAAGCCTCTTGCCCATTTATACCAAAGCCATCGAGAAACAATGGAAAGTTACGCTCAAAGAGGCGATTGACCTGCTCGCGACCAACAAATTCCAAGAAGCCGTGAGCTTGGTGCACCCGTTTATGGACGACAAGCGCAAAAAGGCGGAGTTTAGCCAATATGCCCAACAGGTCGAGGCTGTCTCGAAATTCTGCGATGCGTGGGAATCCAAAGACGTCGTTACGGCATATAAAATCGCCGAGCAAACGCCCGAAGTCAAGAAGCTGCCCTTTTATGACATGCTCGAGGAATATTTCTTGCAAGTTTTCAACGCGGCAAAAAAACTGCTCATCATCGACATGAACGCGAACCTGCCAAAGGCGCAGGCACTGCTCAAGCCCTTCTTGAATGTACGCAGCAAAAAAGATGTCGCCAACTCGCTGCTCAAGGAATCCAAGCGATTCTATCAGGCAGACATGCTGCTCAAAGAGCGCAAATTCGCCGAGTTTTTCAAGCTCGCCGAGAAATTCCCCATGCTCAAGCAAACCAACAGCTATGACAAGGCGATGTATATGATTCCGCAAGTCATCGACCGCGTGAATCAGCTCATTAGCAACAAAAAATACGAGAAGGCTGTCGAGCTCTCGACCTTCCTTTCGACCCTCGTGCCGTTCAAAGAGGTTGGGCAAGAGAATCTACGGCTCATCGAGCACCAACAAAACTTCTTGACCGCAATCAACGACCAAGACATCAAGAGAGCCTATGACCTCGCGCTGCAAGAGCCACGACTGCAAGCAATGCCAGAATATACCGACCTCAACAACACCTTCAAAGATTTGGCAAAAGAAGCCACAACCCTCGCGGGAGACGGGCACACCAACAAGGTCATTGACTTGCTTAGCCCCTATTTTGAAATCGAATATTGGAAAGACAAAATCGCCTCGATTATCAAGATTTCCTATCTCTATGAGTTCGACATTGCCGCGCAAGACAAAGCCGCGCATTCCGATGTGAATTGGAAAAAATCTGTGGGCATCTATCTCGATAGGTTTGGGCTCGATGAGGAAATCTCGAAAATCTGCGAAACGCATGGACTCATGGATTGCCTCGCTGACACCGACAAGGGCGACCCCAAGGGCTATCTCTCTTTGCCCTACACCTACACCGTGCTCATTCGCGATGCCGAGAGCGGCTTTAGCACGGTTGGCGGCAGCGACCCCAGCACATCGATGGCTGACATTGACGCCCTGCTAGCAGAGCACGAAGAATAAAGCGAAAGGACAACCATGAATATCTTTGAAAAAATCGTTGCGGGCGAGATTCCTTGCAACAAAGTACATGAAAACGAATCGTATCTCGCATTCCACGACATCAGCCCCAAAGCGCCGATTCATATCCTCGCAATCCCCAAAAAATGCTACACGAGCTTCCAAGACGTTCCGCCCGACGTGATGGCGGGGCTTGCGAGCTTTATCCAAGAAGTCGCGCACAAAGTCGGGCTCGACCAAAGCGGCTATCGAATCATCAGCAACATCGGGCAAGACGGCGGGCAAGAAGTGCCACATTTGCATTTCCACATTCTCGGCGGCGGGCGGCTCTCGTGGGGCGATTTTCGCGAGCACGGAGCATCGCGCATGCATTCTCCCAAAGAGAACGACAACAAAAAAAGTCTATAAATTTTGACAAATGAGCAAAAAGCCCTTGACTTTTGCTCTGTATTGTTGTATGATTCCATTTCTTTTGCTGGTGTAGCTCAGTTGGTAGAGCAGCTGCCTTGTAAGCAGTAGGCCGGGGGTTCGAGTCCCTTGACCAGCTCCATTTTTTGTTTCAGTGTTTGACCAGTTAATAGCTATAAGCAAAGGTGGGATACTCAAGTGGCCAACGAGGGCAGACTGTAAATCTGCTGACTATGTCTTCCGTGGTTCGAATCCACGTCCCACCACCATAGGGCTTATAGACACATCAATGTGCGGGAGTAGCTCAGTTGGCTAGAGCATCAGCCTTCCAAGCTGAGGGTCGCGGGTTCGAGCCCCGTTTCCCGCTCCATATCTGGGAGCTGATTTCTGCAATGTCAGTTTCGTCCTCCCATTCGTTGTCTACATTTTTGCATTTGGAGAGTTGCCCATATAGCTCAGTGGCAGAGCACTTCCTTGGTAAGGAAGAGGTCGGCGGTTCAATCCCGCCTATGGGCTCCAGTTTTGCCTCGTTTTGAGGCTTGTTTGTTAGCGTTTTTTGGTGTGGTTTCACCGCGCCACAACGACTTCACGATAAATTTGAGTTTAGGAGATAAATATGGCTAAGGAAAAGTTCGAGAGGACGAAGCCTCACGTAAATATTGGCACCATCGGGCATGTCGACCATGGTAAAACAACCTTGAGTGCAGCGATTTCTGCTGTTCTTTCTACAAAAGGCTTGGCAGAGTTGAAAGACTATGACAACATCGACAACGCGCCCGAAGAAAAAGAACGCGGAATCACCATTGCAACCTCTCATATCGAGTATGAGACAGAAAACCGACACTACGCGCACGTAGACTGCCCCGGGCACGCCGACTATGTCAAAAACATGATTACAGGTGCAGCGCAAATGGACGGAGCGATTCTGGTCGTTTCTGCCGCCGATGGTCCTATGCCACAAACACGTGAGCATATCCTCTTGTCTCGCCAAGTCGGTGTTCCCTATATCGTTGTGTTCCTCAACAAGCAAGATATGGTCGATGATGCCGAGCTTTTGGAGCTTGTCGAAATGGAAGTACGCGAATTACTCTCAAACTACGACTTCCCCGGAGACGACACACCCATCGTTGCTGGCTCGGCGCTCAAGGCGCTCGAAGAAGCCAAAACAGGCACTTTGGGCGAGTGGAGCGAGAAGATTCTCGAGCTCATGAAAGCAGTCGATGACTATATCCCAACACCCGAGCGCGACACCGATAANCCTTTCTTGATGCCCGTAGAAGATGTCTTCTCGATTGCTGGGCGCGGAACNGTTGTTACAGGTCGTATCGAAAGGGGCGTTGTCAAAGTCGGCGATGAAGTCGAGATTGTCGGGATTCGCAACACCCAAAAAACCACCGTTACAGGTGTCGAGATGTTCCGCAAAGAAATGGACCAAGGGCAAGCGGGCGATAATGTCGGCGTTTTGTTGCGCGGAACGAAAAAAGAAGATGTCGAACGTGGAATGGTTCTTTGCAAGGTTGGCTCTATCACTCCGCACACCAANTTTGAAGCAGAGGTGTATATCCTCTCCAAAGATGAAGGCGGACGCCACACACCTTTNCTAAANGGCTATCGCCCNCAATTCTATGTGCGCACAACAGACGTTACAGGAGCAATCACNCTCCCCGAAGGCACAGAAATGGTGATGCCCGGCGATAATGTCAAAATCACCGTGGAGTTGATTAACCCCATTGCGCTCGAAAAAGAAACCCGATTCGCGATTCGCGAGGGTGGCAAAACAGTCGGCGCAGGTGTTGTAACCAACATTCTCAAGTAATTGCGAGGAATTTGCAATGAAAGTCAAGATTGGACTCAAATGTTCAGAGAGTGGTGATATTAACTACACCACAACAAAGAACGCAAAAACGCAAACAGAAAAATTGGAGCTCAAGAAGTTCTGCCCGCGTCTTAAAAAGCACACGCTTCACAAAGAAGTCAAGCTAAAAAGTTAGACAGAGCAAGAGCCAATGTACTCTAAGAGAAATCTTAGAGTACGAATGTAGGTCAGTAGCTCTAATGGTAGAGCGCCGGTCTCCAAAACCGATGGTTGGGGGTTCGAGTCCCTCCTGGCCTGCCAGAGAGATATTAAAGTGAATGACGATGAAAAAACTAATAAGCTATTACCAAGATTCTAAAAAAGAGCTAAACAAAGTCCTCTTCCCCACGTGGTCGGGCGATGATTCTGGTGTGGGCTCTGTGCGTGCAGCCGCCATTTCTGTGGTGATTGTTGTTACAATCGTAACGCTCTTTTTGGCATTGGTCGATTTGGTATTGTCGTGGTTTGTTATGTCTATCATTGCGTAAGGGAGTAGGAATGTCTTTTGCGTGGTATGCGATTCAAACCTATTATGGGAGCGAACGTTCTGTCAAAGACGCCATCGAGAATCTTGTGCGAGAATACAAGATGCAAGACCGCGTAGAGCAGATTGTTGTCCCCACAGAGGACATTATCGAAATCAAAAACAACAAAAAAAGAATCTCGGAACGTAGCGTGTATCCCGGTTATGTCTTCATCAAAGTCGACTTGGANACAAAAACATGGCACATGATTCAGTCCCTGCCGCGCGTGGGGCGCTTCATCGGCGAGGCGAAAAAACCCACGCCGCTAAGCGAATCGGACATCAACACGATTCTTGAAAAAATCACCAATCGTGCTGCGCCGCGTCCAAAAATCTTTTTTGAAGCCGGTGAAGTCGTTCGCATCACAGAGGGACCTTTTGTGAATTTCACAGGCACTGTGGAAGAATACGACATGGAACATCGCAAATTGAAGCTCAATGTTTCCATTTTTGGGAGAAGCACTCCGATTGAGATTCTCTATTCCCAAGTGGAAAAAATCGTCTAATCTAAAACATTAAGGAAACCAAATGGCAAAAAAAATTGTTGGGGAGCTTAAGCTTCAGATTCCGGCAGGCAAGGCAAATCCTTCACCTCCCGTTGGACCAGCTTTGGGGCAAAGAGGGGTCAATATCATGGAGTTTTGTAAGGCTTTCAATGAAAAAACAAAAGACATGGGCAGCTTCAATATCCCCGTGATTATCACCGTTTATCAAGATAAAAGCTTTACTTTTATCACCAAAAAACCNCCTGTAACAGACTTGATTAAAAAGGCAGCAGGGATTCAAAAGGGTTCAGACAATCCTTTGAAAAACAAAGTTGCAAAGCTCACAAAGGCGCAAGTGTTAGAGATTGCAAAAACCAAATCGGAAGATTTGAACGCAAAAGACATAGACGGCGCCATCAAAATTGTTGAGGGCAGCGCTCGTAGTATGGGCGTTGAGATTGTCGAATAAGCAGAAAAGTTGGAGTATAATATGGCAAAAAAACAAACAAAAAGAATGAAAGCCTTGCTNGAAAAGGTGGATACGACCAAAATATACGATATTACAACGGCATCTGCCACGATTAGAGAGTTGCGCTCTGCAAAGTTTGANGAGACGATAGAAATCGCATTGCGTCTAGGCGTNGACCCGCGCCATGCAGACCAGATGATTCGCGGCGCTGTGGTGTTGCCACATGGGACAGGCAAAACCGTGCGCGTAGCGGTNTTTGCAAAAGGCGTCAAGGCAGACGANGCGAAAAANGCGGGCGCAGATGTCGTGGGCGCAGATGATTTAGCCGAGGACATCAAAGCAGGCAACATCAATTTCGACATCGTCATCGCAACACCCGACATGATGGCTTTGGTGGGGAAAGTCGGGCGCATCTTGGGACCAAAAGGGCTCATGCCAAACCCCAAAACCGGCACGGTTACAATGGACATCACCAAAGCCGTCAATAATGTNAAAAGCGGGCAGGTGAATTTCCGCGTGGATAAAAAAGGCAATATCCACGCTCCGATTGGCAAGGTGAGCTTTAGCGAAGACAAAATCAAAGGCAATCTCGAAGAGCTTGTGAAAATGATTAACCGNCTCAAGCCCTCTGTTGCCAAAGGCAAATACATTCGCCATGCNACTCTTTCACTCACAATGAGCCCTTCGTTGCAGCTCGATGCGCAAGAACTCATGGATTTGCGCTAGCACAAATGGCTTAATCTTAGACTGATAACTACGGGGGCTACGGCTTAATCTTCCCCGTAATAGGTTGTTTGTCGGAAAGGAGTACCAATGACAAGAAACGAAAAAACTCGCATCATAGAGAACTTGGCTACGGGTTTCAAAGAATCAAACGCGATTGCCGTGTGCGATTACAAGGGCTTGAGCGTCAAGCAGCTCGAATCGCTCCGATTGAATGCGCGCGCAGCAAATGTCAAGATTCAAGTCGTCAAAAACACCCTCGCTGCAATCGCACTCAAAAATGCAGGCATCGAAGGCTTGGAATTTCGAGACACCAACTTGTTCGCTTGGGGCGAGGACCAAGTAGCTCTTGCCAAGATTTTGAGCAAGTTCGCTACGGATACAAATGGCAAATTTGCCATCAAAAACGGCTTCTTTGAAGGCGAAGTTGTCGATGCCAAACATATTGACATTGTATCCAAAATGCCTTCACGCGATGAGCTATTGGGCATGTTGCTCTCTGTTTGGATGGGACCTGCTCGATATTTTGTTACAGGGCTTGACAACTTGCGCAAGCAAAAAGAAGAAAACTAACCAACAAGGAGATTGTTATGGCTATCACAAAGCAAGATGTGCTTGAATATATCAGTAATCTATCAGTTCTTGAGCTCTCCGAGCTTGTCAAAGAATTTGAAGAGAAGTTCGGCGTTTCTGCTGCNCCCACCGTTGTTGCGGGCGCTGGCGGTGGCGGTGCTGCCGCAGCAGCAGAGGAAAAAACAGAGTTTGATGTGATTCTTGTCGAATCAGGCGACAAGAAAATCAATGTCATCAAAGTCGTNCGCGAAATCACAGGTCTTGGACTGAAAGAAGCAAAAGATGCTGTGGAAAAAACCCCACATACCGTCAAAGAGGGTGTGAGCAAAGACGATGCCGCCGCAATCAAAGCAAAACTTGAAGAAGCGGGCGCGAAAGTCGAGGTGAAATAGCATTCCGTTAGTCGCAGGGCGGCAGCGCTGCCCTGCCCTTTTGTCTCCTAAATCTTATCACGAGGTTATTTAGCATGCCCATCACTTTAAAATCTGGCAATCGATTACGAGTCAATTTTACGAAGATTCCTCAAAATATCACTATACCCAATTTGCTCCAACTCCAACGCAGCAGCTATGATGTCTTTCTTTATGGCACAGAAGGTGGCAAAAGCGGAATCGAAAAAGTGTTCCATTCTGTTTTTCCTATCCATGATACCCAAAATCGCATCACTCTTGAATATGTCGGTTGTGAATACGGCAAGCCTCGCTACACGATTCGCGAAGCGATGGAGCGAGGGCTCACCTATTCAATCCCCCTCAAGCTCAAGGTGCGCCTCGTTTTGTGGGACAGAGACGAAAAAACGGGCGAGAAGCTCGGCGTNAAAGACATNAAAGAACAAAGNNTCTTTATCCGCGAGATTCCGCTCATGACAGACCGCACATCGTTCATCATCAACGGCGTTGAGCGCGTTGTCGTCAACCAGCTCCACAGAAGCCCGGGCGTGATTTTCAAAGACGAAGAGCCCACNACNGGCGTGTCNAANAAGCGCGTCTATACAGGGCAAATCATTCCCGACAAGGGCTCGTGGCTGTATTTTGAATACGATGCCAAAGACACNCTCTANGTNCGNATCAACAAAAGGCGCAAAGTCCCCGTTACGATTCTGTTCCGCGCATTAGGATACAGCAAGCAAGAGATTCTCAAGATTTTCTATCCGCTCAAAAAAATCGTGATGAAAGATGTCGATAATTTCGTAACNCCTTTCAACCTCAAAGACTTTGAAGAACGTGCAACGTATGATGTTGTCGATGAAAATGGCGACTTAATCGTTGCAAAAGACAAGCGCATTGGAATCAAAAAACGCAAGGAGCTCGAATCCAAAGAAATCCGCATGCGCTACCCTCTCGAAGTCCTCTTCGACCGCCGCCTTGCCGAGCCNATCTACAACACCGATGGCGAGATTCTGTTTGANGTGCTGACCAAGATTGACGANGGCAAAATCAAAAAGATGTTCGAAGCAGGCGTGCGCGACTTTGTGATTGCCGATGACATCGCCAAGGGGCATGACGCGTCTATCATCAACGCGTTCGATGCCGATGCGGAATCTCTGCGCCTCTTGCGCCAAACCGAGAAAATCGACAACGAAAACGAGCTCGCCGCGATTCGTATCTACAAAGTCATGCGCCCNGGCGAGCCCGTAACGCGCGATGCGGCGAAGCAGTTTGTGCAGCAGCTCTTNTTCGACCCCGAGCGCTACGACTTCACGCGCGTGGGGCGCATGAAAATGAACCACAAACTTGGGCTCGATGTGCCAAGCTACGTCACCGTGCTGACCTACCAAGACATCATCGCCACGGTCTCCTACCTCACCCGCGTNAAAAACGGGCTCGGGCGCATCGATGACCGCGACCACTTGGGCAATCGCCGCATTCGCGCCATCGGCGAGCTGCTCGCTAATGAGCTGCACGCGGGGCTTGTCAAAATGCAAAAAGCCATTCGCGACAAATTCACCACNCCGCCGAGCAACCTCGANGAGCTGATGCCGCATGANTTGATTAATTCCAAGATGATTACAAGCACGATTCTCGAGTTTTTCACGGGCGGGCAGCTCTCGCAATTTATGGACCAAACCAACCCCCTTTCCGAAGTAACGCACAAACGTCGCCTCTCGGCGCTCGGCGAGGGCGGGCTTGTCAAGGAGCGCGCGGGATTCGAGGTGCGCGATGTCCACCCGACACACTATGGCAGAATCTGNCCTATCGAGACNCCAGAAGGGCAGAACATCGGGCTCATCAACACACTNTCTATCTATTCCAAAGTCAACGATTTGGGCTTCATCGAAGCGCCCTACCGCAAGGTTGTCGATGGCAAAGTCAGCGATGAAGTCGTGTATNTGACCGCNACCCAAGAAGANGGGCAGGTCATCGCCCCAGCGAGCACCGAAGTCAACGAGAATGGCGAGATAAAAGAAGATTTGCTCGAGACGCGCATNAANGGCGAGATTCTGCTCGAAGAAAANGCAAAGGTGAATCTGATTGATTTGAGCCCNAGCATGGTCGTGGGCGTTGCCGCCGCGCTCATTCCGTTCCTCGAGCATGATGACGCCAACCGCGCGCTNATGGGCTCGAACATGCAGCGNCAAGCCGTGCCGATTCTCTCCCCCGATGCGCCGATTGTCGGGACAGGCATGGAAAAAATCATCGCNCGCGATTCNTGGGAGGCAATCAAGGCAACNCGNGGNGGCACNGTCGAGCGCGTTGATGGCAANAACATCTACATCTTGGGCGAGGACGATNGCGGCGCATACATCGACCATTATTCGNTGCAAAANAATCTGCGCACGAACCAAAACACCTGCTTTTCGCAGCTGCCNATCATCAAGGCGGGNGATTCGATTGAGCAAGGGCAGGTCATCGCCGATGGTCCCAACATGAACAAAGGCGAGCTNGCGCTAGGCAAGAACATTCGCGTGGCGTTTATGCCATGGAATGGCTACAACTTCGAAGACGCGATTGTCGTGAGCGAAAAGCTCATTCGCAGCGATGTTTTCACATCTGTGCATATTTACGAGAAAGAAATCGAGGCGCGCGAGCTCAAGCATGGTGTCGAGGAAATCACGCGCGACATTCCCAATGTGCGCGAGGAAGAGACCGCATACCTCGATGAGAGCGGAATCATCAAAATCGGCACGTATGTCAAGGCGGGCATGATTCTCGTTGGCAAGGTCTCGCCCAAAGGCGAGGTCAAGCCCACGCCCGAAGAGCGCCTGTTGCGCGCCATTTTTGGCGAAAAGGCAGGGCATGTCGTGAACAAATCCCTCTATTGCCCGCCAAGCCTNGAGGGCACTGTCGTTGATGTCAAGATTTTCACCAAGAAGGGCTACGACAAAGACCAACGCGCGATTGCCGCGTATGAAGAGGAAAAATCGCGCCTCGACCTCGANCACCACGACAANCTNATGATGCTCGACCGCGAGGAGATGTTGCGCCTCACGCTCATGCTNTCNAAAGAGCCGCTCAAGACAGACGCCGAAGTCAATGGCAAGAAGTTCAAAAAGGGCGAGTTGATTCCAAAAGACGAGTTGCGCTCCGTGAATCGCTTCGTGATGACAAACCTCGCGAAATGCTANTCCAAGCAGCTCCAAGAGACNTATGAGCAAATCAAAAANAATTTCTTGGAACAAAAGAAAAACTTGAGCGANGANCATGAAGAAAAGCTCTCNATTCTCGAGAAAGACGACATTCTGCCAAGCGGTGTCGTGAANCTCGTCAAAATCTATGTCGCGACCAAGCGCAAGCTCAANGTCGGCGACAAAATGGCGGGACGACACGGNAACAAGGGCATTGTGTCCAACATCGTCCCCGAAGTCGACATGCCCTACACCAAAGACGGCGAATCGATTGAAATCGTNNTGAATCCGCTCGGCGTCCCAAGCCGTATGAACATCGGNCAGATTCTCGAGGTGCATCTCGGGCTTGTGGGCAANAAGCTCGGCGAGCAGCTCGAGGANATTTTCGCGCANAAGCAGGGCGAGTGGGTCGCCGCGTTGCGCGCGAAGATGATTGAAATCGCCTCGACATCGAAGATGCAAAAGGTCGCCGACTTCATCAACAAGCTCGAAGATGCCGAGCTCATCGAGTACGCGCGCGATTGGTCGAAGGGCGTGAAGTTCGCCACACCCGTGTTTGAGGGCGTGAATCAAGAAGAATTTGAGAAGCTCTTCGCGCTTGCCAAAATCGATTCGGACGGCAAAACCGAGCTCTATGACGGGCGCACGGGCGAGAAAATGCAAGAACGNGTGAATGTCGGCTACATGTATATGCTCAAGCTCCACCACCTTGTCGATGAAAAGGTGCATGCGCGCAGNACAGGTCCTTATAGCCTCGTTACGCAACAGCCTGTGGGCGGCAAGGCGCTCTTTGGTGGGCANCGTTTTGGCGAAATGGAAGTGTGGGCGCTCGAGGCGCATGGCGCGGCGCACACGTTGCGCGAAATGCTCACGATTAAATCAGACGACACAGAGGGGCGCGTCAAAGCCTACAAGGCGATTACGCGCGGCGAGCCCGTCAAAGAAACGGAGATTCCCGAGACATTCTATGTCCTCACCAAAGAGCTCCAGAGCCTCGCGCTCGATGTGCTCGTTTATGAGCGCAAAGAGGGGCAGCTGCAACCGCTCACAATCGGCGAGGAGAAGCGCCCAAGCGACTTCAACGCGTTTCAGCTCAAGCTCGCGAGCCCCGAGACGATTCGCGCATGGAGTCATGGCGAGGTCAAGAAGCCCGAGACGATTAACTACCGCACGCTCAANCCCGAGCGAGACGGGCTNTTNTGCGCCAAAATCTTTGGACCCGTGCGCGACTATGAATGCCTTTGTGGCAAATACAAAAAAATGCGCTANCGCGGCGTGATTTGCGAAAAATGCGGCGTGGAGGTTACAAGCTCCAANTCGCGCCGAAGCCGCATGGGGCACATCGAGCTCGTTACGCCTGTGGCNCACATTTGGTANGTCAACTCCTTGCCAAGCNGNATCGGGACATTGCTTGGAATCAAGATGAAAGACCTTGAGCGCGTCNTGTATTACGAAGCNTANGTNGTNCTCGAGCCGGGCGAGGCGTTNTANGACAACGAGAGCACGAAGCCGCTCTGCAAATATGANGTGCTCAACGAGGAGCAATTCCAAAGCATCAACCANCGATTCGAGCACACGGGCTTTGTCGCGCAAATGGGCGGCGAGGCTGTGCGNGAGCTTTTGAGCCAGCTCGATTTGGACGAGCTGCTTAAGAATCTGCGCGAGGAAGTCAAGGTCGTTACATCGGAGGCNAAGAAAAAAGCCATCATCAAGCGGCTCAAGGTTGTCGAGGCGTTCGTCAATTCGGGCAATCGCCCCGAGTGGATGATGCTCACCGCCCTGCCCGTCTTGCCCCCAGAGCTGCGCCCCCTCGTGGCGCTCGATGGCGGCAAATTCGCCGTGAGCGANGTGAACGACCTCTACCGCCGCGTGATAAACCGCAACCAGCGCCTAAAGCGGCTCATGGAGCTTGACGCGCCCGACATCATCGTGCGCAACGAGAAGCGCATGCTCCAAGAATCTGTCGATGCGCTGTTNGACAACGGGCGCAATGTCAATGCCGTCAAGGGCGCNCATAAGCGCCCGCTCAAGTCGCTTTCGGAAATCATCAAGGGCAAGCANGGGCGATTCCGCCAGAATCTNCTCGGCAAGCGCGTCGACTTCTCGGGCAGGAGCGTGATTGTCGTGGGACCAAACCTCCGCATGGACCAATGCGGATTGCCCAAAAANATGGCGCTTGAGCTGTTCAAGCCCCATATCCTCGCCAAGCTTGANGAGAAGGGCTATGCGACCACACTAAANCATGCCAAGAAGATGATTGANAGCCGCAGCAGCGAGGTTTGGAGCTGCCTCCAAGAGATTGTCGAAGGCTACCCGATTCTGCTCAACCGCGCGCCCACGTTGCACAAGCAGTCGATTCAGGCTTTCCACCCGCGCCTGATTGACGGCAAGGCGATTCAGCTCCACCCGCTCGTGTGTTCGGCGTTTAACGCCGACTTTGACGGCGACCAAATGGCTGTGCATGTGCCATTNTCGCAAGAGGCAATCACCGAGTGCAAGCTGCTCATGCTAAGCTCGATGAACATCTTGNTGCCCGCNAGCGGCAAGGCGGTNACCGTGCCCAGCCAAGACATGGTGCTTGGGCTCTATTATCTCTCGCTTGAGCGCAGGGATTCTAAGGGCGCGAACAAGCTCTTCAACAACATCGCCGAAGTCATGATTGCGCTCGAGTTTGGNGCAATCGAGGTCAACACGAGAATCCGCACGGTNATGGACAACCGCATGATAGAAACCACCGTTGGGCGCATGATTTTGCATTCGATTCTGCCTGTCGATGTGCCCATCACNCTTTGGAATCGCGTGCTGAAGAAAAAGGACATCGCGACACTGATTGANTATGTCTATAAAGAAGGCGGGCTCGAAATCACCGCGCGATTCCTCGACAGCCTCAAAGACTTGGGCTTCCGCTATGCAACGCGCGCGGGAATCTCGATTTCTGCCGATGACATTCTCGTTCCAAGCGACAAGAAAAAGGTCATCAGCAAGGCAAAAGACGAAGTCAAGAGAATCCAACAAGAGTTCATCGGCGGGCTCACGACCGACCAAGAGCGCTACAACCGCATCATCGACACATGGACGACCACGAGCAACAATTTGAGCAAAGAGATGATGCAGCTTGTCGAGGACGACAAGGGCGGNTTCAACTCGATTTANATGATGGCAGATTCGGGCGCACGCGGTAGCGCGGCGCAGATTCGCCAGCTCTCGGCGATGCGCGGGCTCATGACAAAGCCAGACGGAACGATTATCGAGACGCCGATTACCTCGAACTTCAAAGAGGGCTTGAACGTGCTCGAGTACTTCATCTCGACACACGGCGCGCGCAAGGGGCTCGCCGACACCGCGCTCAAGACCGCAAACGCGGGNTATCTCACNCGCAAACTCATCGATGTGAGCCAAAANGTCAAAGTCGTGATGCCNGATTGCGGCACGCATGAGGGTGTCGAGATTACCGACATNTCNGTNGGGCGCGAGCTCATCGAGCCGCTCGAGGAGAGAATCTTCGGGCGCGTTGCGGCTGCCGATGTCATCGACCCCGTGAGTGGCGAAGTGCTCGTGAGCGAGGGCAAGCTGATTGACGAAAAGCTCGCCAAAATCATCACNGAGGCAAACGTCAAATCGGTAACGATTCGCACAGCCGTTACATGCAAGGCAGAAAAGGGCGTTTGCAGCAAGTGCTATGGGCTCAACCTCGGCGAGGGGCGACCGACCAACCCGGGCGANCCTGTGGGCGTGATTGCCGCGCAATCCATCGGCGAGCCGGGCACGCAGCTCACACTGCGCACATTCCACGTGGGCGGCACAGCGAGCCGAAGCGCGGAGGAAAAAGAGGTTGTTACCGAGAAAGAGGGCTTTATCCGCTATTACAACATCAACACGGAGNTCAACAANGACGGCAAGCGCGTTGTAACGAACCGCCGCAACGCCGCGATTCTGNTGCTCGAGCCCAAAATCAAAGCGCCGTTTGAAGGAATCCTCAANGTCGAGACCGTGCATGACGAAGTCATCGTGAGTGTCGAGGGAGACAAAGACANCGTGAGCTACAAGCTGCGCAAGAGCGACATCGCCAAGCCCAACGACCTCGCAGGCGTAACAGGCAGGATTGAAGGCAAGCTCTATATCCCCTACAACAACGGGGAATCCGTGCGCACAGACGGCAGCATTGTCGATGTGATTAAGGACAGCTGGAATATCCCCAACCGAATCCCCTATGCGAGCGAGTTGCGCGTTGCCGACAATGCGCCGATTCCGCAGAACATCATCGCCAAAGAAAAGGGTGTCGTGAAATATTACATCTTGAAAGGCGATAGCTTGGAGCGATTCCGCAGCCTCAAGAAGGGCGAGGAGGTTACCGAGAAAGGCTTGTTCGCCGTGATTGCAGACGAGAACGACCGCGAGGCGATTCGCCATTATATCGCGCGTGAATCGATTATCGAGATTGACGACAGCAGCGATGTCGAGGCAAACACATTGATTGCCTCGCCCAAGCACAACGAGCAGAAAATCATCGCCGAGTGGGACCCCTACTCGAACCCCGTCATCGCCGAAATCGAGGGCAAAGTCAGCTATGCCGACATCTCGCCATCGACCGTTACCGAACAAGTCGTGATGGACGACCTCACGGGCGAGAGCCGCTCGCTGCTCATGGTCAATGAACACATTCCCAGCGGGCAGAAGCCCACGATTATCATCACGAGCAGCAACGGCGCGACCGTGCGCTACCTGCTCGACCCGCAGAGCATGATTCATGTCGCCGAGGGCGAAGAAGTCGGAATCACCGACATTCTCGCCAAAACGCCCAAAGCCGTTGCGAAGTCCAAAGACATCACGGGCGGTTTGCCGCGCGTAACCGAGCTTTTCGAGGCGCGCAAGCAGCCCAAAGACCAAGCGATTCTCTCCGAGATTGACGGCAAGATTCGCTTCGGCAAGCCGATTCGCAACAAAGAAAAAATCATTGTCGAGGCAGACGATGGGCGCAGCGCCGAGTATATCGTCGACAAGACCAAGCGCATCTTGGTGCATGAGGGCGAGTTCGTCCATGCCGGCGAGGCGATTACAGACGGGCTCGTCTCAAGCCACGACATTCTCCGAATCTCGGGCGAAAAAGAGCTGCACAAATACATCGTGAGCGAGGTACAGCAGGTCTATCGCCGTCAGGGGGTGAACATCGCCGATAAACACATCGAAATCATCGTGAGCCAGATGTTGCGCCAAGTGCGCATCATCGACAGCGGCGACACGAAGTTCATCGAGGGCGACATGGTCAGCAAGCGGCATTTCCGCGAGGAAAACGACCGCATTTTGCAAGCAGGCAAAGAGCCCGCAATCGCCGAGCCCGTNCTGCTTGGAATCACGCGCACAGCGATTAGCAGCGATAGCATCATCTCCGCAGCCTCGTTCCAAGAGACCACGAAGGTGCTCACGGAGGCGAGCATCGCNGCGAAAATCGACTATCTTGAGGATTTGAAAGAAAATGTGGTGCTCGGACACATGATTCCGGTCGGAACGGGAATCCACAAGAACAAAAAGATTCGNCTCAAAGAGATTTCAAACGAAGAAGAGGCGACTTAAGTATTTAAAAAGCCCATTTGTGNTAAAATGGACGCTAAAATTTATTTTCTAAGGAAGAGATGTGCCAACGATTAATCAGTTGATTCGCAAGGAAAGAAAGAAAGCGATTAAGAAATCCAAATCGCCCGCATTGGTTGAATGCCCCCAAAGGAGGGGCGTTTGCACAAGAGTGTACACCACAACGCCCAAAAAGCCAAACTCGGCATTGCGCAAGGTCGCAAAGGTGCGGCTCACGAGTGGATTCGAGGTGATTAGNTATATCCCCGGTGAGGGGCACAACCTGCAAGAACACTCGATTGTGCTCATTCGCGGCGGCAGGGTNAAGGACTTGCCCGGTGTGAAGTATCACATTATTCGTGGCGCGCTCGACACGGCGGGCGTGGCGAAACGCACGGTGTCTCGCAGCAAATATGGTGCGAAAAAAGCCAAAGCGGCTGCAAAATAACACAAGGAAGGCACAATGAGAAGACGAAAAGCTCCCCAAAGGGAGATTCTAGGGGACCCCATTTATGGTAGCAAGATTGTTACCAAATTCATCAACAAAATGATGTTGGACGGCAAAAAGAGCGTTGCGGAGAAAATCATCTATGCAGCGTTTGACAAAATCGAAGAAAAAACTCAAGAAAAAGGCATCGAAGTCTTTGAAAAAGCGCTCGAAAAAGTGCGCCCTCTTGTCGAGGTGCGCAGCCGAAGGGTGGGCGGCGCGACATACCAAGTGCCTGTCGAAGTGCGNCCCGTGCGCCAACAATCGCTNTCGATTCGCTGGATTCTCGAAGCAGCGCGCAAACGCAACGAGCGCACAATGGTCGAGCGGCTCGCCAATGAGCTCGTTGATGCCATCAACGACCGCGGCGCAGCATTCAAGAAAAAAGAAGATGTCCATAAAATGGCAGAAGCGAACAAAGCCTTCGCACATTATCGCTGGTAGGAAAAACAATGTCTCGAAAAATTCCTTTGAATAGAATCCGCAATATCGGCATTGCGGCGCATATCGATGCGGGCAAAACAACAACGACCGAACGCATTTTGTTCTATACAGGCGTCAGCCACAAGATTGGCGAGGTGCATGACGGCGCAGCGACAATGGACTGGATGGAGCAAGAAAAAGAACGTGGAATCACGATTACCTCTGCCGCAACCACATGCTTTTGGAACGACCACCAAATCAACATCATCGACACCCCCGGGCATGTCGACTTCACGATTGAGGTCGAACGCTCGATGCGCGTTCTCGATGGCGCTGTGGCTGTCTTTTGCTCGGTTGGCGGTGTNCAGCCCCAAAGCGAGACCGTTTGGCGACAGGCGAACAAATACGGCGTTCCACGCATGGTTTTTGTNAACAAAATGGACAGAATCGGCGCGAACTTTTATAGTGTCGAATCACAAATCAAGGAGAGNCTCAAGGCAAATCCCGTGCCTGTCGTGATTCCGATTGGCGCAGAGGACGACTTCAAGGGCGTTGTCGATTTGATTCGCATGAAAGCCATCGTGTGGAATGACGACACAATGGGCGCAAAATATGACATCGAGGACATTCCCGCCGATTTGGTNGACAAGGCAAAAGAATACCGCGAAAAAATGGTCGAAGCCGCAGCGGAATCGGACGAAGAGCTCATGGAAAAATACCTCGCGGGCGAGGAGTTGAGCGAAGACGAAATCAAAAAGGGGCTCAAGATTGGCTGCCATGCGATGAGCATTATCCCCATGCTTTGCGGCTCATCGTTCAAAAACAAGGGCGTGCAAACNCTGCTTGATGCCGTTGTGCAATATCTCCCCGCGCCCACAGAGGTTGCCGACATTCGCGGCGTGAGCGCGAAAGAGGAAGGCAAAGAAGTCTCCGTGCAGTCCGCCGATGATGGCGAGTTCGCCGGCTTGGCTTTCAAAATCATGACCGACCCATTTGTGGGGCAGCTCACCTTTGTGCGCGTGTATCGCGGCAAGCTCGAATCGGGCAGCTATGTCTATAACTCGACAAAGGGCAAAAAAGAGCGCGTTGGGCGCTTGCTCAAAATGCACGCCAACCGCCGCGAGGACATCAAAGAAATCTTTGCGGGCGAGATTTGCGCCTTTGTGGGGCTCAAAGAAACGCTCACGGGCGACACGCTTTGTTCCGAAAAAGACCCCGTGATTTTGGAGCGCATGGAGTTCCCCGAGCCCGTGATTTCGATTGCTGTCGAGCCCAAGACCAAAGCCGACCAAGAAAAAATGAGCATCGCGCTCTCGAAGCTCGCCGAAGAAGACCCGAGCTTCCGTGTCGAAACAGACGAGGAGAGCGGGCAAACCATCATTTCAGGCATGGGCGAGTTGCACCTCGAAATCATCGTTGACCGCATGAAGCGCGAGTTCAAAGTCGAAGCCGAAGTGGGGCAGCCCCAAGTCGCCTTCCGCGAGACGATTCGCAGCAGCGTGAACAAAGAGCACAAATACGCCAAACAAAGCGGTGGGCGCGGGCAATATGGACATGTCTTCATCAAGCTCGAGCCCCAAGAGGCAGGCAAGGGCTATGAATTTATCGATGAAATCAAGGGCGGCGTGATTCCCAAAGAATATATCCCCGCTGTTAATAAAGGTATCATCGAGGCAATGCAGAGCGGCGTGCTCGCGGGCTATCCCGTTGTCGATTGCAAGGTAACGCTCTATGACGGCAGCTACCACGAAGTCGATTCGAGCGAAATGGCGTTCAAAATCGCCGGCTCTATGGCGTTCAAAGAAGCCGCGAAAGACGCGAGCCCCGTGCTGCTCGAGCCTATCATGAAAGTCGAAGTCGAAGTCCCCGAAGAATACATGGGCGATGTGATTGGCGACCTCAACCGCCGCCGCGGGCAAATCAACTCGATGGACGACCGACAAGGGCTCAAAATCATCAACGCGTTTGTGCCGCTCGCCGAGATGTTTGGCTATTCAACCGACTTGCGCTCGGCAACGCAAGGGCGCGGAACGTATGTCATGGAAATGAGCCACTATGGCGAAGTTCCGGGCAACATCGCCAAAGAAATCATCGAAAAACGCAAAGGCTAGCATTGCTTGCGCTGTTTGACCTCGATGAGACGCTCATTGCAGGCGATAGCGCAGGGAAATGGATAGAATTTTGCGTAGAACGCAAGCTTGTCGATTCGAGCTTTTTGGAGCAGCTCGCTGCCTATGCGCAGCAATACAAAAACAAGACAATCGACATGCTCGCCTTTATGGAGTTTTTTCTCCGCATTGTCGCCGGTCTGTCTGAATCAGACGTCGGCGCGCTCGTTGCGGTCTTTGTCCCGCAAAAAATCGCGCCGCTTGCCTACCCAAGCATGCGCGAGATTCTGCATGCGCACGCAAACGACAGAAAAATCCTCATCTCGGCAACCACCGACTTCCTCGTGCAACCCATCGCCGAGCTCTTTGGAATCTCCGAAACGATTGCGAGCCAAACGGAACGCAAAAACGGCATTTTCACGGGGCACACAAAAGGCGTTTTGTCGTTTGGCGCAGGCAAGGTACAACGTTTGCAAGAATACTTAGGTGAAGATTATAAAATCTTGATTCAAGATTCATGCTTTTATAGCGATTCGATTAACGATTTGCCGCTGCTTGAAAGCGTCAAAGTCCCCATTGTGTGCAATCCCGATTCCCTGCTCGCTCCAATCGCGCAACATCGACAATGGAAATGCTTGCAACATGTGCTATAATACCACCGCTATAATACTAGGGGGTATCTAATGGACAATATCAAAAACATGCGCAAGCTGGAGCAGGCTACGAGCTTCAATCGTGCCGACTTCATCAAGCTCGGGCTTGCCATTTTGTTTGTGTTGGCGGCGGCTGCTGTTGCGTTGTATTCGGCTTCGGCGTTTGGCGGGGGCGATTCACGAATGTCGGGGCTCTCTGTGCTCATCGTTGCGACAATGGTTGGGGGCTATATGGCGATGAACATCGGCGCGAACGATGTTGCGAACAATGTCGGTCCTGCCGTTGGCTCAAAGGCGCTCACAATGGGTGGCGCGATTCTCATCGCAGCCGTGTGCGAGGCGAGCGGCGCAATCATCGCTGGGGGCGATGTCGTCGATACAATCCGTTCGGGCATCATCGATTCGAGCGTTGAAGTGTTGCAAGACAAAACAACCTTCATCAACCTCATGCTCTCCGCTCTCATCTCGAGCGCCGTGTGGCTGCACCTCGCCACCGTTCTCGGCGCTCCTGTCTCCACAACGCACTCCGTTGTCGGCGGAATCCTCGGCGCGGGCATCATGGCGGGCGGTTTTGGTATTGTCCAATGGACAAAAATGGGCGAAATCGTGGGCAGCTGGATTATCTCGCCTTTGCTTGGCGGGCTCATCGCGGCAAGCTTCTTGTTTGTCGTCAAGCGCACCATCACATACAAAGAAGACCAGCTCAAGGCGGCGCAAACGGTCGTGCCCATCTTGCTGTTTCTGATGACCTTCGCATTCTGCATGTATATGATTGGCAAGGGGCTCAAGAATGTCTTTAGCCTTCCCGTGCCCGTCTCGCTCGGAATCTCTGTCGTCATCGGCTTGATTGTGTATTTCGTCTGCCGCCCGCTCATCATCGCCGCTTCGGCGAAGCTCGAAAACAACAAGGAGAGCGTGGGCAAGTTTTTCACGATTCCGCTCATCTTTGCCGCCGCGCTTCTAAGCTTTGCGCATGGCACAAACGACGTCGCGAACGCGATTGGACCACTCGCAGCAATCAACGACCTTGTCGTGCATGGCGATGACTTCGCACAAGCCGCAAGCGTGCCATTGTGGATTATGATTGTCGGCGGGTTTGGAATCTCGCTCGGGCTCGCGCTCTATGGACCAAAGCTTATCCGCACAGTGGGCAGCGAGATTACCGAGCTCGACCAAATCCGCGCCTTTTGCGTGGCGATGAGCGCCGCGGTAACCGTGCTCGTTGCGTCCGCTCTGGGCTTGCCCATTAGCTCCACGCATGTGGCTGTGGGCGCGGTTTTTGGGGTTGGATTCTTGCGCGAGGGAATCAAGCGCCACTATTTCCAAATCGAGCAAACCATCATCGAGGCGCACGAAAAAAGCGGCGAGGACACCACGGCGATTAACCAATTCCTCGAGACATTCCGCAAAGCACCTATGGCGAAAAAGCAATTGCTGCTCAAAGCCATCAAGCAAAGACGCGAAGCCGAAGAGGCTCTTGCTGCCGCTGGCGTGGCGATTGATTCCGAAGGCAAAATGAAAATGGTCGAAAAAGCGCAAGCCGACAATGCCCTGCCCTTCTTGAGCAAAAAAGAGCAAAAGAAGCTCAAACAAGCCTACAAAGAAGAGCTCGTGAAACGTTCGGCGTTCAACAAAATCATTGCCACATGGATTATCACCGTTCCTGTTGCAGCAGTTCTAAGCGGCACAATCTATTTGGTCATCAACTGGTTTGGAATCTCATACTAGGAGACAAATATGTTGTTATTCACACCCGGACCAACGCCTGTGCTAGAGGAATTGCGTTGGGCAATGGCAGCGCCAACAATCCACCACAGAACACCTGAATTTGAAAACATCTTCGCGAGCGCCAAAGCCTCGCTGCTCGCGCTGCTTGGCATGCATGAAGTCCTCATGCTCGCGAGCTCTGGCACGGGCGCTATGGAAGCATGCGTGGCGACTTTTTGCAGCAACACAGCGCTTGTCATCAACAGCGGCAAGTTTGGCGAACGTTTTGCCAAGATTGGCACGGCGCTCGGGCGCAATGTGCATGAAATCAAGCATGAATGGGACACACCCGCGAGCGCCGATGAAGTGCTAGAGGCGCTTGCCAAAAACCCAAAAATCGATGCCGTCTTTTTGCAGGCATGCGAGAGCGCGGGCGGGCTGCGCCACCCTTTTGAAGAAATCGCGAGCAAAGTCAAGGAGCACAATCCCAAGATTTTTGTCGTTGTCGATTGTATCACCGCGCTCGGTGTCGAGTTCATCGACACGCACAACATCGATGCCGTGATTGGCGGCAGCCAAAAGGCGTTCATGTTGCCACCCGGGCTTAGCATCATCGGCTTATCCGAAATGGCTGTGCAGCAAATCGAGCAATGCAGCACGGGATATTATTTCAACCTCGCAAACGAGCTCAAGAGCCAGCGCAAAAACACAACCGCCTACACGCCCGCCACCACGCTCATCATCGGGCTTGCGGAGTATTTCCAAAAAGTCCTCATCGATGGATTCTACAATGTCTATCACGCGACCAAGGCGCGCTCGCTCGGAACGCAAAAAGCCATGCAAACTCTCGGGCTACAAATCTACCCAAAAGTGCCCGCATTAGCGATGACAGCGGTTGCGCACGAGCAGGCAGACACATTGCGCAAAACGCTCAAAAACGATTTTGGCGTGAATCTTGCGGGTGGGCAAGACCACCTCAAGGGCAAGATTTTTCGCATCAACCAAATGGGGCTTCTGCCCGTCCATGAATGCGCATGGGTGATAAACGCCATCGAGCTCGCGCTCGAGAAACTGAAACTGCGCAAATTTGATGGCAGCGCCAACATCGCGTTTTTGCAAACCTACTATGCCGAGATGAACAAGCAAGCGCCCGGCAGCCACCCAAAGCAATAACATGAAAATCCTCGTTACAGGAACAGCGGGCTTCATCGGCTCTTTTGTCGCGCAAAAGCTGCTTGAACGCGGCGATGAAGTCGTGGGGCTCGATAGCATCAACAACTACTATGACGTACAGCTCAAGTTCGCGCGGTTGCAACAGGCAGGGATTGCGCGCGATTCTATCACATACAACAAGCTCACCACGAGCACGCTCGATTCGCGCTATCGCTTCGTGCAGCTCAAGCTCGAAGACAAAGAATCTCTGTATTCTCTGTTCGCAGACGAGCACTTCGATTCCGTTTGCAACCTCGCCGCGCAAGCCGGCGTGCGCTATTCGCTGACCAACCCCGATGCGTATATCCACAGCAACATCATCGGCTTTATGAATCTCCTTGAGCTCTGCCGCAACTTTGAAATCGCACATCTCGTGTATGCCTCGAGCTCGTCTGTCTATGGGCTCAACCAAGAGCTGCCCTTTAGCACGCATTTTGGCACGAACCACCCAATCAGCCTCTATGCGGCGAGCAAAAAGAGCAACGAGCTCATGGCGCACACCTACTCGCATTTGTTTGGCTTGCCCACAACGGGCTTGCGCTTTTTCACCGTCTATGGTCCTTGGGGTCGTCCCGATATGGCGCTGTTTTTGTTCACCAAAGCCATCTTCGAGGACAAGCCCATCGACATCTTCAACAACGGCGACATGATTCGCGATTTTACATACATCGATGACATTGTCGAGGGCGTTGTGCGCGTCATCGACCACCCGCCGCACAAAAACCCCGATTGGGACGCGATGATAGCCGACCCAAGCACCTCTTCTGCGCCCTACAAAATCTACAACATCGGCAACAGCCACCCCGTGAGGCTCATGGATTTCATCACAGAAATCGAGAAAAACATCGGCAAGGAGGCAATCAAGAATTTCTTGCCAATCCAAGAGGGCGATGTCCCCGCGACCTATGCTTCGGTTACCGACCTGCAACGCGACTTGGGCTATCACCCCAGCACGCCTGTGAGCGTTGGCGTGGCAAATTTCGTGCGCTGGTATCGGAGATATTATAATGTCTAGGCTTGTTAGAATCGCGAAAGATTCGTGTCGTCATTGCGAGCGAGCGTAACGAGCGTGGCAATCAACCGTATTGAGCATTCATGGACGGTTGATTGCTTCGGCTGTCGCCTCGCAACGACAATAAAAATCTCGTCTTGTCATTCTGAACTCGCGCGAGCGAGTGAAGAATCTCGGGTTGTGAAAATTATGAGATGTTTCGCTTCGCTCAACATGACAACAAGAGTCTTATGTTATAATCCCCCAAAGGACACAAATGACCACACCCAAATCGCTCGATGACCAAAACCGTGAGGGGGCGCAACATCTGCTCGCCAAAAACTACCAAAAAGCCGCGAGCATGTTTGAGGGCGTCCTGAAGGCTGACCCCGACAACATGGGCGCAAACGCCGGAGTTGCCGCCTTGCTGTATGATACAGGCAATGCGCGCCCGGGCTATGGATATGCCCAAAAAGCGCTGAAAAATGGCTCTAACAATGTCTCGCTATTACACTTGGTCGTCCAAATCGCCCTCCGCCTCGGCAAATTCGATGACGCCAAGCGCTACGCCACCAAAGCCTACAAGCTTGCACCCAAAGCTGCCGATGGCATCAAAGCATATCTGCTCTACCTAAGCAGCATCGGCGATGTGTCCAAAGTCGAGCGTCTCGCACGTGAACTCTTGGCGCTTGACAAAAGCACAGAAGCGAGGCTCACCGCCGGCACAGCGCTCGAGACAGCCGGCAGAATCCCCGAGGCGATTCGCATCTATCGCAATGCCATCGCCGATGTTGTGGCAGCAAATTC